>JADLDL010000080.1 GCA_020846655.1 Saprospiraceae bacterium | reverse complement strand
GAGCGGGTTCGCTTGCTCCGGCGCCACTTTAGCCATGTCCCCCTGATTATGGCAACCGCCAACCCTTCTGCCGCCTATTTGGTGCAAGCCTACAGAAACGGCATTACCGATTGCCTGCTGGCGCCCTTCAACGACGACCAACTGGCAGCCGTAGTTTCCACGTATTTGGAAGCCAACGCAGAGGAACAAACCCATTCGCTGGGGCTGATTCCAGAGATTTTCCGGCAAACCGGTTTTTGGAAAAAGCCGGAACAGGAAGTGGATTTGTACGTACAATTTTTAGGCACCCTGAAGGTTAGCCGGAAAGGCAATCGTATCGACCTGCCGGGCGGCCACCGCCAGCGTTCGCTCCTGGGTTTTTTGTTGTTTCATTGCAAAACACCGATACACCGCGACCGGATCATCAGCCATTTTTGGCCCGACCACGATTCGGATTGCGCCAAAAACAACCTGAATGTCGGCATTTGCAATTTGCGCAAACACCTGGACAAGTATTTTCCCGGCGAGGTGATTTGCTTTCGCAATGAGTATTTTTACCTGAATCCGGATATCACGATTCGGCGCGATGTCGACGATTTTTTACAACAATACAACGAAGGAAAAAAAGCCGAACGCCACCAGTATGAACCGGAGGCGGCTACCTGGTATAGCACGGCGACCCAAGCCGGATCTGAACTGCTGGAAGAATTTCTGCAGGAAGACTGGACCGTGCGGGCGCGGGAAGAGTTTGTGGAGAAATATTTCCACGCCCTCGACTACCTCGGCACCTACCAGTTCAGGAAAAAGAACTTCGATGCCGCCATTGACACCCTTCGGATGATGCTTTACAAAGACGATTGTCTGGAATCGGTACACCGGAAAATTATGGCCTGCTACCTGGCACAGGGCAAAAAAGAAAAAGCCGTGCGGCAATACCAGGAGTGTACCCGCATTTTACAGGAAAAGTTGGATATGCACCCTTCTGCGGAAACCCAAAAAGTATACCAGGAAGCGAACGGCTGAACATGACAAAACCACATACATCGCCAAGAGGAATCCATCCTCTCGTCCGGCGATGTATGTGGTTTGATTGCCAGTAGTCGTTGAGCCGACGAAAATCTTAGATATTCGGAATGGTCAGCACCTGGCCCGGGTGGATCACGTCTGCGTTGTCCAGAATATCGCGGTTGGCTTCGAAAATGGCTTTGTATTTCATCATATCGTCGTAGTAGTGCTTGGCAATTTTGCTCAGGCTTTCTCCTTTTTCAACGGTATGTTTGGCAAATACGTTGGGATTGGACACCTGAATGTCTGCTACGATGTCGGCAGGATTGGCGCCACCGGCTTCTTTGATGGCATCCCAGAGTTGATTTTTTTCATGTTGGGTTTCCACCGTACCCCAAACGTGCAGCACGTTTCCTTTTTCTTCCACTTTGCCATTCTGCACTTTCAGTTGCTCGCCAAGGTTGAGCACGCTCTGGTATTTTTCTTTTACTGTCATGATGGTATGGTATAAGAGTTTTAAAATAATGATACACAATCGGTTTCTACCGGCAAATATAGGGTTTAATTTTGTGGGCAGCCCTTGTTTGATCGGCGAAACGGAACTTTATACGGAAACCGTCCGGATCGGTCACCGAAATAGCCTGGAAAAAAAATCCACAACGCGTTCATCGGTGATAACATCACGCTGGCGGATCGGCTGGCGCAGCACAATTCCTTCGAGGGTGCGGCAGCGGCTGAGGGCCACATACAATTGACCGTGTTCGAAGGCGCCGCCGCCCAGGTCGATCAGGACCTGGTTGAAGGTTTTACCCTGACTTTTGTGGATGGTGATGGCCCAGGCCAGTTTCAGCGGATACTGTCGAAAGGAACCGACGGCTTCCGTTTCGATATCGCCAGTAGCGCCTGTTTTATACCGTAGGATTTCCCATTCCAGGGGTGTCACATCGATTTTTCGTTTTTTGCCGTTGTCTTCCTGTACTTCGACGCTGATTTGCTCGGGGCTGAGTTCTGTTATGCGGCCAATGGTACCGTTGACAAATTGCTTCTCCAGGTCATTTTTCACAAACATCACCTGGGCACCTTTTCGGATCCGAAGGGCGGCCTCTGTGGGGAACAAATTCGCATCAAACTGCCCCTTTACGTCTGCTACAAAAATGTGTTCCGGTTCGTTCAGCCGGTTCAGGGTGTCTTTGTTGATGCGGTCTGCGGTGGCGTTGCGCGCGCTGAGGGTAATGTAGCCTTCCGGCACCTCAAAGTGGGGTTGCCAGCGTTCGTTCAAATCCTGCAAATCGTCTTCATCCAGTTCATTGATCCGGATGGCCTCCAGCAACCGGAGAAAATGCCTCGATTCCTGGCGGTACACCTTCCGGAGTTCGATACTTTCCAATTGAAAGGCTGCGTCCTGAAATATCTTGGCAGAGAAAAAATAGGGCGAATCGTAGTAATCTCTAAAATAGGCACTTTCTACGGGGTCGTTGGTAACCACCGGCGGCAGTTGGAACGGATCGCCGAACAAGACTAGCTGCACGCCACCAAAAGGGCTCATGTTTTCCCGGTTTACCCGCAAAAACCGGTCAATACCGTCCAGGATATCGGCGCGGACCATCGAAATTTCGTCGATAATCAGGATTTGCAAGTTTTGATACAGGCGTTTGAGGTCCTTTCGGGTTACGCGCCGCGCTGCTTCCTGTGGGGTAACGATCCGGGGAGGGAAGCCAAAAAAGGAGTGGATCGTCTGGCCTTGAACGTTGAGGGCAGCCACCCCGGTGGGCGCCAGCACGGCCACTTTTTTCCGGGTGGTCTTGCGAAACAATTGCAACAAAGTACTTTTCCCGGTGCCTGCCCGGCCGGTCACAAACATACTCCGACCCTCTTTCTCCAAGGCATCGAGTACGTATTGAAAATCATCATTCAGGACCAGTGGCGCGTTTCCCAGCATGCTCAAATCGGGTTTGACGCGAAGGTAAGGGTTTCTGCCGGAAGGCAAGGTTGGCCTTATAAAACAGGAAGAGCAGCGACACGTTTATCGCTACCCTTGCCTGCAAAAGAGATCCTTTTCAAGGGATCCCATCCGTGTTCCGTTTATTTTATAACCTCAGTAACAAGATATTCAATTCAGCAGCACAAAATTGTCACAAGCCAAATGAATTCACGTTAAACCGAAATTAAAAGAAAATTAAAGAGCGCTGTAAAAAACCCATACCTGACAAAAATCCAGTTTTATCCCTTGATATAATATCCCATCCCTTGTTTGGTGTAGATCAGTTTGGTCTCGCGATGCCGGTCAATCTTGCGGCGCAAAAAATTAATATAGACATCAACGATATTTGTTCCTGTGTCAAAATTGATTTCCCAGATATGTTCGGCAATCTCAGTTCGGGTGGCTACCCTACCCTTCCGCCGGACCAGAAATTCAAGTAAGGCATATTCTTTTGCCGTCAGCTCTATCGTTTCGCCAGCCCGGGTTACTGTTTTAAAGCCGGTATTGATTTCCAAATCAGCCACCCGAAGCACTTCTTCCGATTCGGATTCGGACGACACGGGCTGCGGTCGCTTTAGTTGTGCTTTTATGCGCCGGGACAACTCCCGAAGGTCGAAGGGTTTTACCAGATAATCATCGGCGCCCATATCAAAACCTATAATTTTTTGATCCACATGGCCCCAGGCGCTCAGCAGGATAATAGGCACGAAGGGGTGCTTGGAGCGGATATTCCGGCATACTTCGAAACCATCTACAAAAGGCAAATTCAGGTCGAGCAGAACGATATTATAAACGTTGGAAACACCCAAGTGCCGGCCTACCGCTCCATCAGGAGCCAAGTCTACACTATATTGTTGTTCCTCCAACCATTCTTTCACAGCCCCTGCTAGCTTGGGCTCATCCTCCACGAGTAGGATCTTGACCTGTTTCATGTTGCCAAAATGGCTATTATCCGGATTTCCCGAAAAAGAAAGGAGCCTTACGTCGCCGTTTAGCTATTTTATTTGAGATTGCCAGTTGCTGGATGTGTATAATACAGCTTTGAGTTGGCGTTTGTTTTGCAGGTGCAAACGGAGCGCCAGCAAAGCCGAGACTTTGGCTTGTTGCTGGCGGCTTTCCAGCAACAACTCCGGAGTAAAATATTGTTTTACAAAATTAGTATCAAATTCTGCCGAAACAAAGGCCGGGTGATCCAATACAAAACGACCAAACGACAAGGTGGTGGCGACACCTTCTATTTCATATTGAGCAATTGCCGCTTTGAGTTTATATATCGCTTCTTCCCGGGAAGCGCCGTGCACGATCAGTTTGGCCAGCAAGGGGTCGTAATAAATCGGCACTTCCATGCCTTCTTCGTATCCATCGTCCACCCGAATGCCTGCGCCTTCCGGCCGGCGATACCGCTCGAGCAGGCCGACAGAGGGCAAAAAATTATCCAGTGGATCTTCTGCGCAAACGCGCAATTCCATGGCATGTCCATGGATGCGCAAGTCCTCCTGCGCAAACCCAAGTTTTTCGCCGCGGGCTACCCGTATTTGCCACTCCACCAAATCGAGGCCGGTGATAAACTCCGTAACCGGATGCTCCACCTGCAAGCGGGTATTCATTTCCAGAAAGTAAAAATTGCGCTCGGCATCCACCAGAAACTCCACTGTGCCGGCGCCCACATAGTTGCAGGAGCGGGCCACCTGCACCGCAGCCATACCCATAGCCTGTCGCATTTCCGGGCTCACGATGGCACTGGGCGCTTCTTCCACTACCTTTTGGTGCCGGCGCTGGATGGAGCATTCGCGCTCAAACAGATACACGATGTTGCCCTGCGTATCGCCCAGCACCTGCACTTCGATATGCCGAGGCGAACTGACAAATTTTTCAATAAATACCGCGCCATCCCCAAAAGCCGACACCGCTTCGCTGATGGCACGTTCCATTTGCTCGGCCAGTTCTTCTTCCCGTTCCACCACGCGCATGCCTTTTCCGCCACCGCCCGCACTGGCTTTGATCAAAATTGGATACCCCACTCGTTGGCCAATGGCTTTCGCCATTTCCACGTCCGTGATGGACTCTTCGATGCCCGGCACCATGGGTACGCCAAATTTTTTGGCGGCTTCTTTGGCCGACAGTTTGCTGCCCATCATATCGATACTTTCGGGAGAGGGGCCAATGAAGGTGATCCCGGCCGCAGCCACTTGCCGGGCAAATCCGGCATTTTCACTCAAAAATCCATACCCGGGGTGAATGCCATCGGCGCCGGTGCGTTGCGCGGCTTCCAGTATCTTATCCACCCGCAAGTAACTTTGTGCGGATGGCGCCGGGCCGATACAAACGGCCTCGTCGGCATAGCGCACATGGAGCGCATTGCGGTCGGCTTCCGAATAAACCGAAACGGTTTGGATACCCATCCGGCGGGCTGTACGCATCACACGCAGGGCGATTTCGCCCCGGTTGGCAACAAGAATTTTTTTCATGGCTACACCAAAAAAACCTGTTTTATAAATTGAAGGTGTTGAGATTAGGATACAAGCGCCGCCGAAAATGCTGCATGCAATTTTTGGGTTCGCTCCTGATTTATTTGCCGACCGGCAAAAATGCGAACCGGCATCATGCCCCGCACCGCATTAGTCAAAAATATTTCATCTGCAGCCTGGAGCGTGGCGAAAGTAGCAGATTTCTCCCGAACCAACAGTCCATTGTCCCGGGCAAATTCCAGCAAGGTCTCCCGCAAAACGCCTGCGACGCAGCCGTCCGTCAAGGGTATGGTCGACAATTGGGCATCCTCCCACCAAAATACATTGCTGGCGCTGGCCTCACAAATTTGGTCCCGGCTGTTCAGCAACAAGCCGTCGTGCCAACCTGCGTCGCGGGCTTCCCGTGCCGCCGCCGCGTAGCGGGCGGCGTTCATGGTTTTCAGGTTGGAAAACTCGTCCACCGGGAGTCGAACCCGTTGGCAAAGGCCCAGTTCGATGCCCGGCTCCAGCCAGGCGAAGTGGTTGGTTTCGAGCGCATGGCTGGTGATCAGGAACTCTGCCCGGTTGTGCTCCGGCAGGTACAATCCGCCTGCCTGCCGCCACACCGTGAGGCGCACGCGCGCATTGGCATCGGCCGTTTTCAGGATTTCGTCCCGGAAAAATGCGGCATTCCAGCCCTCCGGCGCCTGCATGCCCAGCCTGTCCAGGCCATTGGCCAACCTGGCCCAGTGTCGTTCCCAGAGCGGTATTTTTCCGTCAAACACCCGACAGGTTTCAAACAAAGCGTCGCCGTAAAACAAGGCGCGCTGCACCTGTTCCAAGGCCGGCGGCCAATGGTGTAGCAGTTGTGTATTCCAATTCAGAAGCATAGCCCAAGCGATATCTCCGGGCTAAAGTACGGTGTTTCATTCAGCGGCTTTCGCCAACAGCCCCCTGGGTTGCGTCGGCATTATCGCTGCTGCTATGGCTTTTGCGGTATTCCGTAGGCGTCATGCCGGTGGCTTTTTTAAATGCAGCATTGAACGAGACCTTGTTGTTAAACCCCACCGCATAGGCAGCCTCAATCACATGCAGGTCGCCACGGGTGGTTTCTGCCAGCATTTTTTTCGCCTCTTCGATCCGCAAGTGGTTGATAAATTCAAAAAAACTGGCGCCCAGGTGTTCGTTGATGACCTGCGAAACATGGTGCTTACTCGCGCCCAAGCGGCTTGCCAAACCCTCCAGGTTGAGTTCTGGATCGCGGTAGAGGCGCTGTTCCCGCATCACGTCATGCAGGCGCAACAACAAGGAGCGGCTGGCCTCCGGCGTAAGGCCAGAGTTTCGGTATTTCACCGGCGCCTCGGGGTCCGTCCAGGCAAACCCTTCAAAAACAGCCGGTTGGGCATATCCTGCGTAGGCAATCAGGTAAATGAAGGCCGTCATGGTTGCCGAAATGTGATAATCCCATAGCAGGTTGAAAAACGAAAACCGAACCAGGATAAAGTAGGAAGCGTAGGCCAGGAGAAAGCCGGCAAAAAAACCATTGAGCCGAAGGGCCCAGGGGGTGGAAAGCGCTACACTGGATTGCCTGCGAATGTAGAGCCAATTCCAAACAGCATAGGCAGCCATGCTGGCGATCCGGCCCCATAAAATGATGAAATATACCCACCTGGAAATGGGAAAACTCGCTTTGCCGGCCAGGATATTAACTTTTAGATCCGAAGGGGCCAAAAACCAGAACACAAAACTCCCCATCGCCAGGCCAAAAGGCAGCAGATGCCACAGGTCGACGGGTTGAAACGATCGGTGTTCGTAGATCCGACGGAGGTACCAATATACCAAAGGCCCAAACAGGAAGGGAAAATGTGCCGTGAGGTTGGCCACATGCGGCAGCAGGTAAATATAGTTGGTCCAGTACAGCACGTATTCGGTGAGGGTAAGCGAAAAAAGCGTGACCAGGGCCGCCAGCAAGCGGTTGGCTGCCGGATCGCCCCGGCGCCACCGGAACAGGACCGCCGCCACAAAATAGCCCTGTGCCGCAGCAATTAAAAAAACGATCGTCCAGGTATTGAAAGAAGGTGCAGGAAGCATAAGATGTCAGATTTGTTTGGCGGGCTTGTACTGCCCGGAGTAGATCGATTCGGTTTCGCTAAAGTATCCGCTTGTCGTTTATCCTGCGGCAAAAGGTTGGAGTGGAAAAGGTAAGTTTTATCGGAATTGACGCTTTTGTGGGGTTTGTGCAACAGTTTTGAGCAACACAATCACCAACACAAATAACACATGAAACACATTTTGACTTTTCTGCTGCTGGTTCCGTGGTCGCTGTATGGACAAGCCCTTTTTAGCAAGGTTGTCGACCCGAACAACCCAGCCACCACCTTTACCAACACCCAGGCACGCTACAAGGGGGTTTGCTGGATCGATGTGGATGAAGACAACCGGCCTGATCTCTTTGTGAGCCAGCGGTTTTTGTTCCACAATGATGGCAATGGGCAGTTCTCGCAATGGCCCGATGTCGCGGGCGCCACGGGCGGGCAGGATGCTGCCGGAGCCAGTTGGGGCGACCTGAACAACGACGGCCATGCCGATGCCATCAGTGCCAGCCTCGTTTCGGGCTTACACCTGAGCAACGGTGACCAAACCTTTACAGCAGCCTCCGATCTGTTGTCCAATTTCACCGACTACTCCGCCTGGGATTGCGCCCTGGCAGATGCCGACAACAACGGTCGCCTCGACGTGCTGTTTGTGCATGCCAATGGGTTCCACACGAGTGGCCCCTTCCCCTGCCGAATGTTTTTGCAGGGCACCGATGGCAAATTCACGGCCGTCACCGGGTATGAATTTACGGACCAACTTGCGCCGTACACCGTGCCCATCTGGGCCGATTATGACTTGGATGGCGATATGGACCTGTTTATCGGCTCAGGCCCGGCCGGGTCGGGCGCTCAGGACTTTTGCTACCGCAACCTGCTCAAGGAAAATGGCGTATTCAGCCTGCAACGGCTCAGTACTGCGCCATTTTCTGCGTTGCAGGATGGGCAAACCTATAATTTTCCAGATTTCGACAACGATGGCGACCTGGATATTTGCCTGACCAATTACACCGGCGCCCCAAACCGGTTTTATAAAAAAGGATCCACGGGATATTCAAGTATAACAACGCCTTTTACCACACAGGGACAACACCTGGCCAATGTGTGGGGCGACTTCGACAACGACGGCTACCAGGACATGCTCCTCTCGATCGATAACAACACCAGCGTCCAATATTACCACAACAACGGCAACGGAACATTTGCGAATGCCGCCACCGCTGCGGTGGCGTTTACCAATGTTTGTGGCATTGCTTTGGCGGACTACGACAACGATGGTGACCTGGATTCCTACATCAACGGCATTGGCACCAGCCGCTCCTTGTTTCGCAACGATGACCTGGCGGGAAACCGGCATTGGGTCGAACTGAGTTTGCAAGGCACGCAAAGCAACCGCTCGGCTATTGGCGCCTCGATCCGGATCAAAGCCACGATCCAGGGAAAAGCCGTCTGGCAAATCCGGCAAGTGCAGGCGCACAATTCGTTCCAAAGCCAAAGTGATCTGCGGCAGCATTTCGGATTGGGTGATGCCACTTCCGTCGATTCCGTGGAGGTATCCTGGCCCTCCGGCTTGCGGGAAACATTTGCCGGCTTGCAGGCCAATTCATTTTACAAAATCATTGAAGGGCAGGGTCTTAACGTCATCACAGCGGCGGTAGAACCCGGTTTTCCGTCACGCCTGCTGGCCCAGCCCAACCCTTTTCACGATGCGGTTCAACTGACATCGCCCTGGCCCAATGATCCTGTCGCGGAAGTCCAGGTCCTGGATGCCCGCGGGCGCAGCGTGCCCGCAATGGTCGCGTTGGGCGAGTCGCCGATCCATGTGCGTTTTGGTTCGGAAATAGCCGCCGGGGTATATTTTATCCGCATCCAAACGGCTGCCCAGCGGGTATTGTACCAGAAATTAATCAAACAATAACAGATACCTATCGCTATGAAAGCAATGCCGGGGCCACCAGACCTGAGCGGCATCTGCCTTTGGGCAGGTAAAGCGGGTCCGGCCCCGGCTATTTAGCGAACAGGCTGCCGGCTTCAACAACCAAATTTTGGCCGCCTTGGTACAGCGAATAATTGAAACCGGGATGCAGGCTATAGGCGCCGTGGCGGCCTTTTCGATCCAGCACGACATAACCGACCTGGTTGTCGGCACAATCCTTTGGGTATTTCCGGGCAAGGCGCCGAATCACTTCTTCGGCCGCTTTTTGCGGGTGCTTGCCCCGGCGCATTTCTTCCACGATCAGGAAACTGCCGAGCGTCCGTAGTACCATTTCACCCAAACCGGTGGCGGCTGCGGCGCCAACTTCGTTGTCGGCAAACATGCCGGCGCCGATGATCGGGCTGTCGCCGACACGGCCCCGTATTTTGAAGGCCAGGCCACTGGTCGAACAAGCGCCGGCAATGCGCCGTTGCGCGTCGATGGCCACCATACCGATGGTGTCGTGTCGTTCGATGTTAATCACCGGCTTGTATTCGGACGTGATCTTCCATTTTTCCCAGGCTTCCCGGGCCACTTCAGTGAGCAGGTCTTCTTTGATAAATCCTTTGCTCAGGGCAAATTCCAGCGCGCCCGAACCCGAAAGCATTACATGCGGCGTTTCTTCCATCACTTTTCGCGCCACGCTGATGGGGTGCATGATATGTTCCAAAAAATTCACGGAACCGGCATTGCCAAACTCATCCATGATGCAGGCATCCAGGGTGACATTGCCATCCCGATCGGGAAAACCGCCGTAGCCGACACTTGTATCGAGTGGATCGGCTTCGGGTATGCGCACGCCTGCCTCCACCGCATCCAGCGAGCGGCCATTTTTTGAAAGTACATCCCAGGCTGCCTGTGTGGCTTTTTGGTTGTCCCAGGTAGCAATCACTACCGGGAAAGCACCTTTTTCCGGAACATCAAACCATTCGGTTGCTTTTGCCCAGAAGCCCAGCGTGCCGGCCGTCAGCGAGCCCAGAATGGATTGGTGGAGAAAATCGCGTCTAGATTTCATCAAGGATGGAAAGTTAATTGATTCTAAATTATTGTTTTAACGATGGATAGGCTCAGTCAATAGGGTTCAATCAATATGTTTGCCTCGAAATATAAAATACAACGCAATGATGCACCTTTGGAAATTAGGGGTGGCGGGTGTGCTTGGGGGCTTGCTCTTAGCCGGTTGTCAGCGCAAAACCCAGCCGGAAGACCCAAACACCTGGAAAAAAGTTGATATTAATTTTAAACGCATTGGTCCGGACGGATACGCCGGACCAAGCGACGGCAAGGTAGTAGTGAACTACGAATTTTGCTTACCTGCCGTTGAAAAGTACTGGAAAAAGGTCAGGCAAATAGACCGGACCGCCGAAAAAATGGCGGGTGCTGCCGGGCGAAGTGGTTGCGGGCCGTCGGAGTGGTTGATCATTGGCTCCACCGGCCAGGCAAACTACCAGCGGGTTTTGTTTGAACTGGCCGCCCTACCCTACGTGCGGCGCATCCAGGAAACCAATTGGGAATAATCAAACCGCTGCCCTCGATGCATACCGCCAGTACTGTTGCCCAAATGAACATCCGGGTTCAAACCGCAGTAGTTTTTGTTTCCTGCCTGTTGTTTTGCCTCAAGTTGTTTGCTTATTACGTCACGCATTCCGTGGCGATCCTCACCGATGCACTCGAGAGCACGGTCAACGTAGTAACCGGATTTACAGGACTTTATAGTTTGAAAATTGCAGCGCGTCCGCGCGACGAGAACCACCCCTACGGACATGGAAAGGTGGAACTGATTTCCGCTTCGTTTGAAGGCGTATTGATTTTAATGGCCGGCCTTATCATTATTTATGAGTCGTTCAATAACCTGCTGCACCCGCACACCTTGCGCGACCTGGACCTGGGCATTTGGGTCATCCTGCTGACCGCGCTAGTGAACTATGGCATGGGCTGGTATTGCATCCGCGCCGGGCGAAGCAATTTTTCCATTGCGCTCCAGGCCAGCGGCAAACACCTGCAAACGGATACCTGGAGTACGCTGGGTATTGTTGCCGGCCTGGTCCTCATCCAGTTCACCCAACTCCCCTGGATCGATTCGCTGGTTGCCATCCTGTTTGGCGTGCTGGTGATCGTGGAGGGGTACAAAATTATTCGCCAAACCATTTCGGGCATCATGGATGAGGCGGACGAGCAACTGTTGCGACAACTCATTCAGGTGCTGAATGCCAACAAGCCCGATAACTGGGTGGACCTGCACAACCTGCGCATCATCAAATACGGCGCTATTTTGCACCTCGACTGCCACCTGACCGTGCCCTGGTATTTTAACGTAAATGAAGCACACCGGGAAATTGATGTCCTGGAGGACTTGATCCGAAGCAATTTTCAGCAACCCCTAGAAATGTTTGTCCATACCGATGGCTGTATCGCCCCAGCCTGTTGCCAGATTTGCCCGCTCAACCATTGCCCGGTAAGGCAGGCAGCCTTCGTCGAGCGATTGGAGTGGACCTTCAAAAACATAACCAGCAACCAGAAGCACGGGCTACAGCCAATTCCGGATTAGGGCCGGGTCAGGCCATCTGGCTGTTGTGCCATCAGCAGGTAGTAGTTGAAAATCAGCCCCGGTGCAATCAGCAGCGGCGCGTCCAGGACCAAACCTCTGTTCAGTAGCATCTTTTCATATTCTTCCAGGCTGTGCTGGTGCGGGTGCAAAATATCGCCAGGGATACAACGAAACAAGGCCTTCAGGCCAGACCAGCGGTGGGCATCTACCGACACCCAAAGCCGCCCGCCGGCCTGCGTCAGGCTACTCAGGCGGTCCAAGGCCAGCGGCAAATTAGCGACGTGGTTGATGGCATTGAGGCAAAAGACCGTGGAATAGGGTTGCTCCGGCAGAAATGACTCCAGCGTTTGTTCCAGGAAGCGAACCTGCGGGTAATCCTGCGGATCGAAATGCGGCAAGCTTGCTGCATACCGCCGAAGCAATGGGTCCACTGCATCTACCCGGCAGTGCGGAAGCGCCATGAAGATACCCGCCGGACCGCAACCGGCATCCAGCACGGCACTGCCGGGCTGCGGCTTGTTGCCTGCCCGCTCCAGGAATCGCTCCCAATAGGCTTTTTTCCAGGCCAGGTAGGCGGGTTTTTCTTTTCTCCGGAGGTAAAGCCTCCACCAGAGGAGTTCAAAAAATTGGGCAAAGCGCCAACGCAGGTACATTCCAAAGATGTTAATATTGAGAAGGGCAAAGATAATTCTCCTACCTTCGGGAATCATAAAATCGGTTGCCCGACCGATTGACCAAATTAATTTGATTTGTCATGAATCGCCTCCGTCATTTGGTTCTGCCTTGGGTAGCACTGTCTTTATTGCCCGTACTCGTATCTGCACAAAACGATAAACAAGTCTTGGGCGATGCCGTTCTAACGCCGTCTGAAATCGAAGAAGGCGCTACGGTAACCTACCTGATTCGCTTTCAAAATCCGGGTCCGGACACTGTGTACCAGGTGATTATCCGTGATACTCTCGATGCCCGGCTCGACGCCAGTACTTTTGAAATGCAAGGCTCCAGCCATAGTTATCAATTGGTGCGGGACCTGAGCAACATCATCCGCTGGTACTTTGACGACATCTATTTGCCGGACAGCAGCGAAGGCGGCGCCAATTCTGTCGGCTTCATCCTCTTCACTGTAAAACCCAAACCCTTTTTGGCGCCCGGCCAAACCATTTTGAACCATGCCTGCATCACCTTCGACCAAATCGAAACGGTGTGTACCAATAGCGCCATTGTTTGGATAGACGAAGATGCCGATGTAGGCGAACCCGAAAAAGAATCCAAACTGCGCATCATTCCGAACCCCAACCGGGGCGAGTTTGAAGTCCGCAACGATGCCCTGGCTACGCTACCGGGGCCCGATTTGCCACCCGCCGAATGGTGGATTTCCGACATGACCGGTAAGGTCATCTGGGATGGGAGGGCAGAAAACATGGCCGCCGCCGGCAATCAGGTGCTGATGGAGCGCCCTTCTCCCGGCTTGTATTTGCTTTGGGTGAAAGACGAGGACGGCCTTCAAGTCGAAGAGTTTGCCATTTTACACTAACCCAATCCGCTTGCTCAGGACGCCGCATGGTCGTCCAAGTCCGAGGCATGTTTGAACGGGTGCCGCGGCAACCATTCCTCCACGGGTTTCAGGTAATCCAGAATGGTGCCCGTAAATTTGTTGACCAATGGATTTTGGTGCCGCAAATAACAATACAACTCGTGCGGCACCGCACCTACAGAACTCTTGATTTCCAAGGCTGTACGCGCAAAAACAATAGAATGACAACCGGACTCAATACCAATCCGGACGATGTCGTATAAAATATTCAGGTACAGTTGCAGGTCGTGGTTGTGTTCCTTGTCGTAGCCCAGGAAGTGGGCTTCCAGTTCGGCGCCATTCAGAATTGTCGTAAAAAACGCCAGCAGGTGGCCGTCCAGGTAATACCCGAAGATACGCACCTGCTCAGGCAAATCCCGTTTCAAGGCAGCCAGGTAGTCCTCATTCAGGTCCACCATATTGAAGCCGGCCGTGTTGGCGATATCCTTGTAGAGGGCATACATCCGGGGCAATTCGCGCTGAATGTCCGCATTGCTCAGTTCCCGCTTTTCAATGCGTTCGCCTTTTTTAAAAGCCCGTTTGGCCCGTGTCCGGTATTTGGTAGACATGGCCCCCATATATTCGTCAAAATGCAAAAAGGGCAGGTGCAAAACCATGTTGGGCTGGATATCAAATTCAACATAGCCTTTGTTCTTCAAAATCTGACCCTGCCGTCGGTGTGTCGACGCCAGGTCTTTCACCAAAATAACGGGCATTTTTACCCCTTCGCTATCCGCACTCCGGGCTACTTTGTTCAGTGCCTCCTCCAGCAACTGCATCGCCGTATCGGGTGTAATTTTTTGATAATCAAACCAGTATCCATGTTCGCCGGTTAGCAGCATATTGCCGCAAATCAAAATATCGGCGGCCATTTTGCCCGCTACCCAGCGTTTGAACCATTTCGATAAGCCGGAGAAAAAACAGGGGTCTTTGGTCGGCGTTTCCAACTCGTTGATGTTGTCGTCGCCTTTGAAATATTTGATCTGGCACAAGGCCACGCCTACCGGCTCTTCGCCCCGGTAAAACACCAGGTAGCCAAAACGCATACCCTGCGGCGGATAATTTTCGAGCACCCGGAGGTATTCGCGCCGGAAAAACAGGTCGCTGGCCGGCGCAGCGGCATCCCAGTCCGGGCCCGCCAATTCGCTGGACCGGAAATAGGTGTACCGGTACTCGGTGTGTGGCATAGGGATGGGCGCAGGCTCGCGAAGAAGCGGGGTAGAATTTTGCATAAGGTACCGAAATCTCCAAAAAATAAAATCCGAGAACAGAAACAAGTAGTTTTAAAAATGGTTGCTCTCAATAGGTCAATTGCCATTTTTTTACTTCCTCCAGCGCCGCCTGTTCATCACCCCAGCCCATCAGGGTCATTACCCCCAAACCATCGTAATACATAAAATATAGTTCCAGGATGTGCCGGATGGCGCTATAGTCCTGCTGAAAGTGCTGCCAATCCGTGGCCGTGATGATCCGGAGCACCGGGTCGGCCGGAATAGCCAGCACTTTATTGTCCCATTCACCGCCATCCTGTAGCATCAGTAAGCCTATGGGCACAACTTCCAGGAGCGTACCGGAAGGCACCGACTCTGCCAACAACAAAACGTCCAACGGGTCTCCGTCGCCGCCCCGGTTTTTGTCCATCCGGGTAGACGGAATAAACCCGTAGTTCACCGGATACGGCAAAAAATTAATCATTCGCGGCCGTCCATCCCGAAGATCGGGGCGTATATGGCCAGTTTCTTTATCAATTTCAAATTTCTGGTTGGTGCCGGCCGGAATTTCAATAACCCCGTTCAGCTTACCCTGAGCAGAAAAAGTTGGTTGTTTCAACAGGTGCATGGCAATGTATTTGAGGAGGTAAATTAAATTTTTTGCTGCGCTTACAACACCTCCATCGCCTGCTCCAAGTCCTCCCAGAGCCAGTCCGGATCTTCCAGCCCGATATAAAAGCGGCAAAACGTCCAGGGCAGGGAAGGATTGGGTTTGCCCGGAATGTTGTAAAAACCAATCGTCGGAATGAGAAGGGATTCGTGCCCACCCCAAGACACCGCCATTAGAAAACGCTTCAGGCGGTGCACAAAGTGTTCCATTTTTTCCGGACTGTCCGTTTTAAATTGGACGGAAAAAAGACCGCCACAACCGCGCATTTGCTTGCGGGCCAATTCCAGTTGCGGAAAATCATGGTGAAACGGATACCAGATGCGCTCTACTTTGGGGTGCTTGTCCAGGCGGTCGATAATCTTCCGGGCGCTGTCGTCGCTGCGCTGCAAACGCAAGGGCAGGGTGCGCAACCCGCGTATGACCAGCGCGGCATCGTGTGGGCCCAAAATGCCCCCCAGGGTCATCAATTCGGATTCGAAGATTTTTCTGACCATGGCCTGGCTGGCGCAAAGTACGCCCACGACCACGTCTGAAGGTCCGTTGAGGTATTTGGTACCGGAATGCACCACAATGTCGATCCCAAACGCCGCCGGATTTTGATACAGGGGCGAGCAATACGAGTTATCAATGATCGTGACCATTCCATGTTCCCGGGCCAACGCGGCGCAGGCGGCCAGGTCCTGGCATTCGAAGGTCATGGTATTGGGGCTTTCCAGGTACAACACCCGGGTGTTGGGCTGGATGGCGGCGCGGATTTGTTCGATGTCGGTGCCATCAACGAAGGTGTGCTCCACGCCAAAACGCGGGAGAAACTTGCGCAACAAAGCAGTTGTCCAGGAGTACGGCGCCTGTTGGCACAGGATATGGTCGCCGGCCCGTACGTTGGCGATGACGGCGGCGGCAACGGCGCCGGCGCCGCTGGAAAAAACCAGACTGTCTTCGGTGCCCTCCAGGGCTGCCAGTTTTTGCCGCAGGATCTGCACGGTCGGGTTGTTGCCCCGGGTGTACACGTGGTGCGTCAGTTCGTCGGCAAACACCTCGCGAAAGGCAGCCAGGTCCGGAAAAACAAAATTGCTGGATTGGATCACCGGCGGGGCTACAGCCTGAAAATAGTGTTCCCGCTCTTCGCCCAGGTGGGTGAGAATTTCACTGATGTTGCGCATAGTTGGTGTTTTGCCGGACAGAAAATAAATGGATATCTGGTAAGGGAGCATTCGGAGCGAGGCTTGGCGCTATTTTTTCCGCTTTTTCTTTCCTTTTACTAGTTTCATTTCCGCGATCAGGTTGCTGGCGCCGGCATATTTGTCGATCACAAACAGGACATAGCGCATGTCGACCATAATGTTCCGGCAAATTGCCGGGTCGTAGTTCAAATCGCTCATGGTACCTTCCCAAACCCGGTCAAAATTCAGGCCGACCAGGTTGCCCTTGGCATCCAGCGCGGGGCTGCCCGAGTTGCCGCCGGTCGTGTGGTTGGTGCCCAGAAAACACACCGGAAGCCGTCCGTCCGAAGTAGCATATTGCCCATAATCCTTTGCTTTCCAAAGGTCTACCAGTTTTCCAGGCACATTAAATTCATAATCGCCGGGAATGTATTTTTCCATGACCCCATCCAGATCAGACTGGTATTCGTACTGCACGGCATCGCGCGGGCTGAAGCCTGCGACTTTGCCATAGGTTAGCCGGAGGGTGCTGTTGGCATCCGGGAAAAAACGTTTTTCCCGGAACACGTCCAGTTGAGCGGCCATGTATTCGCGTTGCAGGAGGTTGATCGTCGATTGCAGTTCGCGCAATTTGGGCGACACCTGTTCCTGGTAGGGCGCGAAAACGCTGCGCCACAACAGGAGCGCCGGGTCGTTTTTCAACGCATCCCCGATGTCTTTGGGGTCGCGGGTCATGAGGGCTTCCCATTTTTCCTTGCTGGCCACCAGGCTGTTTTGGTACAGGTAGTCCGCCAGTTTGTCGTATCCACCGCGGTTGGCGGCTTCCTTTTTTACAACATCGCCGCCCCATTCGGGACGCATTTGCTGCGCAAACAATTCGGACAAGGCGGCAAAAACAGCCTGGTCGACAGCAGGGCGAAAATCTTTGTAAAAAGCATCCAGTTGCTCCCGGTAGACACTCATTTTTCCATTTAGAGCAGCAAGGCCGGACTCTTCGTACGATTTGATCCAGTTGTTCATGTTGCCGACCAGGCCCATCAATTGGACGTTGCGGGAGAACACCTCCTGGAAGTTGTCGCGCGCGGCGGCATACGGCTCAAATTCTTTATAATTTTGTTCCAGGCGGGGCAACAGGTTGCCGTACTTGAATTTCCAGGCGGAGTTTTCATTCACCCGGCGCGTAAATTCGGCTTCCAGTGTTTTCTTTTTGTCGAGGGCTTTGTAGGTTTTCAGACCCTGCATTTCACCCAGCCATTTCTTCCAACTATTGGCAATATTCGCATACCGGGCAATATAGGCAATCTTGATTTCGGGGTCTTTGCGCATGAAGCCATCCATGATTTTCAGCGCCCGTTCGCGGATGCTCACCTTGAGCGGATCGAGTACCTCACCGGTTTGCTGGACAGCAATGGCGGGGAGGTATTCGTCGGTACGCCCCGGGAAACCATAGACCATGGTAAAGTCGCCGGGTTCCATACCGTCGATTGAGATGGGCCGGAAGTGGCTGGGTTGCAGCGGCTGGTTGTCGGGCGAGTAGTTGGCAGGTTTGTTGTCTTTGCCTGCGTAAACGCGGAATATGGAAAAATCGCCGGTGTGCCGGGGCCACACCCAGTTGTCGGTATCGGCGCCGAACTTGCCGATGCTGCTGGGCGGGGCCCCGACCAGGCGCAGGTCGGTGTAGGTGACGGTGACAAACAGGAAATACTGGTTGCCGTTGTAGAAGGGTCGGATCAGGATTTCCTCCCATTTCTCCTTTTTGGTATTGGCGCGGATTTGGGCCAGGTTTTTGTCGATCTGGGATTGGCGGTCGCGGTCGCCCATCATCTCCGTTACGTTTTGGAGCGCGAGGGCCGTTATATCTTCCATACGGGACACAAACATGGCTGTTTCGCCGGGGCAAGGCAGCTCTTCCGACTGATTTTTGGCCCAAAAACCATCTTCCACGTAGTTGTGCTCGAGGGTAGAATGGCTTTGAATGGCGTCGAATCCGCAGTGGTGGTTGGTAAGCAGCAGGCCCTTGGGGGAAATAATTTCGCCGGTACAACCGCCGCTAAATTGGCAAATCGCGTCTTTCAGGCTGGGCTGGCTGGGGGAATACAGGTCATCGGCCGAAAGTTTAAGGCCCATCGCCTTCATTTCTTTTTCATTCTGTTTTTCCAGGTGCATGGGCAGCCACATACCGCCTTGGGCGTGGAGCAGGACCGGGAAACAGACAAGCAAGAGTATCTTTTTCATAAGCAGCAATTTTTGCGGGGCGAATGTATGAAAAAGGCAAAAACGGACTGCCGCTTTACGACCAACGATACAAACTCTACGGATGGTTTACTGCTTAGAAACTGTTTTAAAACCCCACGTCGGGCGCAAAGACTCATCTTTTGTGGCTATACTGCGGCTATTTTTAGGCGAATATTCCCCAATATTAGCCAAAAAATGAGCCTTGTCTATCCCCAAAACCTGAGCCTTTCCACTCCGGCAGGGGTTATAAAACAGTTTCTTAGACATAGTAGTGCAACAGGATCAGCAGAACGGCAAACGCCGTGATGGTCAAACCTACCCCTACACAGCCCATCACCAGGCCGGCAATGGCCAGGCCCTTGCCCTTTTTATTGCTCGAGAATTTGTAGCGTTTTAAGGCAATCGCAGAACAAATAATGGCGCCAAGACAGAGCAGCCCCCCAACTCCCCAAAATATGGTAAGCAACCCAGCGATACCCAGGATGAAGCCGGTAATCGTAAGTGGCCTGACTTTATCGTCGCTTGGATTGCCTGTGCGACTTTTTTTGGCCAGCCCTTTCAACAACAAGCGGTCCTTCCATTTTAGTTTTTGGCCCTGCCCATCGGATGAACTGTGGATAGTCGTTGTTTGGGACTTACGGGCAGAAGGCAGTTCCAGTGAATATGCATGTGCGGGCGCCAGAGCGATGGTTTGAAAAAAACAAACCAGGACGAAAAACAGGATTTTTCTCATAGAGCGATATTTCTTTCAGAAACGAACCGCATGCAGATTCGTGGCGTAGGGGCACAAAAAAGGCCGCACCGGAGTAAATTCCGGTGCGGCCTGGCAAATTGTTAGTTGCTGCGCGATTTAGTTAAAAATATAGCGCAGGCCGATTTGTGCATTCCATACGTCAAACTGCGAAACGCCTTTGATAAAGGAGTCGCGGAGCAGTTTTTGGCTGCCGTCGATCGACTGCGTAGCCAAGCGGTAGGTCGGTACACCTTCAGCCGTGGTGCCGGCGGTAGCCAGCGGACGGTCGGTTACCAGTACCGTACCCACGCCCCATTCGTTGTTGAGCAGGTTGGAGAAGTTCAGAATATCCACCCGGAATTGGAGGGTATTGCGTTTGGTACCCACTTTGATCCCAAATTCCTGAATAACCGAAAGGTCGAAGCGGTTCAGCACCGGGAACAAGGCGCCGTTGCGCTCAGCATACTGGCCGCGGCGGGTGCTCAGGTATTCGTCTTGGTTGATGAAAGCATCAAAAGCGGCAGCCTGCTCAGCTGGCGTGTAGGTTACCCCGCCGGCGGTGAGGTTGACGAAGGTCAGTTCGCTGGCAGAGTTGGGCACATACAGCAGGTCGTTGTTGGTGACACCGTCGCCGTTCATGTCGCCGGAAATGGTAAATGTGTAGCGCGAGGTATTGATACCCGAACTCGGGTTGAAGCCCCGGCGTTCCGAAACAAAACCCAGGGAGAACTGAGTGGCGCCACCAAAATTGTCGCCATACTCCAGGCGATAGCCCAGGATACCGACTACCCGGCTGGGCATGTCCTGATCCGCAAAAGCCAGGTCGAGGTCGTTGTTGCCGCGCACACTGCGGGCGCCCGTCCAGGAGCCCGAGGCAATCGAGCCGGCGCTCATGAGGTCTTTTGCCTGGCTGTAGGTATAGGCAGCCATGCCATAAAAACCTTTTTTGGTGGGGTATTCCAGTTTGAGGGTGACGCCGGTGTAGCCGCCGTCGTTGGTATTGGTCATAACGGCAGCGCGCGATACGTTGCTGTTGACCCGGCTGGCGCTGGCACCGGGGAAGCGCGGGCGCGTATCCGGGCCGGTGAATTTCTGCGTCGTCGGCTTGAAGTTGCTGTCGAAGTATTTTACAGCATTGATGTTTTTGTTGATAATCAACTCAGCGGAAGCGATCAGGCCCAGCGGCAATTTCTGGTCAATGGCCAGGTTCGATTTCCAGATCTGTGGGAACTGGTAGTTCGGGTCCGTGGCAGCGATGTCGAAGGTAGTAGGCAGCGTCGGCGTAGCCGGTGTGAATTCGGTGGCGTCCGGTGTGAATTTATACTTCGTCGTGTTGCTGGCATCGATAAATCCGGTGAGCACGCCGTTGTTACCGATTTGATTGGATACCCAAACATAGGGCGGCCGGCCGGTGAAAATACCCGTACCACCGCGGATCTGCGTGGATTTTTTACCCGTTACGTCCCAGTTGAAGCCCAGGCGCGGTTCCCAAAGAATTTTGGTTTCCGGCAAGGTGCCTGTGTTGATTTTATAACCGGCGTTGCCGGTTTCGTCAACATAGTCCTGTGCCGTGATTACCGGGTTCTCGATCGCTGTTTTGGCAAACGAAATGGCCGAAGCGCGCAAGCCCAACACAAGTTTGAAGCGATCGCTCACCTGGAATTCGTCCTGGCCATAGAGGTCAATCTTGTTTACTTTCAAGACTTGCAAGGGTTCTACGGCACCCGGAAGAGCCGAGTAGCGGTATTGGAAACGTTTGATGCTTACCGGGGAGGTGTCGGCGTCCGAATTGGCGGCCGCGTAGAAATCAGCCAGCGAATTGAAGATATAGACGCCGTTGGAGCCCGGGAAGAAGTTGTTGTTGGATTTGTAGTTTTCGTAGTTAGCGCCAACCGTGATGGTGTGTTTGTTTTGGTAGAACGTCAGGTTGTCCGTGATGTGGAACGTACCGTAGTTCAGTTTGTTGGCCGGCGTGAAGGGGTCAAAACCTGCGGAAATATAGGTGCTGTTGCCATCCAGGATGTCGATGGTGGGGAACAAGGCGCCTTTGTATTTCCGGTTTTCGTTTTGTTTGTCGTACCCTACGATAAAGTTGTTGTGCAATTTATCCGTAAACGTGCCATTCCATTCGGCTACGATGGAACGGGTGTTGTCGAGGATGATGTAGCCCGAGTTTTGGTACGACATGGAGTTGGTGTTCGTACGGCGGGTACCGTTGCCCAGGGAGCTGGAGTTACTGATCAACTGGTCGGCTTCCGAATTGTGGAAGGTGTAGCGCAGCGTCAGTTTGTGCTTGTCGTTCAGGTTGTAGTCCAGGCGGGCGAGGAATTTGTCGCTGGTCGTTTCGTTGTCGTACCCTTCAAACTCGCCGGTTTCGTAGCCGTATTTGGTTTTCAAAAAACGACGCAGTTCTTCCAGGTCTTCTTTTTTGACACGGGTTACCGTGCCCGGCAGCGTCGAGCCTTCCGGCACGTAGGTGATAGCCGGCTCGGTGCGGCGCACCATTTCGCCGTTGACAAAGAAAAAGAGTTTGTCTTTGATGATCGGGCCACCGAAACGGGCGCCGATTACCGACTCATCAAACTTGCCGATAGCTACATCTGCTCCAGCGGCTTTTGTGCCGTTGAAAGTGCTGGAGTTGTTTCGGAAGTTGTAGTAGGCCGAACCGGAGAAATCGTTCGTGCCACTGCGCGTTACGGCATTAATACCCGAGCCCACAAAGCCCGACTGGCGCACATCGAATGGCGCTACGTTTACCTGCAACTCTTCGATAGCATCCAGCGAAATGGCGGTGGAACCCGTACGGCCACCGGCCTGTGCGTCGGTACCCAGGCCGAAACCGTTGTTGAACACGGAGCCGTCGATGGTGAAGTTGTTGAGGCGGCTGTCCTGGCCGCCGAACGAGCTGCCGTTGCCGTTGGGGTTGTACTTGGTGATGCTGCCGATGCTGCGGCTGCCGATCGTCGGCAGGGAGTTCAACTGGCCTTTGCCGAAGGTCTGAGCGGCGCCGGTGCGGTCGGAGGAGAAAATGTCGTTCCGGTTGGCCGAAATCACCACCTCATCCATCAGTACACCGGATTCTTGCATGGAAAAATTGACATTGGAGGCCGTTCCGAGGTTGGTGTACACGTTTTCCCGGGTTTGTGGCTCGTAGCCGGTATAGGTAACGGTTACGGAAAACGGCCCGCCTACCCGTACTGCGGGAAGGGTGTACCGACCTATTGCATTGGTCGCCGTGCCATAGCGCGTGCCCGAAGGAACGTGGGTAGCCACAACGGTTGCCCCAATCAGGGCTTCGCCTTTGCTGTCGGAAATAGTGCCGGCGATGGTAGAGGTAGTAACCTGGGCAAACGCGCCAAGCCCGCACAACAGGAAAGCCACTAGCAAGGCGGCCCTACTTGTCATGCAACGAAGGGTAAAAGAATTCATACGTAAAACGGATTTAGTGAAAGAAGGAAATTCGACAGCGAAATTAAGTCGGCATTGTTAATTTCTAATTAAGTTTCCTGTTTAATCGACATATAGTTTTCCGTACAATATTTCCCGGCATGGCCTTCAAGCCTCCTTTATTAAAACAATATTTCCCCCAACAAACCCCTAGGCGAATTTTGGCCATCCAAAGCCCAAAACTCCGAAACCTTCACCCGATTCAAGCGACAGGCATACGGGCTCTTTCCTTTTCCCTACTTTTGGGCGCTCAATCATTCTATAAACCGGCTAACCCATTTTCAGGACATGAAAAAATTGATCCTTTCTTTCTGCTGCTTTCTCTGCCTGGCCCTGACCAGCCAAGCCCAAATCGTCATTACCGAAATTATGTACAACCCGCCGGAGTCCAACGTGGACTCCCTGGAATACATCGAGTTGTACAACAACAGCAATGCCAGCGTTAACCTGGAAAACTGGTCGATGGTGGGCGTTACGATGGTGTTTCCTGCCATTACCCTTGGCCCGAACGAGTACGTGCTGACGGCCGTCAACGCCGCTGCCATGCAAAACCAGTTTGGCAAAACCGCCTACCAATGGGCCGGCGCCCTGTCCAACGGCGGCGAATTGCTGGCCGTATTGAACCCAGCCGGCGATACCATCGACAAAGTGGCCTATTCCAACATGGCTCCCTGGCCCATCGCCGCTGTCGGCAACGGCTCCTCGCTGGTACTCTGCGATCCGAATTCCGACAATACCCAGGCCGCCAACTGGCAAGCCGCTACCACCCCAACCGGCGTTACCATCAACGGGAAAGCCGTGTTGGCTAACCCCGGCGCTGCTGCCAGCTGCCCCAGCGGGGTAACGGCGCTGGATGACCAATACATTACGGCATCCGGCACTGCTGCGAGTTTCCAGGTCTTGCAAAACGACCTGCTCCCCGGCCAAAGCACCGCGACGCTCAACATCCAAACGGGACCGCAACACGGGACCGCCACCGTCGGCGCCAACAACACGATTCTGTACACACCTGCAGCCGGATATTGCGGTACGGACCAATTCACTTACCAGGTCTGTGAAAATACCGATTGCGACGAAGGCACTGTTTCCATCATCGTACGGTGCTATCCCAAATATACGATCGACCAAATCAACAACCTGAACAGCGAGGGCGTAGCCGATTCACTGGGCAAATACTGCGAACTCAGTGCTACCGTGTACGGCGTAAACCTGCGCGGCGCTACGGGCTTGCAGTTTACCATGATCGACGGCAGCAACAACGGGATCACGGTGTTTAGCGCCCTCAATACCTATGGATACAGTGTAAAAGAAAAAGACAAAATAACGGTACGGGGCAGCATCAACCAGTTCAATGGCCTGATTCAAATTTTCCCGGACACCCTGATCAAAGAATCGGCCAACAACCCGCTGGTTACGCCCTTGGATGTCACGGTGCACACGGAAAACACGGAATCCAAACTGATCCGCATCAAAAACCTGCACTACGTAGATGCTGCCCAATGGGCTACCGGTATCGGCACCGGCTTCAGCGTATTTATGGTATCCGACGATTCGCCGCTGGATACCATCCAGGTGCGCATCGACAACGATGTGGAGTTGTTCAACCAGCCGGCACCTCCGACGCCGTTT
Source organism: Saprospiraceae bacterium (assembly GCA_020846655.1). Classification (GTDB taxonomy): domain Bacteria; phylum Bacteroidota; class Bacteroidia; order Chitinophagales; family Saprospiraceae; genus M3007. The sequence continues at coordinate 2,477 of JADLDL010000080.1, read as the reverse complement.
GACCTGACGGGCATCGGCGGCCAGTTTGACCCGGCCACGCCATACGACGCCGGGTACCAGATTGCTCCGCGATATGCGAACGATGTGAGCACCCTGGTCAGCACCCGCCAGGTCGATTTCAGCGCCAATGTTCAACTGACGCCCAACCCGGCCAGCGACATGCTCCGCATCCAGACCAACCTGCCTTTCAACAACATTCAGGTGCTCAGCGCTACCGGTCAGGTGCTGTACCAAGTGAACCAGCCGGGCAACGAAGAAATCGTGCCCCTGCAAACCATGCCCGCCGGCCTCTATTTTGTCCGTTTTACCAAAAACGGCGGCTCCTGGATGACCCGTTTTGTAAAACTTTAGCGCAGCGCCAAGCAGTTCGGTACATCTTTTGTAAGAAAGTGCTGGCTCGGGGGGATACCCCGGGCCAGCACTTTTTCTAATCTTCATACCTGTTTCGCGCCTTATGTTACCCTGTTTTCGTCTGCTCCCCTCGGGGATGTTCTTGCTGTTGCTGTCGCTTTCCGTACAAGCCCAATCCGATTTACCCCGTCGAACCGCCCTGCCCGATGCCATCCGGGAAGTGTCTGGCATCGTTCGGCTTCCGGACGGCAAACTCTGGCTCCTCAACGATAGCCACAACCCTTCCGAATTGTTTCATTTTGACCCGCAGAGCGGCGCCCTGCTCGAAACCCGGCGCTTGCCGGTACCCAACCGCGATTGGGAGGACCTGACCACCGACAACAACGGCTACCTGTACATCGGCGATTTCGGCAACAACTACAACAAACGCCGCGACCTTTGCATTTTCAAATACCATTTGGCCACAGGGCAACTGGATTCCATCTGTTTCCGCTACCCCGACCAACAGGATTTTCCTCCGGAAGACAAACGCAACTGGAATTACAACTGCGAAGCCATGATTTTTTGGAACGATAGCCTGCACTTGTTTTCCAAAAATGCTTTCAAAGGAAATTTTGTCACCAAACACTACGTATTGCCGGCTAAGCCGGGCCAATACACCGCTGTTTTTCAGGACAGCCTGGTGTTAAAAAATAGAGTCGTCACCGGCGCCGCATTGAGTCCGGATGGCCGCACCCTGGCCCTGACCAGTTATATTATTTCCAAAAAATTCGGCTTCCTGCCGCACTCCCAGGCGACCGCCTATTTTTTCACCGATTTTCAGGGAAGTCGCTTTTTTAAAGGCAAACGATCAGCCCGCAAACTACCTAAGTTTCTTGTAGCCCGTCAGTTTGAGTCGATTACCTGGCTTGACGAAAGGCATTGGCTCGTGGCCAATGAAAATAAAAAAATCCACCGTCAGGCGCTTTGGCGGATTGTCGCAAAGCGGTAAGTATTCGGTGTACGTGTTGAAATGCAATAATTCCTGCTCTGGTTGCGCAGCTAGCCGGAGTCTTGCTACATTTGGCCGGACCATACAAATGCCTGACTCAAAACGCGACCAATCATGTCCCTCAAATTCGGCTCCGGGCTTTCGCCCATCGTTCTTGTGCTGATTTCCATGGCCGGCATTTTTGTAACGGACGCCTGGTTGCTGGAGGATTCCAGCATTTCATTTACTTATTTGCTGGTTATTATTCTCGGACTTTTTTTCAAAGAACGCAACGATGTTATTCTGATGGGCTTCGGCGCTACGGTGCTGACCATCCTGGCGGTCATTATCCGGTATCAAAACGGCAGCATGGCGCCACTGGATCAATTGCTGACCGCGCGCGTTGCCAGTATTGTAGGAATAATAGCCGGCGTCTTTTTGGTCATAAAAATCCTGACCCTCCGGCAAGAAGAAGAACTACAGGAGGAACAGTTTCACGCCTTGTTCCAGTTTGCCGCCAACAGCATCATTATTACCAACAACCGGGGCGAAATTGTTCGTGCGAACCCGGCCGCAGCGCAATTGTTCGGTTTCACCATCGAAGACATGCTCGGCCGAACGGTCGAAGCCCTGATTCCCCGTCGCTTGGCGCATGCGCACGAGCGGCACCGCAACGACTACCGCGCTCACCCGCATCCGCGGGCGATGGGCATCGGCATGGATCTGTATGCCATGAAACGCGATGGAACGGAGTTTCCAGTCGAGGTAAGCCTGAGCCCCGTGCGAACCGCACAAGGTGATTTTGTCCTGGTTTTTGTCATCGATATCACCGCCCGGAAAGAAAACGAACAACGTATCGTCGGGCAAAACCAAAAACTGGAACAACTGGCCTCCGCCCTTCAAAATATGAACGAAGGGCTGGAAGAGAAGGTGTTGGATCGTACGGCGGCCCTGGAGCAGGCCCGCAACGACCTGGCTGCCGCACTCAACCAGGAACGCGAACTCGGCGAACTCAAAAGCCGCTTTGTCTCTATGGCCTCGCACGAATTCCGAACGCCCCTGAGCACCGTATTGTCGTCGGCGTCTCTGATCAATACCTATGCCGATCGAAATGACCTGGAAAACATAAAAAAACATAGCCTGCGCATCAAAACTG
>JADLDL010000079.1 GCA_020846655.1 Saprospiraceae bacterium | reverse complement strand
TTTGATACTTCGATATTGAATATTCGGTGTTCGATATTCGGCATTCCCCGACGTTTTTCCTTTTAAAAATATCGAATATCGAACACCGAATATCCAATGTTGAAATGTCGATAGAACTGATCGGCTCCACGTAACGCCGGTCCCATTCCCCAAAAACACCCTTTGGACTTTTACATTTTACATTTTGCCTTGCCTCCTCCGATATCCGTGGGTCTTCAGACCCCAAAATAAATGGCGGCGTTTCGCGGGACACCCCCCCCCCAACCCCTCCCCAAAAATGGGAGGGGGGCTTGCACACTCGTTTTTGTTCAGGCCATCGGGAGAAGGGGCCGATCAGTTCTGGGTTTTGATACTTCGATATCGGATGTTCGGTGTTCGATATTCGACATTCCCCGAAGTCTTTCCTTTTAAAAATGTCAAATATCGAACACCGAATTTCCAATGTTGAAATGTTCCATAGAACTGATCGGCCCCGCGTAACGCCGCTCCCATTCCCCATAAACACCCTTTTGACTTTTTCATTTTGACTTTTACATTTTACATTTCCTCCGTCCCTTGCCGACTCAGGGCTACAGGGCTTGGTCCCGAGTCCTCGGGAGGCTCACAGGCCGGCCCGCTGCCACTTCACTGCAGGGACAAAGCAAGCCGGAGGCCATTGTTATTACCACGATACTCTGGCTCCCAATGACCACGATAAGCAATATGGCAGCCAAAGACTTTTAACCTACCACTTCCTCCGCGACAAACCCGATCCGCCCTCCTATCCAGTTTATCAATCCAGGCACTACCATCAGATGGCGCGTATTGGTAATCATTAAACAAGTCATCCTCGCACCATTCCCACACATTGCCGCTCATGTCGTACAAGCCAAGTTCATTGGGAAATTTGCAGCCCACCGGTTTGGTTTCTCCATGGCTATTTTCATTGTGCCAGCCTACTTCTTTCAGCCGCTGGCTGCCCGCGTATTTCAAGCCAGAATTAAACACCCCGCCCCGCGCCGCAAATTCCCATTCCGCTTCGCTGGGCAGCCGAAAGGGCTGCTGCGTGGCAGTCTGAAGTTTTTTCAAAAACACCTGGGCATCGTCCCAGGAAACCCGCTCCATCGGCCGCTTGTCGCCGGTAAAAAAGGGTTCCCATTCCTCCCGGCCCATCACCGCCGCCCACAAGGCTTGCGTCACCGGATACTGCGCCAGGTAAAACGTGGGCACCCGAACCGGGTGTACCGGCTGCTCCCATCCATAGGCATCCGGATCATCTTTTTCCATACCCATATCAAACAGCCCGCCCTCGACGGGGAGAAGAAAGAAGGGCTGGCTTAGAACCTGGAAGCGGAGTGGGCGGAGCATGGGTGGGTTGTTTTTTGTGGTGAAAAGTACGCGATTTGGGTGATTTTTTGATGGGTGGCGAAGGTAAAGGTTTGCGGCGTTTCCCGGCGCACGCCCCACTTCTTCTCCCTCAAAAACACCCTTTTGACTTTTTCATTTTGCCTTGCCTCCTACTTCACTGCAGGGACAAAGCAAGCCGGAGGCCGGTGAAGTTGCGGCGGTAGCCTGGGTCGTCGAAATCACGATAAGCGGAGCGACAACACCTAGAGTAGAAAAGCCAGTCGCCGCCGCGATGCACGCGGGGTGAGCCCTCGTCACGATCAATCCTCGCAGAGCCATCCTTGGGGGAATCTTCATAATTATTAAACCATTGGTCCTCACACCATTCTCTCACATTACCGCTCATGTCGTACAAGCCCAGTTCATTGGGAAATTTGCAGCCAACTGGTTTGGTTTCGCTGTGGCTATTGTCATAATACCAGCCCACTTCTTTCAACCGCTGACTGCCCGCGTATTTCAGGTCGGAACGAAACGCCCCGCCGCGCGCCGCAAATTCCCATTCCGCTTCGCAGGGCAGCCGAAAAGGTTGCTGTATGGCGATCCGGAGCTTTTCTAAAAACACATGAGCATCATCCCAGGAAATCCGCTCCATCGGCCTTCGGTCACCGGTAAAAAAGGGCTCCTGGCCCTCGCGGCCCATCACCACCGTCCACAAGGCTTGCGTGACAGGGTACTGCGCCAGGTAGAACGTGGGCACCTGCACCGAGTGTACCGGTTGCTCCATCGTCCAGGAGTCCGGATCATCCTTTGCCATACCCATGTCAAACTGCCCGCCCTCGATGGGGAGCAGAAAGAAGGGCTGGTTTAGAACCTGGAAGCGGAGTGGGCGGAGCATGGGTGGGTTGTTTTTTGTGGTGAAAAGTACGCGGTTTGGGTGATTTTTTGATGAGTGGCGGAGGGAAAGGTTTGCGGGGTTTCCCGGGATAACCCCACCCCAACCCCTCCCCCCAAAAAGGAGGGGCTTGCACACTCGTTTTTGCTCAGGCTTCCGTGAGGGGAGACCCCCCTCCCATTTATGGGGAGGGGCCGGGGGTGGGGTTCTCCCGGCGCGAAACGCCGCTACTCCTACCGGCTGGCCGCCACTTCACTGCAGGGACAAAGCAAGCCGGAGGCCGTCGCTGAGGCCGCGGCCGCCCGGATAGGCGACGTAGCGAAAGGCGGAGCGGCAGTTCTGCGGGTTGTTGCCCCAGCTGCTGCCGCGAAGCACGCGGAGCGAGCCCCGGTCACCCTTGTCTATCCAAGCGCTGCCATCCGCAGGCGCATTTTTGTAATTGCCATGCCAGTCATCCTCGCACCATTCCCGCACATTGCCGCTCATGTCGTACAGGCCCAGTTCATTGGGAAGTTTGCAGCCCACCGGTTTGGTTTCGCCGTGGCTGTTGCCTGCATACCAGCCTACTTCTTTCAGGCGCTGGCTACCCGCGTATTTCAAGCCAGAATTAAACACCCCGCCGCGCGCCGCAAATTCCCATTCTGCTTCGCTGGGCAGCCGAAAGGGCAGGTCGGTGGCGATCTTCAGTTTTTCCAAAAACTCTTTAGCATCATGCCAGGAAACTTGCACCATCGGCCTGTTTTCTCCTGTAAAATAAGGCTCCCGATCTTCCTCCCGGCCCATCACCGCTACCCAGAGGGCTTGCGTGACGGGGTATTGTGCCAGGTAAAAAGACGGCACTGTCACGTCGTGGGGCGGCGCTTCATCGCCGTAGGCATCGGGGTCGCTGGCCTTGTCGTTGCCCATGCGGAAGGTGTCGCCTTCTACGAGGAGAAGATGGAAGCGGTGGTGGTTTATCGTGAATGGGAGGATGGGTGCTGGGCTCATGGCTGCTGCATCAGTTGGGACACCCGTTCGGCAATGGCGGATTTGATTTCGCCAAAATCATGATCTGCCAGCAGTTGCGGATTGAGCGTATTCAAATCGCTGAGTATTTTTGCCAGTTGGCCTATGTTATTTTTTATTTCAAAATAGGCATCAAAATCAGGAATAACACCGCTCGCTTCCGCCAAACCAACATTCAGAATGTCTTGTTCAAAGCCTGCACATTCGTCTTTCCAATATTTGACATAGTTTTTCAAGATATCCCTTGATCTGTAAATCTTCGCATCGGGCAGCACCACCGGAAATAGCTTCGCCCGAAATTCCTCTGCTTCCGAATTTGATTTCCGGTAAATTTCGAGCAACTCAAACATGCAGTTCGGTGATTTCAGGTACTTGTCGCTCAGCACCACCACCACCAACTCGCCCCGGCCGATGCGCTGCATAAATTCCCGAATGGATTTGCGGTAGCCGTTGTCTTTTTTGTCGCGTTGCAGTTGGTAATGGCCGTCTGCCGCCAGGCTGTCGTACAGTTCGTCCACCACCTGCTCCCGGTTTAGGCCGCTGTGCTCGTCGACGCCCCAGGCATAGGAAAAGAAAATCTCGGGTTTGCGCACAGCGGTTTCTTCCTCCACGCCGGCCAGGTCGCGGCCGAAAAAGTGCTGAAAATCCGCCACGTCCACCGGCGCGCCGGTACTGCCGTCGATCCGGCGGTTGCCGAGTTCCTGCGCGCGCAGCAGGCCCTGCCAGGATACAAAGCATTGGCCATCCAGCGAAATTTCCGCGTTGGCGTTCCGGCTCAGTTCCACAAAGGCGCGGCATATTTCGGCCTGCAAGCGTTGGCCTTTGCCGTCGCGGCCCGCGTACACGGCCAGCGACTGTGTGGTTTCATCCAATTCAACAATACCGTCCTGCTCCTCGGCAGAGGTAAACGAAATGCCGTTTTTCCAATAAATCTGATCGGAATACGGGCCGTAGCGGCTCAAAAAGTTGACCATCACATTGTCGGGCACAAAGCGCGGAAAGCGAAACACAAAAGCCAGCGACAGCCGGCGGCGCGTTTTTTCCAACAAGGTTTGCGCCTCCTCGCTCAGGCGCCCCGGCAGGTACAGCGGCGAAATGTAGACCCCGGCAGCCTCCCGGCCCGCCTCAAAAATCAGTTCGAAACTTCGGAGCAGGGCCAAAAACTGCTCCCGCTCGGCCGGCGTGTACTCGGGAAGGGTATCGGCCAGGTACTGCTGGTCAAAACGGCCCTTGCGCTCGTCCAAAGCATCGTTGATCAGGCGGTATACCTGCGTGGTCAACCAGTCGGGGTTGACAAAAATAGTATCCCGGAGCGCCGCGACCCGATCGAACCAAACCACAGCGCCCACAGTCCGCAGAAATTCCAGCACGGAAGTTTCGCCGCCCGGCGTGATGCCGGCCTGTTGGCAAAGGGCATCGAAGCGCGCGCGGGATATTTTGTGTTCGGGCTTGGCGCGTTCGATTTCGCCGATGACCCGGTCGTAAGTTTCCGGGAAATCTTCGCCAAAGGCGGGTATCTCCTGGTTGAGCAAACGGGTGATTTCGCGGCTCAGGTCCAGCAGGCCGTGGTCGTTGGGCGCCGCAAATTCCAGGCAGGTGGCGCGGAACGGCGCTGCGGCATACGCCGTTTGGTCATAAGGCTCGTGCACGCCGTCGTAATGGGTTTGCACCATCAGGATCGGGCCCTTGGGCGCGTGCAGGCGGATGTTTTCCAGCCAATACTCCCGGCTGCGCCATTTTTCATCAAAAGCCAGCTGCCCCTTTTCCTGTTTCCGGTAGGCCTCCACGTTTTGTTCGGCGGTCCAGGCCAGCAGGTACAACGCATCGTCGGTCAGGAAAAACTGGTGGGTGGCGTAGAAAATATGCTGGCCGCCAAAATCCCAGACATTGGCTTGCAGGGTGGCGGTTTTGACCTCCGGCAGGTGTTTTTTGCTCAATTCGCCCAAATCCACGCCGTGGGTAAATTTTTCATCGGTTCTAAACGGCAAGCCCCGAAGCCGGCGGAACATGGATGTTTTGCCGATCCGGCCGTTGCCCACGATGATGATTTTCACCCGGTCGTTTTGGATAGTGCCTTTGCTGAATTCGCGCAGGTAGTCGCGCACCGGCACAAAGGCATTGGCCGACTCCTCAGAGGGAATCACCGAGGCGAGGCTACCGGCGAAGGCATTTTTGTGCAAATACAGCGATTCCAGGCTCGAAAACGACAACAAATTGCCGGGCAGCGCGGACAGTTTGTTGTCCGCCAAATGGAGGGTTTGGAGATTCCGCAAGGGGCGCCCGAACTCGAGCCGTTCGATCTGATTTTTTCCCAAATACAAATACCGCAACTGCCCAAACCCCTCCGGCAGCGCAAAACCCGTCAACTGATTGCCGCTCAGGTCCAGCCATTCCAGCGCCGGGCAATCGCCCGCCAGCACGGCCGTGGCCAGTTTGTTGCGGCTCACATCCAGGGTTTTCAGGTTCGAAAAACCGGGGGGCAGGTCCAGGGCGTCGAGGCCGCTGTCGCTGGCATCCAGGGTCTCGAGCGCGGGCAGGGGGCCTTCGAAGCGGAGGCTGCGCAGTGGGGGGTTGTCGCCCAGGTCGAGCCATTCGAGGCGGGGCAGGTTGGCGGGCAGTTGCAGGCTCCGGAGTTGGTTGCCCGAGAGCACCAGCACTTGCAGGTGTTGCCAGGCCGGCTCGTCGAAGGGCAGCTCGGCCAGGCCATTGCCGTAGAGGTTGATCCCGATGAGGCGCTCCTGCTCGTCGAGCAGGTAGGTGTTGGCGGCCACCGACATTTTGAGGCGGCCCAGGGCGGCCTCGCGACGGGCGGCGGCATCGGTGTCGCGGCCGGCATAAAAGGCCAGCAGGCCGGCCTGCCACTCGATGATTTTTTGCTGGGTGGGAATGTCGGTCAGTTCGGTCAGTTGCAGGCCAAGGCTTTGCTCCAGGCGGCGGATCGGATCGGGTTTGGTCATAGTGTGGTTTCCAAAAATGTGGTTTGGCGGGCCGGGCGGCTCCGGGCATCAAATATTCGGAATGTTTTTGGCAAAAACCCGCAGTTTTACCACAAAAAAAATTACATATGAACCGGTTCCTTTTTTTGCTCCTCCCCTTTTTATACCTGCTTGCCCCCACCCTATCCGCCCAAGGCACCCTCCGCACCCTCCACTCCCCCGGCAAACTGAGCAGCATCAGTATCGGCCTCAACAAATCCGGCGAGCCCTTTTACAAAATCAACTACCGAGGCAAAACCGCCGTCGACTGGTCGCGCCTCGGTTTCGACACCAAAGAATACAAGCTCCACAGCGGGTTCAGCCTCCGCAGCGCCAGCACCAGCACCCACGACGACACCTGGACACCCGTCTGGGGCGAAGTCGCCCAAATCCGCGACCACTACAACGAACTGGAATACCGGCTCTCCGACGCCACCGGCTGCACCTTCATCATCCGCTGCCGCGCCTACGACGAAGGCGTGGGCTTCCGCTACGAGTTGCCGCGCCAGGACTGTACCCCCACCGTCACCATCACCGACGAACGCACCGAGTTCCAGATGACCGGCGACCACACCGCCTGGTGGATTCCCGGCGACTACGACTCCAACGAGCACGTCTATTCTACCACCGCCATCAGCGCCATCGACAACGTCTGGTACAACCGCGAGCACGCCATTTCCACCCAGCACATCGTGAAAATGAAAAACGTGCAAACGCCCATCACGATGAAAACCGCCGACGGCACCCATATCGCCCTGGCCGAAGCCGCCCTGGCCGATTTCGGCGCGCTACACCTCGAAACCGACGTCAAAAACCTGAAATTCAAAGCCTTTCTGATCCCTTCGGCCGATTCGACGGTGAAATCCGTCAACACCATGCCCTTCCACTCGCCCTGGCGCGCCGTGCTGCTCAGCAAAGACGCCGCCGGTATCCTGCGATCCAAACTCATCCTCAACCTCAACGAACCCTGCAAAATCAAGGACGTGTCCTGGATCAAACCGCAGAAATACGTGGGTGTTTGGTGGGAAATGCACGTCGGGCTCGCCACCTGGGACTACGAAGCCACCGCCGACATGATGGCCGCCACCGGCCGCGAAGTGAAAAACGGCAGGCACGGCGCCAACACCGCCAACGTGAAACGCTACATCGATTTTGCCAGCAAATACGGCTTCGACGGCGTGCTCGTGGAAGGCTGGAACCTGGGCTGGAAAGACTGGTTTGGCAAATGGAAAGACGAGGTTTTTGATTTCGCCAAGCCTTACCCCGATTTTGACATGGACGAACTGAGCCGCTACGCCAAAGAAAAAGGCGTCAAAATCATCGCCCACCACGAAACCTCCTCTGCCGTGCCCAGCTACGAACGCCAGATGGACGCAGCCTACGCCTACATGAACAAATACGGCCAAAATGCCGTGAAAACCGGCTACGTGGGCAAAATCATTCCCAAAGGCGAATGGCACGACGGCCAGTGGATGAACAACCACTACCTTCGCGTCGCCGAACGCACCGCCCAAAACCGGATCATGGTAGACATGCACGAGCCCGTGCGGCCCAGCGGCTGGCACCGCAGCTGGCCCAACTGGATGGCCTGCGAAGCCGCCCGCGGCCAGGAGTTCAACGCCTGGAGCACCGGCAACCCGCCCGAACACGAGTGTATCCTGCCCTTCACCCGCATCCTCGGCGGCCCGATGGACTACACCCCCGGCATCTTCGAAGTGCGCATGAGCGCCTACGACCCCAACAAAAAAGAAGTGGTACACACCACAGTGGCCAAACAACTGGCCCTCTACGTCACGCTCTACAGCCCGCTGCAAATGGCCGCCGACCTGCCCGAAAACTACGAAAAACGGCTCGACGTGTTCCAGTTCATCCGCGATGTGCCCGTCGATTGGGACGATACCCGCATCCTGGACGCCGCCGTGGGCGACTACATCAGCACCGCCCGCCGCCAGAAAGGCACACACAACTGGTTTGTGGGCAGCATCACCGACGAAAATCCGCGCAACACGACGCTGAAACTCGATTTTTTGCCGGCCGGCAAAACCTACGAGGCCACGATCTATGCCGACGGCGCAGGCGCGCATTGGGAGAGCAACCCCTACCCCGTCAGCATCAGCAAACGCAAGGTCCGCAAAGGCGACACGCTGTCGCTACAACTGGCGGCCGGCGGTGGCGCAGCGGTGTCGCTGATCGCGCAATAACCAGGAGGCCGTTTCATTGGTCGATTGAATATTGGTAACTGCATCGCCTCCTGGCCTCGGAGAGGCCTAACGTTTGTAGCAATCGCATAGCAGGAGTTATACAGCGAGAGGAGCCGCGCGAATTAATTAGCGCGGCTCTTCTCGCTATACCCAATAATTTATCTTCTGTTGTTTCTGGCGGCGGCACAGCGGTGGCGCTGATCGCACAATAACCAAGAGGCCGTCTTATTGGTCATTGAACAATGAACATTGGTCATTCCCAAATAAAGCATTGAAAATTAAAAAGTTCGATGTTCGATGTTCGATGTTCGATATTCGATATTCAATTTCTAAAAAGACAGCCTCTTCCAGCCCTCCTATTTTTCCGCGTCCGGCCGGGCGTCAAACATTTGAATATCGACCCGGCCGATGGTTTTTTCCCGAATGGGCGTCGGCAAATTTTCGTACACCAGGGCACAAACCAGCCGGCGTTGTTCGCGCGGGCCCATGGGGCCGGTTTTGTCGGAGCGCAAAAACTCGTACTGTTTTTCCAGGTCGAGGACCTGGGCGAAGTACAATTTGTTGTCGGTGGCATAAATCAGCATGACGGCGCGGGGGTGCGGCGCGTTCATTTCCAATGGGTTTTCCACCATGGATGTAGACTGGAAGGCCTTTTCAATCACCTTTTTCGGGTCTTTCGGGTCGGGGTACTGCATCCGGACGCCGCTGGATTCGCCGGTCAGCAGGATGGCGCCCGGGTTTTGGAGCAGGGCCCCGGCGCCGGAGAGTTTGCAGGAGACCGGCGTGCCCGACAATTGAATATAGGGCAGGGTCACGAAAATGGAACTGGCGCCCCTGGGCGGGATGGCATCGGAAAAGGCGCGCACGATCAGGCTCGAATCTTTGCCGATCAGGAGGCGTTTGCCGGCGCTGTCGAACAGTTCGACCCGCACCCAGATGCGTTGCCAGGTGTCGGCGTTGTTGTCCACCAGGGCAATGATGCAAAACAGGTCTTTTTCCTGCCAGTAGTTGAGGTCCCGGAACGATACCTTGGCCGAATCCGCTCCTTTGGGCAGCTGTTGTACGATTTCCGAACTGGTTTGGAGGCCGGGAACGGGCGGCGGAGTGGCGGCCGTTTTTTCGGTGCAGGCGGCGCCTAAAATGGACAAGGAGAGGAGAGCAATGGTCAGAAATAAGAATAAAATACGCATACAGTAAATTGGCTGAAGAGAGCGAGCCGGTTCAAGGGGCAATGCTGCATTGGCCTCGGCCCTGCTCCCTGGGTCTGAGAAAATGTCGATGTAAAAAACCGCGCAAAGTTCGACAAAAACCCATTGCGGTGGGCAAGAAATACAGCAGACATCCACCTACCTTTGCACAAAATTTTTCCAAACGACACTCCCGGTCATGAAATACCTGATCACTGGTTTAGGCAATATCGGTTCCGAATACCAGGATACCCGCCACAATATTGGTTTTGCCGCCCTGGATTTTTTGTGCAAACAACTCGAGGGCAACTGGCGCGACGACCACCACGGCGAACTGGCCGAAGTAAAATTCAAAGGCCGCACCCTGTTGCTGCTCAAACCCAATACCTACATGAACCTGAGCGGCAAAGCCGTTCGGTATTGGTTGCAAAAAGAAAAAATCCTGCTGGAAAACAGCCTCGTGGTGTGCGACGACCTCAACCTCGACTTCGGCAAACAGCGCCTGCGGGCCAAAGGCTCCGATGGCGGCCACAACGGCCTCAAAAATATCCGCGAATTGTTGGCCACCGATGAATACCCCCGCCTGCGGCTCGGCATTGGCAGCAATTTTTCCAAAGGCAAACAAGTCAACTTCGTGCTCGGCAAGTGGTCGCGCGAGGAGGCTGCCGAACTGCCCCTGCTCCTGGAAAAAGTAGCCGAAACCATCAAGGCGTTCGCTACCGTCGGGATCACCCTGGCCATGAATGTGGCGGCCAAATAGGCGGACCGACCTTACAAACGCTCCAACCAGGATTGAAGCACAGGCTTGAAGGTATCCGTGGGATACATGCCGGCGCGCAGGCCCGAACTGCGGCTCAGTTGGCGGATGCCGGCGTGCAGGTCGATGGCATCCTGGCGCTGCACCACAAAGTATTGCTGCTCGCCCAGGTAGTCGGCCAGGTATTCCTGTTCGGTTTGGCCGGGTGTGGGAATCAGGATGGCTTTTTTGCCCAGGCCCGCCAGGTCCATGATGCTGCTGTAGCCCGAGCGGCACACCATCACCTTGCTGGCGGTCAGTACTTCGTTGAGGTCTTTGGAGGTGAGGTACGACACCACCTCCACGTTGTCGGCGGCGTAGTAGTGTTTTTTCTGTTGGGTTTGCCCTTGCACAAAAATGAATTTTTGCGGCAGCGAAATCGCCTGGTCGAGCAGGCGCTGCTCCAAAATACTCCGCTGGGGCTCGGGCCCCGACAGCACCACAGCCACGTCGAACTCGGGCTCCTCGTCGGCGGCTTGCATGCGGGTCAAAATGCCCAGAAACGTGGTATTGGGGTGTACGGCGTCGCCGTGCGACAACTCCCCCGTCAGGCCCGGCGCTTCTTCGGCATCGGGCACCCAAACGGCATCAAACTGGGCCAGGGCCAGGCGCAGGACCCGGTTGGCGGGCCAGTTGAGCAGGGAGCCCGGCACCCGCAGTTTCAACTGGTGGCTGAGCAACACGCTGGACACCCGGGAACTGAAACAGCCGTAGCGGTTGTCGGACAAGATGCCCTGGATGCCGTGGGTTTGCACCAGGCGCTCGACAGCCCGCCGCTCGCTGCGCATCGCCCACAGGATGCGCGGCAACTGCCGGCCGATGTTCCACACCATATTGGTCGATTCGTAGCGGATGCGGTAGGAAGGTAGTTCGAAGACCGGCAAGTGGGGAAATTCCGCTTTGAGCAGGTGTAGTGCCACCCCGTCGGAGGCCAGGTATACGGCTGCGCCCAAACGTTCAAGTTCCTGGATCAGGGGGATGCAGCGGGTGACATGACCGAGGCCCCAATTTAGCGGTGCGACGAGGATTCGTTTCAATTCAAAAACAATTACAAACCGATCTCAGGCGTTTTGGTTATCTTCGCCTTTGTAAAAGTAAACAGGTTTTCGGCTATGAAAAAAATTAATTGGTGGCGCGTTGCATTTTTCATGCTCATGGTTGGCATGGTAGTTTTGGAAGGTTGCCGGCTCTTTAAACCCAAATGCAATTGCCCCGAATTTTAACCTGCCTGATCTAAATCATCGGTCATTGTGCGCCAACTTTGCCGCCCGGCGAATCCTGGAGCGCATCTTTGCACGGTTATGACCGAGCCACTGATCACCTTACGCCATACCCTTCAACGGATTAGCCAACACCTGCGGGCCGCCGAACAGCGCCACCAGCCCACCATTGCGCAGGTACATCCCCAACAACAGCAGAGTGCGATCAACCTGATCCACTACCTGGCCCTGCGCTGCGAAGATTTGCGCGATTTTCAGGACGATTTGCACAACGCTGGCCTGTCTTCCCTGGCCAGTTCGGAAAGCCACGCGCTGCGCCAACTCCAAGCGGTGCTGCAACGGGTAGGCGCCCCGATTCCCGACACAGAGCTGTCGCCCTGCGATTACCCTTTGGCCTCCAGGCTCCTGAACCACCGCGCCCAAGCGCTGTTTGGCCCCAAAGTCAACCCCAACATCCCGCACCTCATGGTTACCTTCGACTCCGGCCTGGCCAACGACTACGCCGGCGTCAAAGCCCTGGTGCTGGCCGGCATGAACGTGGCGCGCATCAATTGTGCCCACGACAACCCCGAGATCTGGGAGCGCATGGTTGCCAACATCCGCAAAGCCGCCCGGACGACCGGCCACCCCTGCAAAATTCACCTCGACCTGGCGGGCCCCAAAATCCGGACCGTCCTGCTGGGCAAAGGCCGGAAAAAAGGCCGCCTGACCCTGCGCGAAAACGAACGCTTCTGGCTCGCTGAGCCAACCGCGCCTTTTGATAAATCGGAAAAAGTAGTGGGCTGTACCCTGCCGGGCGTCGTGAAAGACCTGCGTGCCGGCGACCGGGTCCTGTTCGACGACGGCTTGTTTGAAGCGGTGGTGGAAAAAACCGGCGCCGACATCGCTACCTTGCTGATGACCCGTGCTTCCCCTCAAAAGCCGCGCCTGAAACCGGAAAAAGGCATCAATTTTCCCGACACCGAGCTGACCGTTGCCTGCCTGACCGATTTTGACAAATCGGTCATTCCGTTTGCCCAAACCTATGCCGACACGGTGGGATTTTCCTTCGTCCGGCAGCCGGAAGAGGTCGCTGAGTTGCAACAACTGTTGCGCCGTACCGATGGCACGGCGGTGCCGCTTATTCTGAAAATTGAAACGTTCGAGGCGGTACAGCGCTTGCCGGCGCTGCTGTTGCAGGGCATGGCCGAGCCGATTTTCGGCGTGATGATCGCGCGGGGCGATCTGGCTGTGGAAATTGGCTTTGAACGGCTGAGCGAAATCCAGGAAGAAATCCTGTGGATTTGCGAAGCGGCACACGTGCCGGTCATCTGGGCGACACAGGTATTGGATTCCCTGAACAAAAGCGGTATTGCCACCCGCTCGGAGGTGACCGATGCCGTCCGGGCAGCACACGCCGAGTGCGTGATGCTCAACAAGGGCAAACACTTGTTGGCGGTGTTGGCCACCCTGCGCGACATTTTGCACCGCAGCGGTGGCCATCACCTCAAAAAACGCTATGTATTCCGCCCCTTGGGCATTGCCGAGTATTTTCTGCGCAGCGCCCCGCCTAGTTCAGGCGGATCTCGTCGTCGTTCCCCTCGAAAAACCGGTACTCGGTGAGCTGGTAGTCGGCATGCGCCACCACCCGTACCCATTTGTTGTATTTCAACAACCAACGCATGCGCATACTCGGGAAACCTTTTTTGACAAAAGCCTCCACATAGGGGTGCACGCGCAGGTACACCGGGGCTTTGGGTCGGGATTGCATCACAAACTCCAGGTCGCGGCTGATATCGTCGGTCAGGAGGATGGTAGCGTTCACCTTGCCGGAGCCGCCGCAGGTGGGGCACACTTCGGCGGTGTCCACCATTACTTCGGGCCGGGCGCGCTCGCGGGTAATCTGCATGAGTCCGAACTTGGACAGGGGCAGGATGGTGTGTTGCGAACGATCTTTTCGCATAAACTCCTCCATGGCCTTGGCCAATTGCCGTTTGTGTTCGGCATTTTTCATGTCGATATAAT
Organism: Saprospiraceae bacterium; assembly: GCA_020846655.1. GTDB lineage: Bacteria > Bacteroidota > Bacteroidia > Chitinophagales > Saprospiraceae > M3007. The sequence continues at coordinate 18,620 of JADLDL010000079.1, read as the reverse complement.
CCACGATGATCAGGCCGCCGATATCGCGGAGGCGGATCTGGCGGGCGATTTCTTCGGCGGCTTCCAGGTTGACGTTGAAGATCGTCTGGTCGACATCGCCGGTGGTCATTTTATGGCCGCTGTTGACGTCGATGACGTGCATGGCCTCCGTTTTTTCGATGACGACATAGGCGCCGCTGGCCATAGTGGCCGTTTTGCCGAAGGAGGCTTTGATTTGGCGGGTGATGCCGTAGCTATCGAAAATGGGTTTGCTGCCGGTGTACTGCTGCACGATACCTACCTGGTCGGGGCTGATGGTTTGGAGGTAGGTTTTGATGTCGGCGTACAGGTCTTTTTCGTTGACGATAATCTTGCCGAACGAGTCGGTCAGCAGGTCGCGGAGCACGCTGGCGGGCTTGTCGAGTTCGCTGAGCAGTTTAGCGGGTGGCACCACCGTTTTGAGCTGGCGGTAAATGTCTTCCCATTTGCTCAGCAAGTGCATGAGTTCTTCGTGCAATTCCTGCACCTTTTTGCCTTCGGCGGCGGTGCGCATGATGACGCCGAAGTTTTTCGGCCGGATGCTTTCCGCGAGGGTATGCAGGCGTTTGCGTTCTTCGGTGCTGGCAATTTTTTTGGATACCGTGACCGTATCAGAGAACGGGGACAGCACCATGTAGCGGCCGGGCAGGTTGAGTTCGCAGGAGAGGCGGGGGCCTTTGGTCGAAATGGGTTCTTTTAAAATCTGGACCAACACCGGCCAACGCTTATTGAGCACCTGGTCAATTTTGCCGGTTTTGATGATTTCATCTTCGTATTTGAAATTATCCAGTTTATGGGTATTGATACTACCGTTCATGACCCCATTGGTCCACTTGTTCAGCGAACGGAGTTTTGGGCCAAGGTCGGTGTAATGCAAAAAGGCATCTTTGCGGTGTCCAATGTCGATAAACGCCGCATTCAGCCCAGGCATCATTTTACGGATTTTACCGATGAGAATGTCGCCAACAGTGAAATTGTTGTTCGTTTTTTGGTAGTGGAGTTCGACGAGTTTCTCGCCTTCCAGCAACGCCATTTCCACGCCGGAGGCGCTGGCATTGATAATTAGTTCTTTTTCCACGATGGATGAGTGGTTTTCGCCAGGCTCAACGCAGGAAAACCGGTAGAATTTTAACAAAAATCCCAACGTCCAGCTACCGGGATCGGTGCGGGCGTCAAAGAGAACCGTCGAAAAGCAGGCAGCCGCAGGTAAACGGCGGCGGGAACCCAGGTATCGGCAAGGAGGCGGTGGTTTGATTTGCTTGAGAGGCAATGGTTAGGGCCGCTGAAATCCTTTTTGGTCGTAGGGGAATACGTTGCTTGCCAACAATAGGGGACACTGCCAACAGGTGGACGAGTAAAGTCCGTTGACATGCAGGCGAGTGCGCTTCAAGCAAAAGAAAATAACAGGCGCAGGAGATAGCTGATCATCCCGCTATGTTCTTTTTAAAAAGAGACCCGTCTGCAACGTCAAAAAAGGAAGCTGCATCAAAAGATAGGGTTTGATACAGCTTCCTCGGTTCGACGGCGCGTTCGGCGCTGACTCCGGCAGCTCGGTTGTCCTATAAAAAGTACGCCGAGGCCTGTAGTTCAGGCACTAACGGTTCTTCTTCTTATGTCGATTTTTGCGCAGGCGCTTCTTGCGCTTATGCGTGGCAATTTTGTGACGTTTGCGTTTTTTTCCGCAAGGCATACGCTACTGAAGTTATGAGTGATAAGTTATGGTTCGTTTCTCCTGTACGAGACAGGCATTTATTTTTGTTGTTGGGCGCTGCATAGGGCAGCAAATTCAGCGGCTTTTGCACCCTGGCCGGCGCCTTCAAAGGCTTTGGCCAGCAGGCAGGGCGTATTGGGGTTGGTTTTATCGAGCGACCAGGCTTTTTCGAGGCGTTGAACGGCTCTGTCCCACTGGCCTGTTTTGATCGCGAGGCGGCCCAGTGCGTTGTACACAGAGGCGTTCTCCGGGTGTTTGCTTTCCAGTTCGCGGAGCATCAGCACGGCTTTCATGGGGTTGTCGGGCGGTGGATTTTCCGCGTACAACAACGCCAGGTTGACCTGGTGCTCTACCCGCTCGGGCTGGAGCGAAATGGCGCTTTCAAAGGCTTTTACCGCATGATTGGCGCAATATTCTCGCCGCACAGGGTCTTGTTCGGCGGAAAGGGCATTAAAAAAAGTAGCGCCGGCCACCGACCAGGATTCGTCGTCCTGTTCGATTTCCGCCACTTGTTCGGCATAGCCACCGGCCACCGGAATACTGCCCTGGCGGTACCAGAATCCCGACAATTCCTTGAGGATCGAGGCCCGCGCTGAGTCGGTAGCGGCAGCCGCCGCTTGTTGTTCCCAATCCAAGACTTTGGCAGCCTGGTCGGCATCCAAGCCGGCTTTCGCCGACTCCACTAGTGTTTCAAATCCGGTGCTTTCGCCGGTCAAAGACCGGCTGCGCTCCACTGCTTTTTGGGCAGACGGCGTGGTTTGAAAGCCCAGGTAAAGGCCTAAAAACACGACAAGAGCGGCAACAAGCGCCAGGTATTGTGGTTTGTTCATGGTGCGCCGGCAAAACCGGGATATTCCATTAATCGATGCTTTCTTCTTCCGGCAAAGACGTCACGTTCTTCTTCACCTGTTCCACGAAAATTTTAGCCGGCTTGAACGACGGGATAAAATGCTCGGGAATTTCAATGGCTTTACCTTTTTTGATGTGTCGGCCAATTTTTTTAGCGCGTTTTTTAATAATAAAACTGCCAAATCCGCGGATATACACATTTTCGCCGCTTTGCAACGTTGTCTTAATTTCTTTAAACAACGCTTCAAGCGAAACCAAAACATCTACTTTAGCGACGCCGGTTTTCTCTGAAATGGCGTTCACAAGGTCAGCCTTTCTCATGTTTTATTTTGTTGATTTTGAATCAGTTATAGAAAAAATGAGGGCGCTCTGAAAAACGAGACGCAAAGTTCGCATTATTTTTTGCCTGAGCAAATATTTGCTACACTTTATTACGCCGCGCATCCAGTTGAAAATCAAAAACAAACACCAGGCCGCTGCAAGGGAGCCTAGTGGTCTGTCGGTTGCAAACTTACTCGAAATCAGAACTTTACAATACATTTCCGCAAAAATACTTTTAGGCCCTTTGCCGCTGCCCTATTTTGCTACCTTTGCCGGACACCCGAAGGTGTCATCCAACTTACTTTTATCCTATGCTTCTGTCCATGACCGGCTACGGCCGCGCTTCCGGTAGTTTCGGCGGCAAAACCATCTCGGTGGAAATCCGGGCCCTGAATTCAAAACTCACCGACCTGAAACTACGCCTGCCGGCCGACTACAAAGAAAAGGAGTTGGAGTTCCGCAAACTTGTAACCGACCACGCCGAACGCGGCAAACTGGACGTCCTGGTGGATGTACAAAACGCCGACGGAGCCGCCCTGGTCAGCCTCAACGAGCCCTTGTTCCGGGGCTACCACCAGGCTATTTCGCGCCTGGCCAATGAGTTGAATATCCCGCAGCAAGACCTGCTCCAAACCATCATGCGCATCCCCAATGTGATTGCCAGCGCTACCGGTGAAGTCGACGACTCCGAGTGGGAAGCCGTTTGTCAAATCACGACCAAAACGCTCGATCAGCTCAAGGCCTTTCGCCGCCAGGAAGGCCGTGCCCTGGAATCCGACCTGCGGCTCCGTGTGGCCAATATCCTGCTGTACCTCAGTGAAGTGACGCCCCACGAACAGGAGCGTTTTGCCCGCATGCGCGAACGGATGCGCAACAACATGGAAGAGGCCTTCGGCCGCGAAAACCTCGATGGCAACCGTTTTGAACAGGAAATCTTGTATTACCTCGAAAAAATGGACGTCACGGAAGAAAAAGTCCGCCTCGAGCAGCACTGCAAATATTTCATCGAACAGATCGAAAACAAAAGCCAATCGGCCGGCCGGACCCTCGTGTTTATCAGCCAGGAAATCGGCCGCGAAATCAACACTCTCGGCGCCAAAGCCTACGACGCCGACATTCAGCGACTGGTGGTCCAGATGAAAGACGAACTGGAAAAAATCAAAGAACAACTGGCCAACGTGCTGTAGGCACGTCCAACCCATCTTTTACGCGGTTTTTCCCATCACGACGCCGACCCGGAGCAACAGCGGGAACTGAATATCCCGCTCCCCTACCCCCGCCCAGGCGTCCTGCAATTCCTTTTCGATCAGCCGGACCGGGTTCGCCCCCTGTTTCCGCACAAAATGCTGCACCGCCGACCAGGTGTTGAGGTAGCCCAGCAACTCCGGCAAAGCCCAGCGGTACTGCATGGCGAAGGCCGGCATCGGTATGGCTTCAAACGGAAACGGAATGCTGCGGTACCCCTCGTCGATATAGCGCCGCTCGGCATCCCAATAGGGACCGATGATGCCGGCGTAAAAGCGCTGGACCACCGCATTGACCGCCGGAGCATCGCTCTGAAACAAGCCATAGCCAACCACGGCCAGCACGCCGCCCGGCGCCAACACCCGCCGGACTTCGGCGTAAAACCGGTCAAAATCAAACCAATGGATGGCTTGCGCCACCACGATCAGGTCGAAACGCTGGTCTGGGGCACTGCAATGTTCTGCCGGCTCCAGGGCATACCGGATGCGGGGATGCTCCGGCGCCTCGTGGAGCTGCTTTTCGCTGATATCCGTGGCATAGACCTCGTCAAAATGTTCAGCCAGCAAAGCGGCTACCTGGCCATTGCCGGTGCCGCAATCCCAGGCCGCCCGGCGCCGGGGCGCCAGGGCCGCCAAGTGGGCGATCAGTTCGGGCGGGTATCCCGGCCGAAACCGGGCATAGGCCGAAGCCTGCGTGGAGAAGTTGTCTTTCATGGTGTCAAAAATTTGCCCGGAGGGCCCTATATTGGCCTATGCTCCGGCACTTGCCCTTTTCAGTCGTTTTTAAAATCGCTACTCTGGCATGACCTGGCTCCAATATATTGCGTATTCCGGGATTTTTGTATTCGCCATTACCGGGGCGCTGAAGGCCCGTTCGCACCAAATGGACATATTTGGGGCGGCGGTGCTGGCTTTTGTCACGGCATATGGCGGTGGCACGGTACGCGATCTGCTCATCGGCGTTCGGCCGGTCAGTTGGGTGAACGACTACTTCGCACTGGCCCTGGTGGTGTCGGCGGTAGTGCTGGTGTTTTTGCTGAGCCAAGGCCTGGCCCGACTCAAAGTGACAATTTTCCTGACCGATGCCATAGGGCTGGGCTTGTTTACCGTGCTGGGTATTCAGAAAAGCCTGGACCTGGGGCTCAACAGTGGGTATGCTGTTGTGATGGGCGTCGTGAGCGCCACCTTTGGCGGTTTGCTGGCTGATATCCTGAGCAATACGGTACCCGATCTGCTGAAAAAAGGGGAACGATACGCCACGGCCAGCCTCCTTGGCGGGATCACCCAAATTGGACTCACCCGGCAGGGAGTGGCCGAAAACACGACGCTTGGCATCTGCGTCGTACTGGTGGTTGGCATCCGGATCTTGTCCAAATGGAAACGGATTTACCTGCCGGAAATTTAGCCCTTGCCCCAACGAAAAACGGGTGCTGCTTCTTTAGAAAGAGGCAGCACCCGTTTGAGTATCAGGGTATTGACGTATTTAGCCTTTGTTCGATATTTTCAGGTAATTTTCCAGTGCAACGGCAATGGAAGGCGCTTCCGGGGTGCCGGCCTGAATATTAACCAGCATGCCACTGTCGGTTACGGCTTTGTGCGCGGCTTTGCCAAATACACAGATCCGGCGGTCTTCCTGTTTGAAATCGGGAAACTGCTCGAACATGGATTTGATCTCCAGGGCTGAAAAGAACGCGATGATATCGTATTTGATGTCTTTCAGGTCCGTCAGGTCCGTATTGACCGTGCGATACATGACGGCCTCCTGGATGGACACCTTCAGTTCGTTGAAAAAACGCGTCACTTCGGGGTTGCCGCCATCGCTGCAGGGCAGGAAGAATTTTTCGTCTTTGTTCCGCAAGATATAGGCTTTGAGTTCGAGCACCGATTTGGTGCCGTTGAACACTTTGCGTTTGCGAAACATGATGAACTTCTGGAGGTAGTTGGCGATGGTTTCGGTCGCACAGAAGTACTTGGTATCGTCCGACATTTTGATCCGCAGCTCGCCACAGAGCCGGAAAAAATGATCAACCGCCGTTTTACTGGTAAAAACAATAGCGGTAAAATCGTGCGGATACACCCGATTTTTCCGGTACTCTCTTTCCGTCAACCCCTCCACCGATACGAACGGCACAAAATCGATGTGGACCTGAAAACGGTTTTCCAGTTCATCGTAGGCAGCGCGTTGGGCGGGTGCGGGTTGGGAAATAAGGATGTTTTGAACCCTTTTATAGGTTTCTTCCTGAACAGGTGCAGCAGTGGCAGACATTCGGGACTGTGTTTATTTGAAATTGTTCGGTGTTAGGAGATGGAATTCAGGTCTTTGGAGTACACAGGCGAGGCAGGTTGGAAATTTGCGCATGGAGGTTAAAACAGCCGGCGCGGGATTTATTTCGAAGCCAACATCGCCAATTTAATCAAAATGATTACCGGAGCGATTTCGATGGTGCAAAGGTACAACAAAAAGTGAAAAAGATGCCCGCTGAAAAATTTCTGCCCGATCGCCGTGGCCCGCAAGGACCGGTAGGCATAAAACACGGCGGCCAGGCCCAGCGTCCAAAAGACCAGAAATCCTTGGTAAGCCTGCGCAAAAGCCACCAGAAAATTGAAGGGCACCAGAAACAGGCCCAGGACGCAGTTGAAAATAATGATCAAAAAATTGTAGCGCCGCACTTCGGCATCCACCGGGAACAACCAGTTGACAAGACGCAGCAAGACGTGTTTGGAAAGAAACAAACCGAACGACGACAACATACAAATCGCCAAGAAGCCGAAATTGTTGAACATCTTGGGACTAAAAAAGCGCGCAATCAGGAAAATAAAGGCGCCTGCATTCAGCAAAAAACTGACGTACAGCAGGAAGTACGGCGCGCTGCCCATCGGGCCTGCCGCTTCCCGTTGTGCGAGCGTCAGCGAACTTTCATTCAGAAAGCCGCGCCAGGCTTTCACCACTACATTGCGCTTGGTGGCCACGGAAAAAGACAAAAACGCCACGAGCGCGACGAGCAACCAAAACAAAAAGGTGGTGGAAATAGCATCGCCGTGCGGCAAAATCTCAAGCGGCCGAAAAGTCGATTCCATGCTCGCACTAATGCCCCGGGAGGCGCCGGGCGTCCGGTGGCTCACCACATTGAACGGGTTGTACACCGAATCGGCAGGCAGTGCCGGCAAGGCTGCTGCCGCAACGCCTTTGGGCAAGCGCCCCAAAAGATCAAAGGGATTGAGCCGGATCTCCTGTGCAGATAAACCCAGGCAAACCCCTCCGAAAAAGAATAGTGCAATGAACCGCCGTACCAGCATGGCGCAAAGGTAAAGAATTGCGCGGCAACAGCCCAGGCCAGATTTCTTTTCCTACCTTTGCCGCCGATTTCCGTGGCAGGCAAGTCGGCTGGCCTTTACCAGACGCCGCAGGAGCCCTCAGCCCGGAGGAACATCTCCTATTTGTCACCAACCGACACTCCATCCGGACTCCGGTTACTACCTAAACGACATGCAAATTGACGTCATTCTCGGCCTCCAGTGGGGCGACGAAGGCAAGGGAAAAATTGTGGATTACCTGGCCGACCAATACGACATTGTGGCCCGGTTTCAGGGGGGCCCTAATGCCGGCCATACCCTCAAATTTGGCGGTCAGAAATATGTCTTGCACACCGTCCCCTCGGGTATTTTCCGCCCCCAGCTCATCAACCTGATCGGCAACGGTGTAGTGCTCGATCCGGTGGTGTTCCAACGCGAACTCCGCTCCCTCGAAAAAAGCGGCGTCGAGTTTCACCGCCGCCTGCTGGTTTCCCGGAAAGCACACCTCATTCTCCCGACGCACCGCTGGCTCGACGCCGCCAGCGAAGCACACAAGGGGCATTCCAAAATCGGCTCCACGCTCAAAGGCATCGGCCCTACCTACATGGATAAAACCGGCCGAAACGGGTTGCGCGTGGGCGACGTGGAGCAACCCGGCTTCCGCGAACAATATGAAGCCCTCAAAGCCAAACACCTGGAGTTGCTCAAAATTTACCCGCCTGTCGATTTTGACCTGGCTGGCGCAGAAGCAGACTGGTTTCAAAGCCTCGATACCCTGCGTAGCCTGACGTTTGTCGACAGCGAATACTACATCCACGAGGCCCTTGCCTCCGGCAAACGGGTGCTGGCCGAAGGCGCTCAGGGCGCCATGCTTGATATCGATTTCGGCACCTATCCTTTTGTCACCTCTTCCAATACCATCACCGCCGGCGTTTGCACCGGGTTGGGCGTGGCCCCTCAGCGGATCGGCCGGGTGATTGGGATCACCAAAGCCTATTGCACCCGCGTAGGCAGCGGCGCTTTCCCTACCGAACTAGACAACGAAACCGGCGAAATCCTGCGCCAGGAAGGACAGGAGTTCGGCGCCACTACCGGTCGGGCCCGCCGCTGCGGCTGGATCGATTTGCCGCAATTGCGCTATACCATCCAACTGACGGGCACCACCGAACTCTGCGTCACGAAAATTGACGTGCTGAACATCTTCGCCAGTATCGCTGCCGCCACCCACTACCGCTACGATGGACAGACCCACAGCGCCCTACCCTACGACCTGAACCGCGTAGCCGTGGAGCCGGTGTTCAAAACCTACGAAGGCTGGCAGTGCTCTCTCGATGGCATCCATACCTTCGACGGCCTGCCTCAACAGGTCAAAACTTACCTGGAAGACCTGGAAACATACCTGGGTGTGCCGTTCCGGATGATTTCAACTGGCCCGGAACGGGAAAAACTGATCATTCGAGACTAAGGACACTGGGCGGTTTGAATTTTCAACCTGACGGATTGCTGCAGCGAAACGCGGCCCTTAATTGGCTACCGGCAGCAAATGGGCCTTGTGGTGTTCTTCCATCCACGCGCGGTAGTGCGAGCCGGGCAGGAAGTGGATGACCTGCCCCCAGCGGCCGGGGGCTTTGAGGTACAGGTGCACGACGAGGCGGCCCCAATGGCGCCGCTCTTCGAGGCGTTCCACATCGACCCAGGCATAGCGCAGGGTAGTCCAGTAGTTGGTCACAAACAAATAGGCATCGTCGGCATCCACGCGCCGGAGGGGCCAGAGTTTTCGCCACACCAGGAATACCCAGGCCAGCCAAACCAAGGCTACCGGCAGCCGGATCCAAAGAATGGAATACGACAGGTAGAGTTCTTCCTCATCCGTGAGCCAAAGCCCCAGCAGCAGGCCTGTAAAAAAAACTGTGCCGAACACCGGCACAAACACGCGCCAAAACAAGGTCATGTTGGACGACAGGGTGGCCGGGCGGGCATGGCCATTGGTGGGCAGGCTGGAGGTATCGGTGGCAACAGGTTGTTCGTGTTCCATCATAAAAAATGCCGCGCAACGGTTGGATGTGCGTTGCGCGGCAAAGGTACAGGCTGTGCCGGGAAGTTTGGTGCCCGGCTTTTATTTCTTCTCGGTATCTTTTTTCTTGTCCGGGTCGGTCACCACGATTTTTGCACCACTCTTCAATTTGCGGGCAATCGCCGAAAACGGCCCGGTGACGACGGTTTCGCCTTCGTTTAAACCGGACAGAATTTCGATATAATCGTTGTCCTGGATACCCGTTTTAACTTCTTTGATGCCCACGGTATCGCCGCTCATGACAAACACGATCTCCTTGATTTCGTCTTCCTTTTTGCTTACGTTTTTTGCCGAAGGCGCTTCATCCTCCTCGTCGGCCTTGTCCTTTTTGACCTTTTCCTTTTCGTCCTCCCGGGCCGTTACGGCGATAAGCGGCACCGACAAGGTATTGTCCGCATCGTGGGTGTAGACGTCTACCGACGCCGACATGCCGGGGCGGAACGGATATTGCCGGCCTTTTTCCAGCAGGCTGGCATATGAATTCGGGTCGATCCGGATTTTGACAATAAAATTGGTGACCTGGTCCGTGTTGAGCGAGCCGGTGGCCTGGCTGGAAGCCACGTTGCTGGCGCTGTTGGCAATTTCGGATACTTTGCCTTTGAATTTGCGGCCCAGGTAGGCATCCACTTCGATATCGGCTTCGTCGTTGACGGATACTTTCAGGATGTCATTTTCACTGACTTCCACCTGTACTTCCATCGAGTGCAGGTTGGCGATCCGCATCATTTCGGTGCCGGCCATCTGGAGCGTACCCACGACCCGCTCGCCTTTTTCAACATTCAATTTGCTGACAATGCCGCTGACCGGGGCGGTGATGACGGTTTTTTGCAAACTCGTGCGCAACTCTTTCAGCGTGGCTTGCGCGCTGGTAATGCCGAATTCGGCTACCCGCACGTTTTCCTTTGCGCTGTTCAGGCTGGTTTCAGAGGCTTTCAGGCCGGCTTCGGCAGCCGCCAGGCTGCTTTCCAGGCCCCGCAAATTGCTCAGCGACGTTTCAAACTCCGATTCGGCAATAATGCCTTCCTTGAACAACTTTTCGCTGCGCTTGTGTGCGCTGCGCGCCGCTTCCAACTGCGCAGCGACCCGGTTTTTATCGGCGCGCAACTGCTCAATTTGGGCAGAACTGCCGCCGACATTCGAGGACGAAATCTGGCGTTGGGCCTGGGCGCTGTTGACTGCCGCCTGGCCGCGTTCCACGGCGCTTTGGTATTCATCCGGCTTTATTTTGGCCAACACCTGGCCAACCGTTACCGAATCCCCTTCTTTGACATACAACTCCACGACTTCGCCGGATACGTCCGAACTGATTTTCACCTCCGTTTCGGGAAAGATTTTGCCGCTGGCGCTCACCGTTTCCCGGATGGTGCGGCGTTGTACCTTTTCCACCGTGACCTCTTCTCCTTTTGGCCGTTGGCGGGCTTTCAGCACAGCCATCACGACAAGAAGGCCAAGCAGGCCAATTAATACGTACAAAAGGGTTCTTCTTCGTTTAGGTGGTTTGTTCGTCGACATATCCGTGAAAAATAATTAGTTGCTGTTGGTGGAATACTGGCTCAGGGTCTTCATTTCCGGGGACAAGTTTAAGCCGGCCTGCCAGGGTGTTGAAAACTGTTGGATTAATGGCCGGATTCATTGGATGAATTGACCTCCCGTGAAGTCAAAATGTAAAAGGGTGAATCCCACGCGATACATCCTGCGCCGGAATCACCCTTTTACCCATATTCTTTATACCTGTTCCGAAACCTGCTCTAGCGCAAAATCAACAAACGCCCGAGGAAGCGTTGTACGCCGGTCCGGGTCTCCAGGATATAGGCGCCGGCGTCGAGCCAACTGCTGTTGAATACGGCCTGTGCTGCTCCTTTTTCCAGCGTTTGGGTGTGCAACAAACGCCCGGCCAGGTCCCATACCAACAAGTTGCCCTGATCCTGCAACACTTCGTTGAATTGGACCGTGACGGCCGCGTCGGCCGGGTTTGGGAAAATGTTGAGCACTTGAACGCTGGGCTCATAGGCCGCCAGGGTGCAGTCGAACGCCGGATCATAGGTGATGCTGGCAGCGAAATTGCTGGCACAGCCGGTCTCCAGATCCACCAGTACCAGGGTATACTCGCCGCTTTGCGAAGCGCAATACGTAAAGCCGGTAGCCCCGGGAATGGGAGCCGCAAACAGGTACCATTGCAGGGAGTAGGTATCCGGCACAGCCGTGGTATCCGTCACTTCGAGGTTGTTGCGGTCATTTACCCAGGCCGGAATGGCCGGGGGCGCGTAAAACTCCACCCAAACACTGTCGGAAATGGCATTGCAGCCGTTGCCGGTCAGCACCTGCACCTGGTAGTACCCGCTTTCATCCGGGGCGAACAGAAAATCGGTAGCCCCAAATACCGGCTGCCCGTTTTGCCACCACTGGTTGCCGGCTCCGTACGTCGAGTTCAGCACCACAAGATCGCCCACACAAGCCTGGAGCATATTGGCCTGGATGGCAGGGGTGGCCGGTTGTGGATAGACAATCACGGTGTCCTGGGCAAACACTTCTTCCACCGGGTGGTCGATGTTCAGCGCCACGGTAAAACCGCCGGACACCAGGGTGTCGCCACTCAAAATATTGAACGAAATAGCGCCGCAGGCATCGTCGCCGCCTTCCAATCCGGAATCCTCATCCCAGAGTTCCAGCGTATAGTTGCTCTGCGGGTCGATGGACAGGTTGAGCGGAAAAGCCAGCGGAAAAGTAGCGTTGGACACCTCGGGCGAGGAGTTGTAGAGCACCTGGTTGTTCGGGCCTTTGAGGATCAGGTACACATCGGGGCCCGACGAAAACAGGTCCGTACAATCGGCACTCAACACCGTAGCGCTGGTCAGGATATAGCCGGCCGTATCGATCGTGGCGTGATAAGTCACCGGGTAAACACCCGGCTGCGTGTAGGTATGGGGAGGCGGATTTTCTTCGGTGCTGGTGGTGCCATCGCCCAAATCCCATTCATAGGTAATGCCGGGGTTGCCGCCGGAGGGAATTTTATTGGTAAATGAAACGGTGGTGGCGCCGCAACCAACAAAATTGGCCAATTCAAAACCATCGGTTGTACTCACTTTCGGTGCGACGTACAAGCGCATCGGGAAGGTGGCTTCCTGCGTAAAAATGAAGATGGAGGCTTTGAGTTTGACGGTCAGGACAAAGGTATCTGACTGCGTCGGGGTGCCGCAAATTTTGATGCAGCCATCCGTTTGGGTGGCGGTTTCAAACACGGTTTGGTTGGCTTGCCAAAACAGGCCTGGCGGCAGGCCCTGAATGCTTACGATTTCAATTTTGGTGATGGTGAGGCCGGGTGGTGTGATGGAATCCACGGCATATACCGGCGTGGTGGTTTTGGGTACCCGAAACGAGATATCTTCATCGTAGGCGGCGCCCACTTGTCCATTCGGCAAAGCCGGCAAAAAAAGCGTATCGGCAGGCAGCCCGGCGGGCACATCTACCGTACAGCCCGGGCATCCGTTTTGGGCGGCCAGGGACGTAAACAACAACAGGAAAAGGGTGCAGGAGAGGAGAAGTTGTCGCATAGCAACCGGTTTTAAGTGTAAAAAAAATGCGTTGCGCGGTGGGGAAATTGGATTAGGGCCAAAGGCGGCAACAACTTTTCAAAAGACCGGAAGTCGTTGGGCATGTAGAAGCGGCTGTGCTCAACACTATACAGCACAGCCGCTTCCACGTACCCGATTAAGTTGAACAACTTACATTTTTACCAGGCGGCGCAGCGATTTGCCGGCGGTGGCATTGCCCAAGGTGTACACATAGGTGCCGGCGGGCAAGGTCGCGACATCGAACGTAAACTGGTTGGCGCCTTCGAACAGCGATACCGTCCGGGCGTGCACCCGTTTGCCGAGCAGGTCGAATACTTCAAACTGGAAATCGCCGGACTGGGTAGACAGCACCTCGATGGTCGTTTGCTGGCTTACCGGATTGGGCATCGCGCGCATTTCGCTGAACGGGCTGCCGGCATCCGAAACACCGGAGGCAGCACAGTTACCCATTTCTTTGACAATCAGGTAGTAGTGGTTGCCCGGCGCGGCGTCGCCCGGGAATTTCACCGGATAGGTGCCGATGATCGTCGAGACGTTGGCGGTGATTTCGAGGTCGACCGTGTCCGCCGGGTTGCTGCTAGCGGGGGTGCCGTTGAGGAGGATACAACCGAGGGTCAGGGGCTGGAACACGCAGTTGGGCGGGTCGCAGCTATAAGTCATACCGGCCGGGAAATTGCCGATGGCGCCGGTGGTCGGGATACTTACACTGTTGATTTTCACTTTGATCAGGCCCTGGTAGTTGAAGGAATCTGGCACAAACACCGTCACGGACTGGTTGTAGGAGTCGCCGATACAGGCGGGTTTCAGGTTATAAAACGGGGAGTCGGGGGCGTAGGGAGCGGGAGAGAGCAATCCGCCGGTTTGGAGGATGTTGGAGTCGCGGGTACAAACTTGTGCGTTGGTGAAAAAGGGCGTCAGCAAAGCGAATAGGAAAGGCAGAAGTAGCGCTTTTTTCATAGTTTCAAGTGTTAGTAAGCGGATTGGTTAATGTTCTACAATGGTGGAAGCGGTTACGGGGCGGAAGTTCCGGCATTTCCGGCATTTTTTGGAACAATCCAGGTACTTTGTACGATGTGGACGGTACCCTCTCCAAAAACAAACGAGGAACGGCGTAAAGCCGGTTCCTCGTTTTGTCCCCGAAATGTAAGTACTGGATGGGCACGGCGCAGCAAAGCGCGGCGTGGCTTATCCTTTTACGTTATCGATGATCGCCTTGAACGTCGTCGGATGGTTCAGCGCCAGGTCGGCCAGGGCTTTGCGGTTGAGTGCAATGCCTTTTTGGCTAACGGCATGGATGAAGCGGCTGTAACTCAGTCCTTCCATACGGGTGGCGGCGTTGATCCGCGCAATCCAGAGGCGGCGGTAGGTGCGTTTTTTGAATTTGCGGTCGCGGAAGGCGTATTGCCAACCTTTTTCCAGCGTGTTTTTCGCTACGGTGTACACTTTGGAACGAGCGCCGAAAAAGCCGCGGGCGGCTTTCATGATTTTTCTCCGGCGAGCACGGCTGGCCGGGTTGTTGGTTGCTCTTGGCATGTGTGTGATTTTTTAGTACAACCTTGGGATTTGCGGAGCAGCAGTTGTGCGATGTCGCAAATGCTTTAGCCAAGGTCCTCGTTAAAAAATAAGGGTAAAAAACCCGCTGGTTCAGAACGGGCAAGCGCTGCGGCAGCCCTCGGCCGCCGGTCAACAAAAGGCAATTATATGGCCAACAGGCGCTCGATACGAGCGTGTTCCGTCTTGTCCACAATGACTCCACCGCGCAGGTGGCGTTTTGCTTTTGTTGTTTTTTTACGCATCAGGTGGCGCATTCTGGCCCGGTTGCGTTTGACTTTCCCAGAGCCGGTAACTTTGAAACGCTTCTTAGCGCCGGAGTGGGTCTTCATTTTCGGCATGGCAAAAATGTATTTTTTTAAAAATGGAGCGCAAAGATAGGATGAAATGTGGCCAATTAACAAATGTGGCCAAATATTTTTAATGGGGCGAATTGGATGAATGTGGTCAATGTGGCTAATGAGACCAATGTGGCCAATGAAATGAAGGTGGGAATGTTTAAAAACAGGAATGGCAAACTAGCACCTCCATTAGCACATTAAAAAATTAAATCACATTGGTCTCATTGGCCACATTAAGTAATTGGCCACATTAAAAATTTATTTTTTCGCTCCTGTTTTTTTCGGAGCGATGATGACCATCATGCGTTTGCCGTCCATGCGGGGCAATTGCTCGGGTGCGCCGAAGTCTTCCAATTCTTTCAAAAAACGGAGCAGCAGCAGCTCGCCACGGTCTTTGAAGACGATGGCCCGGCCGCGGAATTGTACGTAGGCCTTTACCTTGTTGCCTTCGCCGAGGAAGTTTTTCGCGTGGCGCAGTTTGAATTCAAAATCGTGCTCGCCCGTTTCCGGACCGAAGCGGATCTCTTTGAGTTGTTGTTTGACCGCGTTGGCTTTCATTTCCTTTTCCTTCTTGCGTTTCTGGTAAAGGAACTTGTTGTAGTCCACAATCCGGGCTACAGGCGGTACGGCGTTGGGCGAGATTTCAACCAGGTCCAGGGTCATCTCTTCGGCCCAAGTCATCAGTTGTGTCGTTTGGTAAATACCGGCTTCTACCGGTTGGCCAACGGCTTGCGAAATCTCTTCGAGGTTGTCGCCCACCAGGCGCAACTCCGGAACCCGGATAAACTCATTGATGCGGTGCTCGGCTTGTTGTTGCCGGGGTGGAAACGGCCGCCGGCCGCCGGGAGGGCCGCCAGGACCGCTGGGCCGCGGGCCGCTGGGAGGACCGCCGGGGCCACTGGGCCGCGGGCCACCTGGGCCGCCGCCGGGACGATTGGGACCGCCACCCGGGCGATTCGGGCCACTACCGGGCCGGTTGGAGCTGTTACCCCCCGGGCGGTTTTGGCCACCGCCAGGTTTGGGTGAGGAAGGTTTTAATGCCAATTAAAATGATTGTTTTGTGAATAAAATTCGATCCGGATACTGGCTATGGCGCCGGGAAAAAAAATTGGATACCCGGAGTCGCTACCGAATACCCAGCGCCACAATTGAACTACAATGCACAAAAGTAAACATTATTTACTGCAATGCCGTTTACCACCCGGAAAAAAAATTTTTTGTTTTAGGTTTGCAACCCAGCCGCGCCGCCCACCGCTTCCGGCCCTCCGTTTCATAAGAAAACCACCCCCAACCCTCCTCCATGACCTACGTCGACGTGATCCTTCCCCTGGCCTTGCCCAAACGCTGCTACACCTATGCAGTGCCGGACGAGCTGGCGCCCCTGGTGCAAACCGGCCTGCGCGTGGAGGTCCCCTTCGGCAAAAACAAACTGTACAGCGGCATCATCGAGCGCGTACACACCGACCAGCCCGACTACCGCGTGAAGCCGGTGGTGGCTGTGCTGGATGAAACCCCAGTGGTCAACACCCCCCAACTCCGGCTCTGGCAATGGCTCGCCGATTACTACTGCTGTACCCTCGGCGAAGTGATGAGCGCCGCCCTGCCCGGCCACCTCAAACTCACCAGCGAAACCAAACTGGTGGCCAACCCCGCCTTTGGCGACGATTTTTCCGAACTGGACAGCGACGAGTATCTCCTGGCCGAAGCCCTGCTCCTGCAAGGCGAGATCAGCATCGACGACGTGCGGAAAATCCTCAATACAAAAACGGTGTTCCCGGTCGTCCAGCGCCTGCTCGCCAAAGGCGTGCTGTCGCTGCGCGAAGATTTGCAGGAAAAATACCGGCCCAAAAAAGTAATGGCCCTGCGCCTCGCCGAACCCTATCGCTCCAACCAGGACCTGCTCCGCCCCGTGCTGGACGAACTGGAAAAATACGAACGCCAAACCGATGTGCTGCTCGCCTTTCTCCAACTCCAGCAAAAAAGCAGCTTCGTGCGCCGCCAGGAAGTGCTCGACAAAGCCGACGCCTCCGAATCGGCTATTCGCAGTTTAGTCAAAAAAAACATCCTCGAACTCTACGAACGCGAAGTGAGCCGGGTCGCCGGGTTTGAAGACGAACTCGCCGAAGCTGGCGCCCTTTCCGAACAGCAACGCCAGGCCCTCACGGAATTGCACGCCCATTTCCGCGACAAAAGCACCGTGCTGCTCCACGGTGTGACGGGCAGCGGCAAAACCCGCGTGTACCTCGAACTGATGCGCGAAGTGCTGCTCCAAGGCGGCCAGGTGCTGTACCTCCTGCCCGAAATCGGCCTCACCACCCACATCATCAGCCGCCTGCAGCGCGTGTTTGGCGCCGACGTGGCGGTGTACCACTCCAAAATCAACTACCAGGAACGCGTGGAGGTATGGCGCGCCGCCGCCTCCGGCAAACCCGTGCTGCTGGCCGCCCGCTCGGGCCTGTTTCTGCCCTTTCAAAACCTGCAACTGATTATCGTCGACGAGGAGCACGACCCCTCGTTCAAACAATACGACCCCAACCCGCGCTACAATGCCCGCGACACCGCCATTTACCTGGCCGGCCTGTACGGCGCCAAGGTGCTGCTGGGCACCGCCACGCCCTCGGTGGAAAGTTATTTCAATGCCCAGTCGGGCAAATACGGCCTGGTGGAGATGACGGAGCGCTTCGGCGGCTTGCGCATGCCCGAAATCCGGGCCGTCGACCTGCGCGAACTGCACAAAACCAAACAGATGCAGGGCATTTTTTCGCCGGCACTGCTCGAAGGCCTGAAAGCAGCCCTGGCCCGGGGCGAACAGGCGATCCTGTTCCAAAACCGCCGGGGCTACTCCCCTATCCTCGAATGCCAGCTCTGCGGCTGGACGGCCCAATGCCGCCACTGCGACGTGAGCCTCACCTACCACAAACACATCAACCGCCTGCGCTGCCACTACTGCGGCTACCAGCAGGACCCCGCTACCGTATGTCCCGCCTGCCACAGCGGCAAGGTGGGTCTGCTCGGTTTCGGCACCGAAAAAATCGAGGACGAACTCAAACTCTTCCTGCCCGAGGCGCGCATTGGCCGCCTGGACCTGGACACCGCCGGCACGAAAAACAGCCTGACGACTATTTTGAATGATTTTGAAGAAAAACGGCTCGACATCCTCGTCGGCACCCAAATGGTGACCAAAGGCCTGGATTTCGAGCATGTGGGCATTGTAGGCGTGCTGGGCGCCGATCAACTGATCCGCTTCCCCGATTTCCGGGCCGGCGAGCGGGCCTACCAGTTGCTCACCCAGGTGGCCGGCCGGGCCGGCCGCAAACATAAGCAAGGACAAGTGCTCGTGCAGGCCTGGGACCCCGGCCACCCGGTGCTGAAAGAAGTGATCCGACATGATTTTGCCGGCTTTTTTGCCCGGGAAATACAGGAGCGGCAGGATTTCCGGTACCCGCCATTTGTGCGCCTGATCCACATCACGCTCCAGCACAAGGACGAAAAAATCGTGCACCAGGCGGCCGCCCTGTTTGGCAAATTGCTGCGCCAGTCGATGGGCGAACGGGTGCTGGGGCCGGTTTTGCCCCAGGTACCGCGCATCCGCAACTACTATGGCCAGCAGATTTTGCTCAAACTGGAAAAATCGGCGCCGGTGAT
>JADLDL010000078.1 GCA_020846655.1 Saprospiraceae bacterium | reverse complement strand
GCACAGCATTTTTTACCCAGACGGGGGGGCGTTTCGCGCGAACAGCCACCCCTTCTTCTGTTTGTACAACCACCAGCCCCTCAGGCCGCCGGTTTCAATTGCTCCAGTTCCGCTTCCGGATGCAGGATATCGTACAGCAGGTCGTGGTATTCGGGGAAATCGGGCAGGTTGTTGTGGCCCGCGCCGTCGATCGCCAGCAGTTGGATGTTTGCCGGCGCCAGGGCCTTGAGCATTTCGCTTTGGCGGTAAGGAATGAGCCGGTCCTTGCGGCCATGCAGGATATGCACCGGGCATTGTACTTTTTTGATAAACCGGTCGGTGCGAATATGGTAGCGTAGGAGCCAGCGAATGGGCAGGAAAAAGCCGTAGCGCGAAATTTGATACAGAAAAGAATAGTAGGGACAGTCGAGGATCAGCATGCGCGGCTGGTTCCAGGAGGCAACGCGGGCCGCCAACCCGCTGCCGAGCGAGCGACCGTACAAAACGATCCGCTCCTCGCCGTATTCCGCCGCCAGCCATTTGTACACTTGCTGGAGGTCGGCGTACAAAATATCCTCGGTGCGGCGGCCGGTGCTTTTGCCGAAACCCCGGAAATCGAGGATAAAAAAATCATAGCCTTTGCCGATGAAATCGCGGGCAAACTTACCCCAGCCCTTAATGCTCCGCGAATTGCCCTTGATGTAAAACACCACGCCTTTGCTGTTGGGCACCCGGAAATGCAGGGCATTCACCGTGCCGCCGTCTTCCATATCGAAATTGATCTCCGTGAAGGGAAAGGGATACTTGTAGGTAAACCAATGCGGCAGGCGTTCAGGCCGGAAAAAGAACAAATCCTGGCCGAAATAAAACAGCACGCAAAAGGCCGCATAGCCTGTGCCTGCCCAAAAAAGAATGGAATACCAAATGGCCATGACAAGTTCTTTGTGGCGAAAATAGGTGCAAGTTGGCAAAAGGCAAAGGCTCTCCTGGCAAAGTCCTTTTTTGACAAAAACAAGCAGCGGATTTCTTTCCTGGCCACTCTTTGAATCAGCGTTCTTATTTTTGAAAAAAATATAACACATGAAATTCCAACTCCTACTCTCTGCGTTTTTGCTCGCGGGTATTTCGTCGCCTGCTCAGGTCGCTGAATTTTCACCGGCTGGTGCCGAATGGTTTTACAGTACTACTTCTGGCTATACCACTGCGGAAGAATCTTTCAGTGGCTACACCCATGTGCAGTACACCGGTGATATCCTACTGGACGGGAGGGTTTGCAAAAAAATGTGCTCCACGCTATATCTGGTGGCCAACGAGCCGGCATTGGGTTGCGGCACCCCCTCCACCCTCCGCTTCCTTTTTCAACAAAACGATTCCCTGTTTGAATATATCCCCCAGGCCGCTACAGATAAACTGCGTTTTCTGTTCCGCACCCACTACGCCTTGGGCGATACGGTGCGCAGCCTAGCCAACGGGCCCTTAACCGTTCAGGCCATCGACACACTGGTGTTCAACGGCCAAGCGGTGCTCCAATTTTGGATCGGCGATAGTTTTGTCCCCCGGCGCGCCGCCATTTACGACCGGTTTGGGCCAGAACGAGGTATTTTCAATGTTGATTTGTGGGACGAAGTGGTGGACGACGGCGCGGTCGGTCTGCGCTGCTATCAGGACAATTTTTTTTCCAAAACCAACCTGAGTAATGCCGAATGCGAACAGGTTGCCCGCCCCCTGACACCGTATTTTGCGGTGGATGTTCTTCCCAATCCGGTACATACCGAACTACAAGTGCTCATCCGGGGCCAGCCCATTGATGTGATTCGGTACAGCATTTGGAACACTACCGGCAACCTGATGCTGGAAGATCAATTGAGCGTCCAATCGAAAACAATCCCGGTCGCGTATTTCCCTGCCGGCATGTATTTGATTGTTTTCCAGGACAGTCAATCGAGTTTTTATCAAAAATTTATTAAAAACTGAGTCGGGCGAACAATCTTTACCGGGTACGATTAAACACCTAGTGCGATGAAAAAAGTCCCGTGTTTGCTGCTCGGTATCCTGTTGCTCTGGCAGGCCGGCCAGGCCCAGAAAGCCATTACCCTCGACGATTGTTTTACCTTTTTCCGGTTCTTCCCGCAAAGCGCCGGCAGTTACCGTTTTGCGCCCGACGGGCGCCATTATTTTGAAGCCGACGGCGGCAACATCGAGGAATACGACCTGGGCACGGGCCTGAAATCGCGCACCATCGTATCCCAATCGGAGCTGGCCGCCGTGGGCGACTGGGATGAATATGTCTTTTGCCAGGACCTGACAAAAGTGCTGTTGCGCACCCAAACCGAAGCCGTGTACCGGCACTCCGTGCTCGCCGACTACTGGGTGTACGACCTGACCCGTCGCCAGGCAACACGCTTGTATGCCGATGCGCCAGTGCAGTACGCGACCTTTTCGGCCGACGGCGGCAAAATCGCCTTCGTGGCCAACAACAACCTGTTTTACAAAGATTTGTCGAGCGACAAAACCACCCAGATCACCACCGACGGCAAAAAAAACGCTGTCCTCAACGGCTTGCCGGATTGGGTGTACGAGGAGGAATTCAGTCCGGTAGACGGGGATGGCATGGTGGCCACCGAATGGAGCCCCGACGGCAGCAAAATCGCGTTTATCCGCTTCGACGAAAGCGCTGTACCCAAAATGCCGATGACTTGGTACCAGGGTGGGATGTACCCGCGCTACACGGATTTTAAGTACCCCAAAGTTGGCGCCCCCAACTCGAAGGTCAGTGTGCAGGTGTACGACCTGGCCAGTGGCCGGACAGCGCAAGCCATACCGGGCACCGAGGAGCAGGACATTTACATCCCCCGCATCCGCTGGACCCCCGACAACCTGCTTTGCATGTACCTGCTCAACCGTCCGCAAGACCAGCTCTCGCTGGTGCTGTACGACCCGCTGCGCCAGGAAACGGGCATGTTGCTCCACGAGATGGACCCTGCTTATGTGGACCTGGAGGTCTGCGACAACCTGATTTTTCTGCCCAACAACCGGCATTTCCTTTGGATGAGCGAACGCGACGGCTACACGCACCTGTACCTGCTGCCCCGGCAGGGCAGCGCCGATTCGACCCAAGTCGTGCAACTCACCCGGGGCGCCTTCGATGTCACGCATTTTTACGGTGTGCACCCGCAGACCGGCAAATTTTACTACCAAACGGCCACGCCTACGCCGCTCGACCGGCAGGTTTGGGAAGGCTCGCTCGACGGCGCCGCGCCACGCCTGATCACGGCGGACGATGGCACCCACGAGGCCACATTCAGCCCTTCGTTTGAGTTTTTTATTCACCAATGGTCCAAAATCAACACCCCCAACAGTGCCGACCTGTGTCTGTTGTCTGGCGAACGGCTGCGGCCACTCGTCCGCAACGACCGGGTGGAGCGGGCCCGAAAAGAGTTTGGCTTTGCTCCTATCGAATTTATTACCCTCCGGGCAGCCGACAGCAGCGCCCTGAATGCCTGGATCCTCAAGCCGCTCGATTTTGACCCCAACAAAAAATACCCGGTGCTATTTGACATTTACGGCGGCCCGGGCTCACAAACCGTACAAAACCAGTTTAATGGCTATACCGGCGCCTGGCACCAATTGCTGGCGCAAAAAGGCTACATCATCGTAAGTGTGGACAACCGGGGCACGGGCGCCCGCGGCCGGCAGTTCAAAAAATGCACCCAACTCCAGTTGGGCAAATACGAAACCCTGGACCAGATCGCCGCCGCGCGGCAATTGGGCGCCCTACCCTACGTGGACCCCAACCGGATCGGCATTTGGGGCTGGAGTTTTGGGGGCTACCTCAGCACATCCTGTGTGCTCAAAGGCGCGGATGTGTTCAAAATGGCGATGGCGGTAGCGCCGGTTACCAACTGGAAATGGTACGATTCGGCCTACACGGAGCGCTACATGCACACCACCCGCGATAATGCCGCCGGCTACGAAGACAATTCGCCGATCAATTTTGCCAGCCGCCTGCGCGGCGGCAACTACCTCATTTGCCACGGCATTGCCGACGACAATGTGCACTGGCAACAAACCGTGGAGATGGTTAACGCCCTCATCCAAGCCAACAAACAATTCGACACCCACTACTACCCCAACCGCAACCACGGCATTTACGGCGAAAACGCTACCAAGCATTTGTTTACCAAATTAACCACATTTGTACTGTCCAAACTGTAGGGCGAATGTTCAATTCGCCTGCGTAAAAAGGCGAATTGAAAATTCGCCCTACACCTGAATTGCTATGTTGAAACACATCTACCTGCTTATCGCCCTCTGTTGCTTCGCAACGACCATTCAAGCACAAAAAGCCTTTGGCAAACTCGTAGCCGGCCTGGAGGTGGGCTTCGACGTCAGTCAGTTTACCGCCGGGATCAAGCCCCGCCTGATCCCCGGCCTGCAATTGGAAGTGCCTCTGGGGGACTTTTCCGTGGGGGTAGGCCTGGGCCGGGAGATTTACCGCGAATACGAATATTACACCTGGACCGGCCAGACCATCGAACGTATTGAAAACGAAAAGCCGGTCACGTTTTTCCTGGCCGATATCCATGCCTTCCGGCCGGCTTACTGGAGTATCCCGATCAAGGTCGACTACCGGTTTCACCGCTGCCATTGTGTGTTTGTGCATGCGGGCATGACCTTCGATTTTTTCAGCAGCAGTCCGCCAGACAAGATCACCTTCCGCAATGCGGAAACCCGCGAATCGCCGCTCACCGAAGTGCGCCGCGACCAGTTGTTTCGCACCACGACCAAAAGTTATGAATTTGGCATCGGGTTCAAACTCCACTCCAACGACTATTTCCGCCTGGTGGCCCGGCCCTGTTTTGTGCTCAGCGAAAACCCGGAAATCTATACCGACGGCCCCAAATACCTGCCCACCTTCCGAATGAATTTCGGGTTTCAATATGCTTTCATCCGGTACGAATAAGGGCGGTTAGAGGGTTGGAAGGTTAGATGGTTGGAAGGTTAGAAGGTTGGAGGGTTAGAAGGTTGGAGAGTTAGAAGGTTGGAAAAAAGTCCACCCTTCTAACCTTTTCCTATGATGCTGATGAGGGCCTGAAGCCCCTCAATATATCCGAGGGTCTTCAGACCTGAGGTACTTCCGGCTTTTAGCCTTTTTGTCGAGCCAAACAGTGAAACTTTATGGCGCACGCCAACCTTCTAACCCTCCAACCTTTCAACCATCCCCCCCCCAACCTTTTAACCATCTAACCTTCTAACCTTCTAACCTTTTTCCGAACGTAGCGTGGGCGAATTGAAAATTCGCCCTACAAGGAAGACGGCGGGCGCTTTGGCCAGCGTGGTGGGGGGCCAGTCGCGAATGGGCAAACTGCGGATCATCTCGGCGGCTCCGGTCAGGTCCTGGGCTACACCGAAGCAGGTATCGGGCTGCAGGGCTTCGCGGGCGGTGTCCAGCACCATTTGACTGCGGTAGGGGGTTTCGATAAACAGTTGGGTTTGGTCGTGCTGGCGAGCCAGGTTTTCGAGGCGGCGCAGGTCGCGGGCCAATTCGGGCCGTTTGGGCGACAAGTAGCCGTGGAAAGCGAAACGCTGGCCGTTCAGGCCGGAGGCCATAAGTGCCAGCAAGAGCGAGGAGGGTCCTACCAAGGGCACAACCCGGACGCCCAGCCGGTGGGCCAGGGCTACGATTTCGGCGCCGGGGTCGGCCACCCCGGGGCAGCCGGCTTCCGAAAGAAGGCCCACATCCTGGCCGGCCTGAAGGGCCGCCCGGAAAGCCTGCACCGCTTCTTCGCGCTGTTCGCCCGAGGCCGACACGATTTCTTCCACCCGGATTTCCGGCAGCGGTTTGACAGGGCCCAGGCTTTTGATAAAATGCCGGGCTGTTTTGGCCCGCTCCACCAGAAACACATCGAGCCGGCGCGCTATTTCCTGAGTGTAAGGCGGAATCGTATGCAGGGCCTCTTCGGCGATAGGCGTGGGAATCAGGTATAAAACGGGCATGAGCGGAATTTAAGTAAGATCCAGGTTGCCGTCGGCATATTTCAGGTTGTATTTGAAGGCACTGATGCGCCAACCCGCCAGTGTGCGGAGCAGGTGCATTTCATAACTGCCCACAAAAGTCCGGGTGCGGCCTTGTGTGGCGCTTTGTTTGAAATGGGTGGCGTTGGCGTAACAAAACACCCCGGCGGTTTCGCCCTGGATGTGTACGACGTAGTTGCCAGCCAGGTGATGCACGGCATCCAGTCCGGCAAAACCAGCCTCCCAGGCTTCGCAAATGGCATTGGCCGGCAGCAAGGCCGGGGGGCCGCCGCCCATTGATTGCATGTCGAACAGTACCGTTTCGGCAAACACTTCGGTGAGCAATTTGTCCCACTCGCGGTAATCGGTGTGGATAAACAGGCGGTTGCAGACCTGAATAATTTGTTCGCGGACGCTGAGTTCGTTTTCCATAAAATCCGGCACGTAAAATCGTGGGTAAAAAAGCCGGCGCCGGCCCAACAGGCCCTTCGGCGCCGGCGCGAAAGTAGGGAAAAACAAGACATTCGAGTTTGCCGGCTGCTTTCGGCGCTTTGCCTACCTTTGCATCCGATGTCCGATACGTTTACCATAAAACTCCCGGTGTTCGAAGGCCCCTTCGACTTGCTGCTGTTCTTCATCGAACGGGATGAACTGGATATTTACAACATCCCGATCGCCAAAGTCACCGACGATTTTCTGGACTACATGCACCACCTGGAGTCGCTGAACATCGACCTGGCTTCGGAGTTTATCGTGGTAGCCGCCACGCTTATGCGCATCAAGGCGAAGTTGTTGCTGCCGCGCAAGCAGGTGGACGAGGAGGGCAATGAAATTGACCCTCGCCAGGAACTGGTAGAGCGCCTGCTCGAATACAAGCGCTACAAAAGTGTGCTCGAAGACCTGCGCCGCCTCGAAGAAGTACGCGCCTTTATGTCGCCGCGCGGGTTTGCCGGCACGGAGTTGCGCAAGTTGTCCGAACACGCCCTGGCCGACGCCGAGATGGAAAACGTGACCTTGTACAAACTCCTGCGCGTGTTTGAGCGCCTGTTGGCGCGTTTTGAAGAAGACAAAAAGGCCAAACGTATCCACACGGTCTACAACTACAACTATACCATCCAGGGCCAGCGCGAATACCTGCGCGGGCAGTTGAAAAAAGGCGAACAAACGAGTTTTGAGCAACTGTTCCTCCACCTCGAAAACCGCATCCACGCCGTCGTTACCTTCCTGGCGTTGCTCGAACTGCTGAACATCCAGGAGGTCACCATCATCCAGGGTGAGGGCCTGAACAACTTCTGGCTGTCGCTGCCGGATTGAATGTGATTTAATGTGGCCAATGTGAGAGAATGTGGCCAATGTGTTTTGAATGTGGTCAATATGTTTTGAATGTGATGGAATGTGGCCAATGTGATGGAATGTGGCCAATTCCTGAATGGGACCAATGCGATTGAATTTGAAAATTAAAAAATTATAATCATTCATCACATTAGCACATTGGCCACATTGGCCACATTAACATGATTCCTGCCATTAGTATCAAAAACCTGCACAAGCGTTTCGGCGCCAAACCCGTGCTGCGCGGCATACACCTGGACGTATTTCCCGGACAGGTGTTGGGTTATATCGGACCGAACGGCGCCGGCAAAAGCACCACCGTAAAAATCCTCTGCGGCCTGCTCAGCGACTACGAGGGGGAAGTGCTGGTGCAAGGCATCGATGTGCGGACCAACCCCGTGGAAGCCAAACGCCGCATCGGTTATGTGCCCGAACTGGCCGAACTCTACGACGTACTCACGCCCTCGGAATTTTTACATTTCATGGGCGATCTGTACGGCATGGACCACGACGTCTGCGAACGCCGGATGCTCCGCATGCTCGCGGCCTTCGGCCTGCAAGACAACGTGCACCAGCGCATGGATACCTTCAGCAAAGGCATGCGCCAAAAAGTGCTGCTCACCAGCGGCCTGCTCCACAACCCCGATATCCTGATCCTCGACGAACCCCTGAGCGGCCTCGACGCCAACAGCGTGATCATCGTAAAAGACCTCATCAGCAAACTGGCCAAAGACGGCAAAACCATTTTCTATTGCAGCCACATGATGGATGTCGTGGAAAAAGTGAGCGACCGGATCATCCTGATCGACAATGGCAGCATCGTGGCCGACGGCAGTTTTGAACACCTCCAGCAACAACAAGGCAACCAAAGCCTGGAGCAAATCTTCGCCCAACTCACCTCCAAAGACACCCTCGGCCAGGCCGCCGATGATCTCATGCGCGCCTTCGACTAAGCACCCCTACGGATGAACTGGATCAATAAATTTCTCCTGTCTGCCGTGCTGCTGCCCCGCCGGTTCTACGCCGCCTGGGGTATCCAGGTGCCGCAACTCGTCGCTATCCTGACCACCAAACTCACCATGGACGACCGGCGCCCCAACACCATGCAAATGACCCGGCGCCAGCAAAAAAAAGACGCTGAAATCAGCGGCGCTACCCTCGGCACCATGGCCATCAGCGGCGTCATGGGCATGATGTACCTGTTCGCCTTCATGGTCGGCACCGATCTGGTGACCCAGTTCACCTTCTACTACAGCATGTTTATGATGATGCTGTGCATGATGCTGGTCAGCGATTTCACCTCGGTACTGATCGACGTCAAGGACAATTTTATCATCCTCCCCAAGCCCGTCACGGGCAGCACCGTGGTGGCCGCCCGGCTGCTGCATGTGTTCATTCATGTATGCAAACTGGTGGTGCCCATGAGCCTGCCCTGCTTCGTGTACCTGCTCTTCCGAACCAACCCCTGGGGTAGCCTGGTGTTTGCCGGCATTACCCTGTTTGCTACCTTGTTTTCTATTTTTTTAATCAACGCCGTGTATCTGCTCATCCTGCGTATTACCACGCCAGAGCGCTTCAAAAACATCATCAGTTATATCCAGATCGCGTTTGCCATCGTCATCTACGGCAGTTTTCAACTGCTGCCCCGCATGGCCGACCGCGCCGAGTTTAGCAGTTTCAACCTGCAAGACAAATTGTCCATGCTGTTGGCGCCGCCGTTTTGGTTTGCCAGTGCCTTCCATACCCTGTTTGCCGGGTCGTCCGGCTCCATCGAATGGGTGGCCGTAGCCCTGGCGCTGGCGCTGCCCCCGCTGAGCATTTTTGTGGTGGTAAAATTTCTGGCGCCGGCGTTCAACCAAAAACTGGCCATGATTTCGGGCAGCGATGACGGCGGCACTACCGCAGCGCCCGGCACCAGCGCCCCGAAAGGACTGGCCGGCACCCTGGCGCGCTGGTGTACCCAAGGAAAAGCCGAACACACCGGGTTTTTGTTTGCCTGGAAAATGATGAGCCGGAGTCGCGAATTCAAAGTGAAAGTATACCCAAGTATCGGCTACCTGGTGGTGCTCGTCGTGTTGTTTTTTTTCCGCAACTCCAGGCAGGAAGACCTGGACGTACAGCAACTGTTTGCCGGATTCAAACCCATTGTGGCGGTGTATTTCAGCAGCATGATCCTGCTCGTGGCCATTCACCAGATCATGGTCACCGAAAAATTCAAAGCCGCCTGGATGTTTTTCATCACCCCCCTGCAACGGCCGGGCCACCTGATTCACGGCGCCCTC
Source organism: Saprospiraceae bacterium (assembly GCA_020846655.1). Taxonomy (GTDB): domain Bacteria; phylum Bacteroidota; class Bacteroidia; order Chitinophagales; family Saprospiraceae; genus M3007. The sequence goes on along the minus strand of JADLDL010000078.1, from coordinate 4,815 downwards.
ACGGCCGTGTTGATGCAGTTTTTCACCGCCATTGCGTTCGTCCTGCTGGCACTGGGCCTGTGGCTGGGCGGTACGGGGATTTTGCCCAATTTACTGTTGGCCCTCTGCAACCAGTTACTCATCACCTACGCCGTTTCAGCCATCAACTTCACCCAACTGCCGTTTTCACAACCCGTCAACGAAGGCGAAAAAGGCGGCCAGTTCGTCCGGGGTGTCCTGCTGGTCGTGATCAGTGGCGTGCTGGGGATGTTGCATTTTTTCGTCTTCCGGCAGCCGATCTCCATTGGCATCGTGTTGGCCCTGTCCATCACCGGCATCCTGTTGTTGCGCTGGTATATCCGGCGAAAAACCTGGCTGGATATCGAATTTGCCGACTAAAACGCATCGCTTATCTCTCCAAAACTCATCTTCTTCGTACTACTGCCGGCCCTATCGGCCTGCGCACCCGAGCCGGCCTTTCCGCCTGTCGACCTGAGCGCCTATACTCTGCCCGAGGGTTTTGAACTTGAGGTCGTAGCAGCCGAGCCGCTGCTCGAAGCCCCGGTGGCCATGGCGTTCGATACCCGGGGCCGCATCTGGGTCGCCGAAATGCGCGGCTACATGACTGACCTCGACAACAGCGGCGAACAACTCCCCAGCGGCCGCATCTCCATCCTCAGCGACGACAACGGCGACGGTCGCATGGACCGCCGCCAAACCTTCCTCGACAGCCTGGTACTGCCCCGCGCCCTGGCCCTGGTGTACGGCGGCCTGCTCTACGCCGAACCGCCCTGCCTCTGGTTCGTGCCCATCGACAACGACCGACCGGGCGCCCGCACCCTCGTCGACTCCGCCTATGCCACCGGCGGCAACGTAGAGCACCAGGCCAACGGCCTGCTTCCGGCACTCGACAACTGGATCTACAGCGCCAACAGTGCCTTGCGCTATCGCCGCCAAAACGGCCGCTGGCTGCGCCAAAAAACGCATTTCCGCGGCCAATGGGGCATCGCGCAGGACGCCTGTGGCCGGCTCCTGTACAACGACAATTCCAACCAGTTGCAAGGCGACTGGCTGCCGCCCAATGCCTTGCTGCGCAACCGTTTTTTTGAGCCCAGCACTGGTTTTGCGCAGCAAATCTGCACCGACCAGCGCGTCTGGCCCCTGCAACGCAGCCTCGTCAACCGGGGCTATGAGCCCGGTGTGCTCGACTCGGCCGGACGCCTCCAGCGCGTTACCTCGGCCTGCGGGCCGCTGCTGTACCGCGGCGGCCAGTTTCCGGCAGCATACCAGGGCAACGCCTTCGTGTGCGCTCCGGAAGTGAATCTGGTGAAACGAAACATCTTCCAGGCGGCCCCGCTCCGCCGCGCTGCCCAACAAGCCCGGCCGGGCCGTGAGTTTCTGGCTGCCACCGATCCGGGTTTCCGGCCCATCAACCTCAACGAAGGCCCCGACGGCTGCCTGTACCTGGTGGATATGCACCGCGGCATCATCCAGCACAAAACCTACCTGACCGCCTATCTCCGCGAACAACTGCTCGGGCAGCGGTTCGACACCATCCGGGGCCAGGGCCGTATCCTGCGCCTGCGGCACAAGAGTCCGGCCTCTCCGCCGCCCGACCTGGACCAGGCCGATACCCGCCAATGGGTGGAATGGCTGGCGCACCGCAATGCCTGGGTACGCGACCAGGCACGCCGCCGCCTGATCGAACGCGCCGACCCCAGTGCCCTGCCCCTGCTCCGCCAGCGGGCACAGGATGCCACCCGCCCGGAAACGCAACTCCAAGCCTTGTGGGCGCTCGAAGGGCTCGAAGGTTTGTCGGCCCCGCTCCTGATCCAGGTAGCCGGCAGCGCGCGCGAGCCCTGGGTAGCCTTGCAGGCGTTGCAACTGCTGGAGCGTTTTGCCGGGCCGGAAACGGCAGCCGCCGCTGCGCTTGTTTTTGAAACAATAAGCCTTCGGCAAGATTCTGTGCTCGATCTCGCGCTTTGTCTCTACGCCGGCCCCTGGGCATCTGTGGCGCCGGTGTTTGGGCTGCTCGAAAACGTGCTGCGCCGCTACCCGGTCGATACCTTGTTCCATGAAGCCTTGTTGAGTGGGCTGAGCGGACAGGAGGCGCCGTTTCTCCGGCATTTACAACAGCAGAGCCGCGCCGGCGAGTTTGTTTTTTTGAAAAAAATGCTGGCGCAAACGGCGGCGGCGCGCCAGGCCAATCAACCGGTCGCCTGGACCCGGGAGCCCCGCGCCGGGCGCGACCAACTCAGCGCCGGACTGGCCCTGTACCAAATCTACTGCGGCGCCTGCCACGGCCCCGGCGGGCAGGGCGCGCCCAACCTGGCTCCTCCGCTCGACGACTCCGAGTGGGTCGGCGGTCGCCCCGAGCGCCTGGCACGCATCGCCTTGTACGGCCTGCAAGGCGCCCTGACGGTGCAGGGCCGGCGCTACTCGTTCAACGGCGCCATGCCCGGCCTGGCCGACAATCCGGATCTTACGGATGCCGATCTGGCAGCCCTGCTCACCTATGTGCGCAATGCCTTCAGCCGCTCGCCGCTGCATTTCACGGCGGAGCAGATCGGAGGCTGGCGGAAAAAAGGGAAACCGGGAGAGGGGGCTTTGCGGGCGGAGGAATGGGAGGAGAACTGAGCGTAATTTTCCTTTAAAACAAGGCTTAAAGCATTGATTTGTAATACATCGAAGCCTGAATTTTTAGAAATGATACGGAGCGAAGTACATGCTAGTCAACATTCTCCCTCAGACATCATCAAATTGCAAATGGATTTATAATTTTCAAACCGGGGATGCTCTTAAAATCAATTTCGTTCCGTGAAATCAACTCCAACCCATGCACCAAAGCGGTAGCCGCGATTATAGCATCTGGCAATTTTATTTTCAAATTTTTTCGAATATCGATAACCTGATTTGCGATTTCATTGGTAAGCCCTAAGATGGTAGAGGCATTGACAAATGCAGTGGCGTCAGACTCTTTCTTCGTAGAAGGAAATTGCCAACCCAAAAGCTCAATTCGTGTGATAATGGAAAGATTACATTCCTCGTCCAATACGCTTTGCACAAAAGGTAAGCTAGGAGCTGGCAATACACCTTCAAGAAAATAAATGGCCGTATTCGTGTCTAAAAGGTATCGTGTTCCCATTCTCTACGAAGCGAATTGAGTTCCTGATCAATTTGATCTGGCGATAACCCAGTTTTTAGACTTCCGTAATACCGGGAAAAAAAAGAGCTGTTGGTTCTGGCCGGAACAGTCTCTGTAGGAGCATCTGCCATGCGAATACTATTTACAAATTCCAGAGAGTTAAGCAACTCTATGAGCAGATCTAATTTTTTCCGGTTGTTGACTTCTATGATTATTTGCATAGCAATGAATTAATCTACAACAAAGATCAGGTTTTTCAGGTAAAAATTCAATGAAATATATCCCTTGGTGCGCTTCGTCTACAACGCTCGCTTCCGGAATTTCTCCCGAATCAGCTCCTGAATGGGCTTGTTCTCCAATTTCGTTTCGAGCCAGGAAATAATATCCAGGTACAAAAACGGCCGGCGCTCGAAGGGGTCCTGCTCCAGCGGCAGCAGCCGGGCATGCAACTGCCTGAACTCCGGGAGCAGGTCGCTGGGCCGCATGCTGGGTGTGCGGCGCAGGAAGTTCAGGATTTCGCGCTGCACCTGCTGGAGGTCTTCGATGTGGAGCAGGAAACGGTACACCGAGCGGATCTGGTGCTCCACCAGGATTTCGTTGCCCAATTCAAAATGCGCGATTAGGTTCAGGATACGAGCAAAACACTGAATGTCGGCGCGGTAGTCGATCACCTTTTGGTTGATGATCTTGTTGAGGTAGTCGATGGCGTGGGTGTAGTCGTCGTTGCCAAAATACAGGCAGGCGATCCGGTAGTCGAACACGAGGATGCGGTGGGCGTCCCAATGGTAAGCATTGGTTTCGATGCAGCGGGCCACTTCGGGGATTAGGGATACGCCTTCCGAAAAGGTGCCCTCGAAGTAGTGCCGGTTGATGCGGTGCAGGTAGCGGTAGAGGTGAAAAAGCCCCTCCACATTTTTGTTTTGCGAAAAATCAATGTCCGCCGAAAACCGGTCCAGCACGGCCAGGGTATCCAGAAAGCGCGCATAGCGGCGGATGTGAAACAGGGTGCTGAGCAGGTTGTGCAGGCTCTTGAGGTAGAGCGGGGCGTGCAGGCTTTTCATGGCCGGCTCTTGTTCAAACAGGTTGACCCAGCGCTGGGCGTAGCGGTAGCAGGGCGCAAATTCCTGGCAAATATGGTACAGCCACACATGCGCCTGGCAGTAGTAGACTTTGCCCAAAAAATCCAGGTCTTCAAACCGAATGGCGGGCAGCCTGCTTTTGAAAAACGCCTGGGCACGGTGGTAGTCGTCCTGGTTGCGGATAAACCCCATTTTCAGGTACAGGCCGTACATCTGTAGCGAGAGGTTCGAAAACTGGCTGGTTTGGGCCAGTTGCTGGTTCAGGCTCAGGCTTTGTTCAGCCAGCGCTTCGGCCCGCCCCTCCAGGCTGCGGGTAATGTACTGCCCCTCGATGTGTTTTTCAAATTCCAGGGCTTCCATGGCCAGGGCCGTAAACTGGTAGACCAGGGCGCGCTCCTTGGCGCGAGCCAGCCAGTCGAGGCTCTGGCGTTACAGACCTTTGTCGTACAAGGCCCGGGCATAGTCGATCATTTCGCGGACCTGAATATCCTCGTTCCGGTTTTTCGCCAGCAGGCGCAGGCTGGTCAGGATTTGTCGGTACAAGTGGGCTTTCAGGTTGGCCAGTTGGGCCCGTTTGAGCGCCGGGATTTTTTTCAACAACAGCGCCTCGTC
>JADLDL010000077.1 GCA_020846655.1 Saprospiraceae bacterium | reverse complement strand
TGGCGCCCGTTCGTGCCAAATCATGCCAGGCCAAAAAGGTGGCTGTTGATCAAAAAAAACCGCCTCAACTACGTTTAGTTGAAGCGGTTTGGTCTGAAATGTATTCTAATCTATTCTTGTGCAGTGCCGATGACTGCTGTTCTATCGTTTGATAAATTTGGCGGTCCAGTTGACGCTGTCCTGCTCTTTCACCACCAGGTAATAGAGGCCCGGGCTGAGTTCGTTCACCAAAAGTCGGTAGTCCTTGGCCACCGGCATGGAGCGTTGCAAAACGGTTTTGCCAAGCATATCCAGCACGATGAATTGCACCTCTCCGGCCATCGGGCTATCGGCCGACGCTTTGCGCTGAATGTTCAGGGCATCCAGCACCGGTGAGGGGAACAGGTTGAACATGGTCGCTTGTTGTGCTACGGCTTTTTCCGAGCGTTCGGTACCGCCATCTCGGCAAGGCATGCGGATGTAGAGGTCACGGACACAGTCAAACTGGCCGCAGGCCATTACCCAGATGGTCCAGTCGCCTTCGCTGGCGTTGAAAGGGCCGAGGATGATGGACTGATCGCCGGACCAGGTACCAAGCATGATTTCGGTGCCGTCGCTGAGTTTGCGTTTCACGGTCCAGCAGTTGCCGTTGGCGCCGGTGACAGTGAGGTAGACGTAGTAAACGGTCTGTCCCTCAATGCGTTGGCACTCGGAGAAATTGGTCCGGACATTCAGTTTGCACTCGTCCGAGCAGGCACGGGGCACGACGATGCTTACGTCAGTGCGGCATTCTTTGTTTTTATCGTCAAAAATGCTGAACTCGATAGTAGCGCCGTATTGGCTGATAGCACCCATGTAGATGGTTTTGACCACGCCATAGGGTCCGCTTTGACCGACGGGAGCGGTGGCCGTCCAGAACGAACCGGGTCCGCCATCCACGAGGATGTCGAAGGACCAATGGTCGTCGCTGGGGTCGCTGGTGCCGTTGTCGTAGCAGGTGACGTTGGAAATGGTCACCTTGTGGCAGCCGGAGCAGGGCTCAGGGGCGATAATGTAGTCATCGTCGTTGCAGTATCTTGTCGTATCACACAAAACGACCCAAATACCCCAGTTGCCTTCGGATACGAGGAAGGGGCCGAGGGTGATGGCGGTGCTGCTGTTGTAGGTGCCGAGGACAACGGAACTGCCGTCAGGGTTGGTACGCTTAACCATCCAGCACTCGCCGGGGGCCACGCCGTTCACCGTGAGGGTAACGGAGTAGAAATCATCGGAAATGAGGTAGGGCGTACCGTTGTCGTTGCAGCGCGTGACCTCCGTCAGGATGTTGAGGTTGCAGGAGTCGGAGCAGGCCGTGGGCACGGGGATGGTGACATCGGTGCGGCAAGCCTTGGTGGTATTGTCGTAAATACTGAAAGTAATACTGGAGCCGTATTGGTTGATATGGCCCATGTGGATGGTTTTGACCACACCGTAGGGGCCGCTTTGGTTGACAGGTGCAGTGGCAATCCAGTAGGTGCCGGGGCCGCCGTTGACGAGGATGTCAAAGGTCCAGTAGTCGTCGCTGGGGTCGCTGGAGTTGTTGTCGAAGCAGGTGATATTGGACACGGTGACCTCGTGGCAGCCCGAGCAGGGCTCGGGGGCGGTAATATAGGAATCGCTGCTGCAAGTCATCATCTCGCAAAGCATAGCCCAGAGTCCCCAGTTGCCGTCGGAAACGAGGAAGGGGCCGAGCGTAACCGGAGCGCTCCCATAAAAGGTGCCCAGGATTTCGGAACCGCCGTTGAAATCGGTGCTTTTCGCAATCCAGCACTCGCCGGGATCGACGCCGCTTACCTGGACCGTGACATAATAGAAGTCATCGGAAATGAGGTATGGGGTGCCATTGTCGTTGCAGGGGCCCACCACCGGTTGAAGGTGAAGGGTGCAGGAATCAGAACAAGGCTCAGGCACTTGTACGGTGATGGTGGCGGTGCACTCGGGGTTGAAATAGTCCTGCACAGTAAGGGTGTAGGTGCTTCCCGATGCCAGGATATTGCCCATCCAGAAGGTTTTGTCCACATCATAGGCCCCTGCTTCAGGCACGGCCGGGGCTACCCAATACGAGCCGGGACCGCCGCCGCTGATATTGACAATAAAATTCCAGTAGTCGTCGTCGTCATTCGGCGAGTCGTTGTCAAAGCAATTGACTTCCACCAGCGTGATCGTCAGGCAGCCGGTATCGCAAGGTAAAATATCAAATTCTACGGGATCGGCCAGGTAGCAATTGGGGGATTGCACGAAACTATACTCCAGTACGACGTGGCCGGATTGTGTGGAGCTCACACGGGGATCGGTGCTGGTGACCGGGTCGAGAAAGGTAAGGGTGGGGCCGGAAAGTTGGGTCCAGAGTGGCTGGGCTGCCTGGTTGGAAGGAATGCTGCCGACGAGTTGGACAACGTCATTCACACAAAAATCAGACACATCGGGTGCAGCGGGGGCTTCCAGGTCGACGACATTGACCGTTAAAATACCGAAATCGGAGCAACCATAGCGGCTAACCCTAAACCGAAACCGGTATACGCCCGTCGGAAGCAGATTCAAATTGCTAAAACCCGGCAGGGTTTGTCCGGCAAACAAATTGGGGTGATTCAGAGGCGCTTCCAGGACTGTCAGGGAGACTATCCCACCAGGATACACAGGAAAGTAAGCATGTACGGTAAACGGATTGACACCGCCACATAAGAAATTTACAGTCGTATCATTCAGGACTGGCTGCACAAAAAAGGCGGTAGTTTGGGTAACGTAGCAAACAAGCGGGATATACTCTCCCGGTTTATCCTTGGACTCGTAGTAACAGGTATCAATAATGATCTTTTGTGAAAAGGTGTAGGAATCTACACTAAAGTCAAAAATATCTACCGTAGCCTGCCAGGGAAGAACCGGTGTAATCACCGGGCTGGGGTTGGGAATAGTCGGGTAACCGTAATAGGTCCAGGGCTCATAGGTGGCGCCGGGATATTGCGGGCTTTCCAGCACGCCATGTTCGGGGATTCCACAGATACTGGTGTACGTATTATTTACGCCATCAGGAATCAGGCAGACAAACACATTCAAGGTATCTGTGCCGGAAGGGCAGATTCCGCCAACTGAATTAACATGGTACACAAAGGTGTACCAACCCGGCATATCTACGTTCGCCGTGGCAACTGTGGCCCAGAGTGGGAAACCTAGTCCGGTAATGGTGGCAGTGGCGCCAGGTGGTGTGCTGAGCACCTCAAACCAGGCATCGTGTTGACACCCTGCTGCCGTGCCCTCCAAGGCAATATGCCCATTGGTGCAAATTCCAGTGGTGTGTGGTTCCCGAAATTGGATGCCCGAGTCTTGCGACAAAAAGGTAACCACTATAGTGTCCAACCTGGCACAGCCGCCATTGGTGATCGAACAATAGTACGTATAAGTGCGGCAGGGCTGGGTGTTATTGGGTATTACCTTGGCTACTACGGTGTTACTGTTCACATTGCCGGTCAGGCTCATCACCCCGTCGTCTTGAGTCAAATAATACCAGTTGATAGTTTCTCCGGCTACCGGTGGCGCCCCACTGGTTAAGGTTACTGCGTTGCAAACCGTGATGGCACTTGTATTTTGGCCGTTGGCCAAAATAACCGGCGTGGTAGGCATCCCTTCAATAATCACCGTGACGGTGGTTTCCAGTGCAGATCCATCGAAGCATTTTGCACGCAGTGTAAAGGTGACTGGACCTTGTGGAAAATCGCCCCCATTCGGGTCCGGCAAGACCCAGGTTTGTGGATCGTTTATATTTTGGATATCAAAACCGGTAACTCCCACCGACCAGTTTACCGTGGAAGGATCAACATTGCTGCCAAGGATACCATGCAATTGGAAACTGTCCGCACTGAAGCAAACATCGAAGGTTCCACCGGCATTGATGCTGCAAGGCTGGGTTTGCGCGTGGCTGTTTGCAGGATTGGCCAGCAGCAATAAGACCCAGATCAAGGAATAAAAAAAGCCGTGCGGCCGATTGTTTTTCATACGCCTATTTTGTTTTGTAGATATTCAGTATCTGGAAAATTAGGTGTGGTTTGTCTGTCACAAAAATGGGCATGAAATCTTGCACGCTGAGCGACAATTGGACGCGGTTCGTGCCATTTCGTGCCAAGACCCGGCCAGGCAAAAAAAAACGGCGCCGCAGCACCCTGTGGGTGCCCGGCGCCGCGCGCTGTGGTTTTTTTTCAGGTCAAACCGGTACGGGAATGGCCCTTATCGCTCCCAACCCAGGCGTTCCAGGATCGAGCGCTGCGTTTTCGGACAAATCAATCCGCGGGGCACGTCCATGTCGACGTCTTTCAGGCGGCGCTGCAAGGTGCGCAGGCTGATGCCCATCTCTGCGGCAATTTGTTTTTTGTTTTTGGCTGGCGTTTGGGGCTGCTGGGACGTGGATGATGAGAAAAAGGAACGCATAATCGACTTTTTTGTGGTAAGTGTTTCTGACGGAATGCTTAATTCGCAGCCTTTACTTAGTGGGTATATTTATGGTTGCCGGCAAGCACAGCGGGTATTGCTCAGCGGCATGGTACAAAGGTGCGGCGGGTGAGCGCTGAAAAAAATAACACCTTTTTGGGTAGTTTCCGGTTTCGCCCAAACACCGGCAGGGCCCGAACGGACCAAGTACAGTGCTCTTGGCGGAAAGGCTGGGGGAGCGGACGCCTGGCTCCTGCCGGGCCCGGAGAGGGCCATTGGCGGCTGTTACGACGGTTTTTGAGGCTAAAAAGCAAGAAAAAAACAGGAACGAGGGTCGTTTTTAACTGAAAACGGCAGCCGGCCACCAGAGTGGCCAGGCTCCGGAAGGGCTCCCGGAGGCGGGTGAAATTTTTGTAACACTTTTTCAGAAAGTCCGGGATTTTACTCCAATTCCTTCACCTTGGTGAGCAGCCAATCCTGCTCGGCCACGCCGGTTTTTTCCAAAATACGCTTGCTGAGGCGTTGGGCGCGGTTTTCGTCGCCGGGGGTGGATTGCATGATCTGGACGATCAGGTTGACAAAATCGGCGTTTTTGCGGCGCAGTTCCTGCGAGAGGAATTTTTGGGAGGCCCGGCTGATGTACATTTTAAAGGAATCGACTTTGTAACTCAGCAGGTCAGAATTGGTTTCGAAGTAAATTTTGATCTCCAGGCGCCGGGCCATCAGGTGGTAGTCGAGGTAGGGCGAAGCCGCCGGGATATGATCGAGCGCGGCCTCGTACTGCCCGATGGCAAACAGGTAGCAGGCCCGGTTGAAGCGATAAAAATCGCGGGTGTCGTTGTCGCCGATGATGCGGTCCTGGTGGGACTCCAGGAAATCGCGCACCCAGTCGTAGTTTTGAACGCGGAGAGCGACGGAGACGAGGTTGAGAAAAACACTTGAAGCCAGTTTGTCACCTTTTTCAGATTGGTACAAATAACCCCGAACTAAGTTGTCACGCTGAATTTGGTGTAAGGCAGGTAGCAGTTCTTTAGAGCCGGAATTGATCAAGATTACACATAAGTTCCGTAATAAAGAGTAGGCTTGTTCCAGTTCTTCTTTTTCAATTTTTGACTCGTTTTGAATTAGAATATTTGTTAATTGTTGGAAATCGTCAACAGAAGGATCAACTCGATTTAACAAATTGAATATGTTATTTAAAATAAATAACCTGTTAGATTCTTGGAGATACCGATCAGGCAAAGGGCTTTCTTTAAGGGCAAACAATATGTTTTCTGCTACATCAAGGTTCGCCATTTTTTGCTGCAGCAAAAAAATATTTAGTTGCTGCAATCGATGCAACTGGTAAAATATGTCTAAATTATGGAGAACTTGAGGAATATTCAAATCGCTTTTTCTTCGGTTATAAACACTTTCATATTCGTGGATGGCGTATTCAAGTTGAAATTGGTGAAAAAAATAGTCTACGTTTTTCCAAGGATAATTTTCTTGAAAACTTTTAAGTTTTGCTAAGGCTTGCTGGTAACGCTCATCCAAGCCTTTGGCCCAGAAAATTCTACTCAGGTCCAGCTGCTGCTGAAACTCGTTTTCTTCCCGGAGGTAGTGTCGGGTGATCAGGAAACTGCGCAACAGTTTGTTCAGGTCTACCAGCAGTTTTTCGAGTTTGCGCTCCACCCATTCCTTGCCCGGAAACACCCGTTCATACGCCGCCTGCCGGCTCAGGTGGGATTCGTCCTCGCCAAAATTGGACTCGCACAAAATTTGGAACAGCCGCAAGAGGGGCTCCCGGTTTTTGCCCCGGTTGAAGTAGGGGCTGTCCAAAAACAACTCAAATTCTTGTATTTCTTTCGGTTGCAGGGTCCGCAGCAGCTCTGCAATGTTCGTCCGCTCCATAGGTTGGGAAACTCATTTTGGAAATTGGGTGTAAAAGTGTTACTGATTTTTGAGATTCCACAGCCTTACCTTTGACCCAAGTTTAAAGATAATCATAAAAAGGTCTGTTATGTTAAAAAAAGCACTTCACCTGCTTGCTATTCTTGTGTTTTTCCTCGCTGTGGGCCAAGTCCGCGCCGGCGAGCCTATTGTTGTATTTGCCCCTGCTCCGGCCGGCGGCTTTCATTGCGACCTGCCGGCGCCCTCCAATTTTCACCTGACAGGCGGTAATGGCACCCTCATTTCACTGGCCTGGGACGGCGTTCAAGGCGCTGGCGACTATTGCCTCGAAGTGCGCAATTACCAGACGCAAGACCTGATCCTGGCCGATACTACCTCCGGCCTGAACATCAACCTCCCGATGGCCTCGCCGGTGGCGGTCACCATCACCGTAGCCGCCCGCGCGCCCGGCTGCCCGGCCAGCCGCAGAAAGGCATCAATAGAAAACTTTCTTCCGATTATTGCAGAACTCATCGTTGAGCACACGGCCCCCGATGGCATCCAGCAAATCCTCGACGACCCGGAAGGCGACAACTGTTTCGACGTGGAGTGGCCCATCGAAGGCTACCACTATGGCTTCGATATCATCTGGAACACCGAAATGTTCTCGCTCCGGGCGCCCTACGATATCAATTACAATGGCGAAGGTTCGGTCTTCTGTGAGGCCAATATGGAACTGGGCAAGATCATACCCAGCATGCTGAACAGCCAGATTTTTGGTTTGAACAGCAGCGGCAACTGGTCGACTCCGCCGTTCTGCAACCCCAATCAGATCGTCGTGAAAAAATACAATGGCGTCGAATACGAAGATTGGGTATATATCAAAATTTCAGAAATCAACCCGGTAATCACCTCCTTCTGCTTTACCATCGCGCCTGGCTTTCAGGGCAAAGGCGGGCAAGAAGGCGGAAAAAGCAAACCCACCAGCGTCACCACGATCCGTTTTTGGCGTCAGGAAGACTGGTTTGCTAACGCACCCGACAACCGAAACGCTGCTCCCGAAACTACCGATCTGAACCAAAAAACATTGGTGCAAAACCCCTTTAGCGACCAGCTTCGCATCCAAAACCAGGACAATACTACTACCGGCCCCGTCCGCTTCCAGTTGTTCAACCTCAACGGCGGCTTGGTGCTCGAACAAGAATATTCTGCCAGTCAGGAATATATCCTACCTACCTCCGACCTGCTCTCGGGCCTGTACCTGCTCCGTATGGACGCCAACGGTGCCAGCCAAACGTATCGAGTGGTCAAATTGCCGTAAATACCCGGAATAGCCATATTCAATGGAACTGTTGCTGCCGTTCAGCTCCCGAGGCCTTCTACTTCGAAGTCTCGGGAGCCTTGAACAAAGCCGCTGCCAGTGCCACGAATGTTGTTCAAGCGTCTTCCAAGAGCGCCGGCCAGCCAAGGCCATGAAAACAAAACGCCCGCCTTGCTGCGGCTTTAATACAAGACACGACTCATTAAATTTTCTGCCGTGCCCCACAAGAGGGGGGCGCGGTTTTTTTATGCAGACCAAGGTCTTGTCTAAAAAAACCACCTCAAACTGCTTTCCAGTTCGAAGTGGCTCATTAAAATTGGTCTGTTTATCAGAGGTTCGAGGACCTGCAAAAAGTAGAACACCCGTATTCCGGCGTTGGTACAACAAAGATCGGCCAACCGACACGTAGAATCCGTAACACTTTTGGGGTAGAATTCCAGTTGTGTTTTTGGCGGTACAGACAAAAAGCCGCTCCCATCCTCGCTCAGATGGAAACGGCCCTTTTAACGGTCTGTATTTTTGGTCGGGCCTAGCCCGGATCGTAGCACTGAAAAATGGTGCTGTTGCAGTTGGGCAACGAGTATGGGCCGGTCAAAAAGTTTTGACTGTTCAGCGTGTACGTGTTGGAAGTGCTGCCAAATTTTACTTTGACGACGATGGTGGAGGGGGCTGGGTTCTCACTGTACGTGGTGAACCAGTATTTTTTTCCGGGCTGCCAGGGAATGCTAACCGTTTTGCCCACCCCAAGGAGCGTCGCCGGCGACGTCGGCGGCAGGTTCGGGTTGTTGGAGTAACTGGCTACGTGGCAATACGGATCTTCCGGCGGCACATCGTCGGTGCAGTTTTGGGTAGCCACTACATCCAGGAAAAAGAACGCGCCATCCGGCGACACGCTGAGCAACTCAATGGTACCGGTGCCTCGGCATTGGTTGGTGCTGCACTCGCCGGTGTACTCCCGGCTGTCGACGGATTGCTCCGACAAGGAAAGTTGGGGCGCTTCGCTGACGGTTGTGGATTTTTGGCAGCTGTACACACCGAGTGCCACGGCGCCCAGCAGGGGCAGGAGAAGCATCAAAAAGGCATTTTTCTTCATGTCATCTGTTTTTAAAAATACGTGTTTACGTGAACTGATGGCACAAAAGTGGGGGGGCGGGTAAGTCCGGCCAATAACACATTTTTCAAAGTTCAACACTGTAAGGAGCCGGTTTGCCCTTGTTCAGGGCGCCTGGAAAGCGGCAAAATGGCACCGGTTCCAGCCGGAAACGGCTCGAAACAAGCGCTGAAAAATGTAACGTTTTTTCCAAAATCCGGCGAAAGCCTAACCCAGCGCCCGTGCTTTTTCCAACAGCCAGTCGCGATCGGCTACCCATTTTTTTTCCTGGATGCGCAGGAGCAGGCGCTCGGCGCGCTTCCGGTCGGCAGGCGCGGTTTGCATCAGTTGGTACACCAGGTTGGCAAAATCGGCGTTGCGCTGCCGCAATTGGGCGGACAGGAATTTTTGCGAAGCCCGGCTGATAAACATCTTGAAGGCATCCACTTTGTAGGGCAAAAGTTCGCTCGCCTGTTCGTAGTAGATTTTGATCTCCAGGCGCCGGGC
>JADLDL010000076.1 GCA_020846655.1 Saprospiraceae bacterium | reverse complement strand
GTAGGGCACTTTGTAGTCTTCGAGTCGGCCGAGCATGATCTCCACGGTACGGGTGGTGACGTTGTCGAGAAAACGCCGGTCGTGACTGATGACGATGGCCATACCGGGGTAGCGGTCGAGCCAGTCTTCGAGCCAGAGGATACTCTCGATGTCGAGGTGGTTGGTCGGCTCGTCGAGCAGGAGCAAATCGGGTTGGCGCAGGAGCATTTTGGCCAGTTCGATCCGCATTTGCCAGCCGCCGGAGAACTCGTCGGTGAGGCGGGTCATGTCCTTGTGCTGAAAGCCCAGGCCGCCCAGTACGCGTTCGGCATCGGCCTGCGAGGTGGCATGGCCGAGGTGGTGCAGGTGCTCGGTGATGTCGCCCATATCTTCGAGCAACTTGTGGTAGGATTCCGATTCGTAATCCTCGCGGTGGGTCAGTTCTTCCTGGATTTCCTGAAGTTGTTTTTCCAGGGCCAGCACTTCGGCGAAGGCCGTCATGGTTTCGTCCATCACGGTTTTGCCCTTGGGCAGGAGCATATCCTGGTGCAGGTAACCGATGGTAAAATGCGCCGGTTTGACGACGTTGCCGTCGTGGGGCGACATTTCATCGGCGATAATTTTCAGCAGCGTAGATTTTCCGGCGCCGTTGCGGCCCACGAGGCCCAGGCGTTCGCCGGGTTTGACGACCAGGTTGACGCCGTCAAGCAGCGTTCGGTTGCCGTATTTTACAAAGACATTATTAAGGGTCAGCATAGCGGCCGCAAAGGTAGGGGGATTTACGGACTCTTCGCAGGAAGGGCCAATACCATTTCTGGATGGCAAATTTGTGGCGGATCGTGAAATCGAGATCTACGGTTTTTGCCTTAACTATTTAATTATCAAATATTTATTTGCTTAAAAAATTAATTTTTACTCTAAGCCGGCCAAAAAATGATTTTGGCAAACACTTTTCTTCGCCAAACATTTGTGCGAAACATCGCCTCTTCTCCCCCCGGCCCGGCGTTTCAGGGCAGCCTGTCCGATTTTGTCCGGCAGGTTTCAATATTCTTTACACAACAAATGAAGTACCCAAAAGCCCTTTAATTCGCAGCTCCCCGCGTCACTGCCCTGTTGGTCCCCCCACCGCAGCGGTGTTCATCTTCAATTTTCAAAACCAACTTCAAAACATGGTTTTTTTTGCCATCCGCCGCAGCCTTGTCGGGTTCCTTTGCCTGTTGTCTTTCACTCTTTTCGCTCAGATCGCTACGTTTCAAAAAACCTATGGCGGCCCCGGCAATGACTTTGCCACAGACCTGCTCGAACTTGCCGACGGATACCTGTTGCTGGGGTACACTTTTGATCCCGAAACCAACAACCAAAATGGGCTATTGATCCGTACAGATAAAGACGGGACGGTGCTCTGGCAAAAATCGTACGGCGGATTTGGCAATGACCAACTGACCCTGGCGAAACCAGCCAACAACGGCGGGTTTATCCTGTGGGGCAGCACGCAGAATTTGGGCGGCACCTACTCGGATGGCTGGCTGATGCAGGTAGACGACAACGGCAATACGCTGTGGCAAAAAACGATCGGTCAACAAAATTTCAACGAATCGGCACGCGGCGAGATCTTCAACATGCCCGATGGATATATCCTGTCCGGTTTAAAATCCAAACCGGGTTATTTCCAGGCGTTTGTCATTCGGGTAGACAACAACGGGGAAACCCTGTGGAGTGAATTTACGCCTTCGAACAACTACAATAGTCTGTCGGTAGAGATCCTGAACGACAGCATTATATTCCTTTCCGGCAGTGTCGACAGCCATGGCTCCCTGCGTACCATGAACGCCAACACCGGCGCCATTTTGCAATCAACGGAATACCGCATCAGCGATACGCTTGGCCTGGACGAAGACATCTGGCTGTTCGATATGGGGCAATTGCCCAACCGGGACCTGATGGTGTGCGGCTATTATTATAATGATATTCCGGGGCAAATCCGGGTCAACAGTTACCTGCAACGCATCAGCCCGGAAGGTGTTCCGGTGTGGACCAAATTGTATAAAGTGGGGTTCCAAAACCTGAGTTGGCATGTCCTCCCCCTGCCCGACGGCACTTCGATCTTCGACATGATGTACTACACCTCATTTAACCAGGGGGATACACGAGCGATCCTCGTAAAAATTGACGAAAACGGCAATGTCTTGTGGGCGCACCAGCATGGTGGCATGAATTATACTCAAATATTAAAAACGATTCAAACCGCCGATGGCGGTTTACTCTCCCTGGCCACCATAGACCTCAACGGCGTGCAGCAGGGGGAAATACTGCTCCTGAAAACAGACGCTGAGGGCAACATCGGGGGATGTTGCACGATAAATATCGACGTCACCGTGACAGAAAAGACACCGTTTATCTCACACGAGCCCATTACCCAAACGCCGTTTGAACCCACAATTCCGCGCGATGTGCCGCATACCGCCACACCCGATTTGTTGGCTGAAAATTTTTGCGCAAATGCGCAGCCATTTCTGCAAAAAATTATTTTGCTGTGCCCGGGCCAGGGCGTCACGCTTGGCGATTCCACCTATTTTGAAGCCACTACTGTAACCCGCACCCTGCCATCCAGCACCGGCGGCTGCGACACCCTTGCTACCTACACGTTGGGATTAGTACCACAACCGACCCTCCAACAAACCATCCTGCTGTGTCCCGGCGAATCCGTTATCCTCGGCGGCAATATTTTCAGCCAGCCTGGCACCGTGACGCTCACGCTGCCCGCCACAACCGGCGGCTGCGACACCCTTGCTACCTACACGCTGGAAATAGCACCACAACCGACCCTCCAACAAACCATCATGCTGTGTCCCGGCGAATCCGTAACCCTCGGCGGCAATAGTTACAGCCAGCCCGGCACCGTGACGCTCACGCTGCCCGCCAGCACCGGCGGCTGCGACACCATCGCCACCTACACGCTGGAATTAGCGCCAAAACAGACCCGCCAACAAAACAACCTGCGGTGTCCCGGCGAATCC
>JADLDL010000075.1 GCA_020846655.1 Saprospiraceae bacterium | reverse complement strand
CCAATGAGGTCAACGTAGGCGGCACGGTCAACATCCTGCGTGCCGCCCGGGAAGCCGGAGTGGGCCGGGTGGTGCTGGCGTTTTCGTCGAGCACCTACGGCGACAGTGCCGAGTTGCCCAAGGTGGAAGAGCGCATCGGCCGGCCTTTGTCGCCCTACGCGGTGAGCAAATACGCGGCGGAATTGTACGCCGAGGTGTTTGCCCGGACCTATGGCTTGTCGTACATCGGCTTGCGCTATTTCAATATTTTTGGTCCGCGGCAGAACGCCGACAACCCGTACGCGGCCGTCATTCCGATCTTTTGCAAAGCCTTTATTGAGGACCGGGCGCCGCATATCCACGGCGACGGCAGCACCAGCCGCGACTTCACCTTTGTGGCCAATGCGGTGCACGCCAACGACCTGGCCTTGTTCAGCGAAGACCCGGCGGCCCTCAACCAGGTGTACAATGTAGCCTGTGGCGAGCAGGTGGACCTGAACGGAATGGTGGAGATGCTACGGCAGATCACCGGCAAAAACATTCAGGCGAGCTACGGAGCAGAGCGGCCGGGCGATGTGAAACACTCCAAAGCGGATATATCAAAGATCCGCCGCTTGCTGGGTTATGAGCCGCAGGTGCGGATGCAGGAAGGGTTGAAACGCGTGTTTCAGTACAACCTGGAGAAATATGCCGCACAGGTGGGCAGCCTGGTATCCTGAAGTTCCGAATCACCGAATCGAATACCGATACGATTATATTAAAACAGCCTTCCCAACATGCGCGATTTTTCTACTGTAGTATACCGGCACCTGCTGGACCGGCTAAAAGCCGCGAATTATTCCTTTCAAACCTTTTCTGGATACCTGCAATCGCCGCAGCCGCGAACCATCCTGCTGCGGCACGATGTGGACGACCGCAAACTCCACTCCCTTCAATTTGCCCGGATTCAGCACGAGAAAGGCATTGTGGGCTCGTATTATTTTCGAATGGTGCCCGAAAGTTATGACGAAGGTGTGATCCGGGAGATTTATGAACTGGGGCACGAGGTAGGGTATCACTACGAAGACATGGATTTTGCCAAGGGCGATCCGCACAAGGCCATACGGCTCTTCGAGCAACACCTGGAGAAACTGCGCAACGTGGTGCCCGTGCAAACAATTTGCATGCACGGCAGTCCGCGTTCAAAATACGACAACAAGGATGTTTGGAAACACTACCAATACCGGGATTACGGCCTGATCGGCGAGCCGTATTTCGACCTGGATTTCAAAAAGGTGTTTTACCTGACGGATACCGGCCGGCGTTGGGACGGGCACTCGGTGAGCGTGCGCGACAAGGTGGCCGATCATTTCAAACTGCATTTCCACACCACGCAGGATATCATCCACAGCGTCAACCAGGGGCATTTTCCGGCCACTGCGATGCTCAATTTCCATCCGCAACGCTGGACGGATCACTACCTGACCTGGGTGATGGACAAGCAAAAACAGCGGGTCAAAAACACAGCGAAGTATTGGTTGATCAAATTGCGTTCCTCCCCCAATAAGGGTATATTGAGGGATGAGCAGCGGACGGCCTCCTGATTGGCACAGTTTTGGAATGTAATCCACCTGCGTATCTACCTAATTTTCAATCTATGCTACACCTTTGGGTAGAACTCGTAATTGATATACCTGATTATAGTGATTTATGTAGTAAAAACGAACATTCATTCCAATTTTAGTTGCACGGTAGAGGGAAATCCCTGAAATTTGTCTCTACTTATATAATCCGGGCTTTTGTTAGTTCATAAGGTCATCTGATTCTCAACATCGCTTCTCTAATGTTGCACCGCTCCCCCCGTATTACACTGCAACATTCTATGCCTTTTTGGAACTAATCGGCGAGCAATCCCTCGCAACGCACCGAATTTTAATCTGCACGTTTTCAAGCTTATTTCGCGGTATTCAATCCGCCCGACATCTGGCATTAACGGCCCTTGGTCTCGTTTGCTTTCGATGTATCTGGCGACGGTTCGAGCATTCTGACCGTGCGCTGTTTATGCCTGTGATCCAGCATAGCAGAGTACGGCTGTTTGATAGAAATATTATATAAATTGACATTCCCAAGTTATTGATTTTTAATCCACACCCCCCTTGGTTCATGCTGCCATCCGATATTGGGTGGAATGATTATTAATCAATTTTAAAGTAGCTTGACTCATGGAACTAATTATTGACCAGGTGAAACAATCCAACGCACAGGGCAGAAAAAACCTGGAGCGTATGTTGCCTGCCGCCGCAATCCAGTCGATGGAACATTGGATTGAACCGGATTCAATGGAATCTCCGGTGGTGGTGGATACCTTGTTGTCGCTGGACGAACATCTGGTGGCTGCCCAAGCCGATCAATTGTCGGAAAAGCCGTGTATCATCAATCTTCAACGCTTGAATGATATCCGCTTTGTCAACAAGTTTCTGGAATCAGCCAACCGAAACCTACCCTTGGGCGGGTATTTGGTAGGCTCCGTGCTGACCTCAGAGCGCCGCAAGGAACAGCTCATGGCCAAGTACTCGCGGCCAATCAGTAAAATCGTTTACCCCTTTGACTACCTGATCAAACGGGTATGGCCGAAACTGCCCTATTTGCGGCGCGCCTACTTCGCCCTGACGCAGGGCCGCAACCGGGTGCTTTCGGAAATGGAAACCTACGGCCGCCTGTATGCTTGCGGATTCCGGCTGCTGGATTCGGTGGAAGCCGACGGCAAACTGTATTTTATTGCCGAGAAAACCGGCGAGCCCGATTATAATATGGAGGCTACCTACGGCCCTTTCATCAAACTGCGCCGGGTGGGTAAAAACGGAAAAATCGTCAAAGTGTATAAAATGCGGACGATGTACCCCTATTCCGAGTACGTCCAGCAGTTTATTTACGAACGCAACGGCGCCGGCGGGATCGGCACCGGGTCCAAGTTCAACAACGACCCCCGGATCACCACGGTAGGCAAATTCATGCGCAAATACTGGATTGATGAGCTGCCCATGATTTATAACCTGCTGCGCGGCGACCTGAAAATTTTTGGTGTACGGCCCATCAGCAAACACTATTTCAGCCTGTACCCGGCTGATTTTCAGGAATACCGCAAAAATTTCAAACCCGGCCTCGTACCGCCGGTATATGTGGAAATTCCGAAAACCCTGGACGATACGGTAGACATCGAACGGCGGTATCTGCAACGCTACGAACGCCAGCCCCTGCTCACCGATGTGCGGTATTTGACCAAAGCATTTTACAATATTTTCATCAAGCGGGTGCGCAGCTGTTAACACATTCGGCACATCGCAGAGAATTTTTCCTTGAACCTATTACACTATTTAATCAACTAATCGTTGTTTTGCAAGGCAAGACAGTGAAAAGTGAGAAACAACACTATCTATGGTAAATTTTGTACTCCTGCCAAATGGTCATGGATTTACCCCCGCGGATACGGAGATCAATCGACGACACCTGCCTAATCACTGGTTCGGTTCCTATTCCGAATTTTTGAAGACGATTCTTGAACACGGTTACCAATCCTGTTTTTTCCGCGAACTCAGCAGTCCGAAGAAACAGCTCTTGTTGCGCCACGACATTGACTTCGACACCGAATTTGCCCTGCAATCGGCACTCATTGAATCGAGACTGGGTATAAAAGCCACCTATTTTTTCCTGCTGCGCTCCAACCTCTACAACGTGCTGGCGCCGAAGGACTATGAAAATATCTGCCTGATCCGCGAGATGGGGCACCACATCAGCATTCATTTCGACCCCTCGCTCTACGAAGATTTCCACAAGGGCCTGCAGCAGGAAGTACAAATCTTCCGCGACCTGTTCCGCGAAGATGTCGACATCATCAGCCTGCACCGCCCCAATACCTTCTTCCAGGAGTTTGATGCGCCTATTTTTGGCATCGAACATACCTACCAATCCAAGTATTTCCGCGACATCAAGTATTGCTCCGATTCGACCGGTGTGTGGCGCTTTGGCCACCCCTTCGATTCGCCGGAGTTTAGCCATCAAAAAACGCTGCACCTGCTCACCCACCCGATCTGGTGGATGCTAGACGGCGACAGCAACCTGGACAAAATCGCGAGATACTACGATGATCGGGTGAAAGCCTTGAAATCGGAATTTTCCAACAACTGTATCCCTTTCCGGAAAATTGATGAAAACCTTTGAAGAAATTGCGGTGTTCGGTTGTAAGGCGACTACCCTCTTTCTTCTGGAAAACCTGGATATCCGGTACCCCGTCCGCCATTTGATCACCATCCCCCCGGAAGCCGGGCAAAAACACGGGGTGGCCGATTATCTGGACTTGAAAGCAGCCGCCGAACAACGGGGTATTCAAGTGTATCAGGCCCGGTACTATTCCCTGAAACACCCGGACGATCAGGCCTATATCCAATCCCTGAACCTGGACCTTGCCTTTGCCATTGGCTGGCAGCGGCTAATCCCGGAAGAAGTACTGAGCGGCTTGAATGTAGGCGCCTTTGGGATGCACGGCAGTTCGATGAACCTGCCCCTGGGACGTGGGCGTTCGCCCATGAACTGGTCGATCATCGAAGGCCGGCAAGTGTTTTACACGAATTTATTCCGGTATGACCCGGGGGTAGATTCGGGCGATGTGGTGGACACGTTTAAGTTTCAAATTACCCAGCGCGACACTGCGGCCACCATGCATTTCAAAAATACGCTGGCGATGAAATACCTGATCGAGCGGAATATTGAAAACCTGGTGCATCATTCGTTTGCCCTTCATCCTCAAAACACCACGATCACACCAACCTATTACCCAAAACGCAGTCCGGAAGATGGGCTCCTGGATTGGACGCAGGATGTACACGCATTGGAGCGGTTTATCCGGGCCGTTACCCGGCCTTTTGATGGCGCTTTTACGTTTGTAAACGACCAGGCCTTGTATATTTGGGATGCGCAAGTTTTTGACCTGCATGATTTTGGGTATGAAAAATGGGAAACCGGAACGGTGGTTGCCGTGTTTGAAAGCGGGCAATTTTTGGTGAAATGTTTCGGCGGTTTGTTGTTGATCAATGCATACGAAGCCGGATTCCCCATTCAAAAAGGCATGCGCCTGGGGAACAACGGCCAACCGGCAAAATATTTCGAACGGAACCCCCTGGGTTTCTTTGATGTAGAAGAATCGTAGTCTTTTAATCCCTAATCCACACAATCCAAAAAGGAAGGGAAAAGCATCCGCGCGATACCAGGAATTGACACTACAAGCCTGGTCCTGCACCTGATAAAAGACTCTTCCGGCAAACACACGCTTCATAAACATCCAGTTTGCATCCTTGTAAAACGAATGCTTATGAGCACACTTCCAGCTACGCCACGCTTCGAGGGCGTAACGGCAAAAACCGTACTGAAACCGTACACTGTACCGTTTAACAAACCCTTTCACAACCAGCTGAATTTCGGCGAAATAATCGCGCCTTCATTTGACTGTTCTTCGCTTTTCCGGGGCAAGTACGCCAACCTGGTCCATCAATATTTCAAAGAAAATTACGGGTCAGAAGAGGTGGTACTTACAGCATCCTGTACCAATGCGCTGGAATTGGCCGCATTGCTCCTTGATCTGAAACCGGGCGACGAAGTTATCATCCCCGCCTACACCTATGTTTCCACGGCCAATGCCTTTGAGTTGCGCGGCGCCAAACTGGTGCTCTGCGACAGTGCAGCCGCATCACCCAACCTCGACCTGCAGCACCTGGAGACCCTGATCACCGCGAAAACCAAAGCCATTGTCGTCATCCACTACGGCGGCATCAGCGTCAACATGTACCGCGTACAGGAAATTGCCCGCCGCCACGGCGTGCTCCTGATCGAAGACGCCGCACATGCCGTGGAAGCCTACTACGACGGCATCCGGCTGGGCACCTTCGGCGATCTGGCCACCTTCTCCTTCCATGAAACCAAAAACATCACCTGCGGGCAAGGCGGCTTGTTGCTCATCAACAACCCCAAACTGGTGAGCCGCGCATACCTGCTCCGCGACTGCGGCACCAACCGACATAATTTTTACCTGGGACTCGTGGACAAGTACACCTGGGTGGATGTCGGCTCGGTATACAACCTCTCAGAACTCAACTGTGCCTATTTGTATCCACAATTGACCCACATTGAGCAAATCACACAGAAACGCGTCGAATTGTGGGACAAGTACTACCACGGCCTCAAAGAGTTTCAGGATAAAGGTTACCTCAAATTGCCCTTCATCAGCAACCAGAGCCAGCACAACGCCCATATTTTCTACATCACCCTGAACAGCCAGGCCGACCGCGACCGCCTGCTCTATTTCCTGAAAGAACGCGGTATCATCGCTACTTTTCACTATTCCGGCCTGCATCAATGCCCCTATTACCAAAAGCGGTACAAAAAAACCAGCCTGGCCAATGCCGAAAAATATTCCGGGCGACTGTTGCGCCTCCCGCTGTTTTATGACCTGAGTTTTGAAGAACAAGCCTACGTGCTCGAGTGCCTGCACGAGTATTTCCATACCAGCGCCCGGCGGCCCTACCTGGCACAGGGCCTGGCCGCCCTGCCGGTGTATGTCAGCAGTTTTATCGGCGAGCAAACCCTGCTGACCGATTGCCTGGGCTCGGTCATACAGTTTTTAGGGTAGCCATTACCCAGCCAAGTGCTATCGATTCAAACCTGGATCACCCCAGGGTTGAATTTTTCCACCGGTGCGTTGTTGGCTGCCTCGATGCCCATGCTGATCCACTGCCGCGTGTCGCGGGGATCGATAATCGCATCCACCCAAAGCCGGGCGGCCGCGTAGTAGGGCGTCGTTTGGGCCTCGTAGCGGTTTTTGATCTCCTGAAACAAGGCCTGTTCGCCTTCCGGATCGGGCGCCTGGCCTTTGTCTTTGAGCGATTGTACCTGAATTTGGGTGAGCACTTTGGCGGATTGTTCGCCCCCCATCACCGCGATTTTGGCCGTCGGCCAGGCCACGATGAGGCGCGGGTCGTAGGCTTTGCCGCACATGGCGTAGTTGCCTGCGCCATAGGAGTTGCCGAGGACCACGCTGAATTTGGGAACCGTGCTGTTGGCCACCGCATTGACCATTTTGGCGCCGTCCTTGATGATGCCCCCGTGTTCGGAGCGGGTGCCCACCATAAAGCCGGTGACGTCGTGCAAAAACACCAGCGGTATTTTTTTCTGGTTGCAATTCAGGATGAACCGCGTGGCTTTGTCGGCCGAATCCGAATAGATAACGCCGCCAAACTGAATTTCCCCTTTGGCATTTTTTACCACCTGCCGGTTGTTGGCCACGATACCGACCGCCCAGCCATCGATCCGGGCATAGGCACACAAAATGGTTTTGCCGTAGTGTTCTTTGTACTGCGTCAGTTGGCCCCCGTCCACCAGGCGCTGGAGCAGTGCCAGCGTGTCGTAGGGTTTGGCGCCTTTTTCTGGAAAAATAGAGAACAAATCCCCTGCCTCCCCGGCGGGCGCCTGCGGGGTGCTGCGGTCGAAGCCGGCCGTATCAAAGCGCCCCATTTTGTCCATCAAATCTTTGATGGTATCCAGGCAGGTTTGGTCGTCGGGCATTTTGTAGTCGGTCACACCGCTGATCTCCGAATGGGTAGTGGCGCCGCCGAGGGTCTCCTTGTCGGCGTTTTCGCCGATGGCGGCTTTGACCAGATAAGGGCCGGCCAGAAACACCGAGCCTGTGCCCTCCACGATCAGCGCTTCATCGGACATGATGGGCAGATACGCACCGCCGGCGACACAACTGCCCATGATTGCGGCGATTTGTGGGATGCCGGCCGAGGAGAGTTTGGCGTTGTTGCGGAAAATGCGGCCGAAGTGCTCTTTGTCGGGAAAAATTTCGTCCTGCATCGGCAGGAACACGCCCGCACTGTCGACCAGGTAAATGATCGGCAGGCGGTTTTCCATGGCGATCTCCTGGGCGCGCAGGTTTTTTTTGCCGGTGATCGGAAACCAGGCGCCGGCCTTCACGGTGGCATCGTTGGCTACCACAATACACTGCCGGCCCCGCACATACCCGATCACGACCACTACCCCGCCGGCCGGACAGCCGCCGTATTCGGCATACATTTCATAGCCGGCAAACGCGCCCACCTCAATCCTGGGCTTGTCGGCATCCAGCAAATACGTGATTCGCTCCCGGGCGGTCATTTTGCCTTCGGCATGTTGTTTTTCAATCCTCTTCTTGCCGCCGCCCTCATAAATCTGTTCCAACAAGCGGTTCACCTTACTCACCGCCAGCTGCATCGCGTCCTTGTTTTGCTCCGTTTCCAGGTTAATCATATTTTTTTAATGTGGCCAATTGGATGAATGTGGCCAATTGGATGAATGTGGCCAATGTGATGGAATGAGGCCAATGTGGCCAATTTTTTTAATGGTTTTTAATGTGGGTTAATGTAGTGGGATATGGGTAATGGGTGGTATTCCAAATTCAAAAAATTTTAAAATTTACCCACATTCGTAACGCTTAAAAAATAGTTTCACGTTTTCTACCGCTCGCGAGCCAACCCCACCCCCGAGGTTTCGGGGGTGGGGTTGGCTCGCGAGCGGTACGAGGCAGGAGGTATTCGTGACTTTATTTTTTACGCCTTACTTAGTCACATTACA
Organism: Saprospiraceae bacterium; assembly: GCA_020846655.1. GTDB lineage: Bacteria > Bacteroidota > Bacteroidia > Chitinophagales > Saprospiraceae > M3007. The sequence continues at coordinate 11,602 of JADLDL010000075.1, read as the reverse complement.
TCCAATTGACCACATTCATCCAATTGACCACATTCATACGGCCCTAAAGGGCCTTGACCAGAGCGGCGTAAACGCCGCGCTACCTGGGACATTCCCTCACATTGGCCACATTAAATCACATTGGCCACATTCATTCACCTAGTATCCCCCCCAGGCTTTATCGCCTTTTTGGTAGGGCATGCAGGCTTCGTAACGGCCTGGTATTTCGACCATACGCAGGGCTTGGGTGCACCCAATTTCGGAGGTAAAATAGCCCCAGAGCACGAGGTCTTTCAGGGTCCGGAAGTAAGGGGTTGGTTCGCCGGTTTTGCCTTTGGCGGCTTTTTGTTCCTGGTCGAGTTCGACGAGGAAATCGTGGCGTTGCTGTGCCGAACAGCGCAGGTAGGTTTTGCCGGTGGTTTTTTGGCACCGCGCCTGCAGAGCAGCCAGTCCGTCGACGAAGGTTTTTTGCTCGTCGGCATTGTAGCAATCGCTGACCACCAGGGCGATGAACGGCCCCACTTTGGCGGCTTTGGCGCCGGGGGTGCTGGTGGCAGGTAGGATGGTTTCGGCGATTTCGTTCAGCAGGCGCACCTGTGCTTTGGAAAAAATACCGACGCCTTTGCTGGCGTCCGCTTCATCGAGGGCGTCCCAGTCAATATGGTTGGCCAACAGGCTGTCGGCGCCCAGGAGGCTGCCGCCCATGATGACGGCCACGCGCTGAATGGCTTCTCTTCTGTTCATATATGGTAAAAATTGATGGTGTACAAGAGTTGAAAATGTAGTGCGATGGGCTGGATTTACAGGTTCCCTTTTTTCAGTTCGCTCACCGCATGGTCAACCGCGCGAGCGGTGAGGGCCATGTAGGTGAGGGAGGGGTTCTCGCAGGAGGCGGAGGTCATGCAGGCGCCGTCGGTCACAAACACGTTGGGCGCGTCGTGCATCTGGTTCCAGCGGTTGAGCACCGAGGTTTTCGGGTCTTTGCCCATGCGTGCGGTACCCATTTCGTGGATGGCCATGCCCGGGAAACTGCCGTTGTCGTGGATGCTCACGTTTTTATGGCCGGCGGCTTCCAGCATTTCGGCGGCGTCGTTTTTCATGTCTTTGCGCATGCTCAACTCGTTTTCCTTGATCTCACAGTCGATGGCGAGTACCGATTGGCCCCATTTGTCTTTTTTGCTGTTGTCGATAAACACACGGTTTTCGAAATACGGGAGCATTTCGCCAAAGCCGCCCAAGCCGATCGACCATTGGCCCGGCTCGCAAAGTGCGTCCTTGAAAGCGCCGCCGATATTCAGTTCGGCAACTTCGCGGGACCAGCCTTCGCGGCTGGCGCCACCCTGGTAGCCGAAGCCGCGCAGGTAGTCGCGTTTTTCGCCGAACAGGTTGCGGTAGCGCGGGATGTAGATGCCATTGGGGCGCCGGCCGAAGTAGTAGCGGTCTTCGTAGCCTTCCACTTTGGCGCTGGCGCCGCAGCGGAAATGGTGGTCCATGAGGTTGTGGCCGAGTTGGCCACTGCTGTTGCCGATGCCGGATTCTTCCGCCGAATTGAGCAGGATGAAGGCCGACGCCAGGGCCGAGGCGCACACAAACACCACCTTGGCGCGGTACTCGATGGTTTGCATCGTTTCGGCATCAATCACCAGTACGCCGCTGGCGCGTTTGGTGTTTTTGTCGTACAGGATCTGGTTGACAATCGAAAACGGCCGCAGGGTGAGGTTGCCGGTTTTGACGGCCGCCGGCAGGGTCGACGATTGGGTGCTGAAGTAGGCGCCGAAGGGGCAGCCCCGGGAGCACAGGTTGCGGTACTGGCAGGTAGCGCGGCCGTTGTGCGGCTGGGTGAGGTTGGCCGAACGGCCCATAATCATGGTGCGCTTGCCGCCGTAGTGGGCTTTGATCCGGGCAGCCACGTCTTTCTCCACGCAGTTCATTTCCATAGGCGGCAGGAACTCGCCGTCGGGCAGTTGTGGCAAACCTTCTTTGGAGCCGTTGACGCCGATAAAACGCTCGACATGGTCGTACCAGGGCGCGATATCGGCATAGCGGATGGGCCAGTCTACGGCGATGCCGTCTTTGCTGTTGGCTTCAAAATCGAAATCACTCCAACGGTAGCTCTGGCGGCCCCACATCAGCGAGCGCCCCCCAACGTGGAAGCCCCGGTACCAGTCGAACCGCTTGACCTCGGTGTACGGACAGTCCAGGTCGTTGACCCAAAGGTTGGGGCTGAATTCATTGTACGGATAGTCGCGTTTTTGTACGGGGTGCGAGAGTTTCATATCGGTGGTCAACCGGCCCCGGTGCGGAAACTCCCAAACGCGTTTGTTGGCAGTGTCATAATCTTTGACATGCTCGATGTTGCGGCCGCGCTCCAGCATCAGGGTTTTCAGGCCCTTTTCGGTGAGTTCTTTCGCCGCCCAGCCTCCGGAAATCCCGGAACCAATGACAATAGCGTCATACGTGTTGTCGATCATTATCTATTGTATTTTATAATTTTTAAATCAAATTCGTATACCGGCCCCTTTTTCGGGCCAGAGAAAAATTCATTTTTTGCTCAGCATTTATACATCGCAAATTTGAACAGCCTGGGCCAGCGAGGCGATTTTATTGGGGCTGGCCGGGATAAACTCTTGTGCGACATAACCTTTGAACCCGGTGTCGGCAATGGCCCGCATAATGGCTGGGTAGTACAATTCCTGGCTGTCGTCGATCTCGTGGCGGCCCGGGACGCCGGCCGTGTGGTAGTGAGCAAAATAGGCGTGTTGCTCGCGGATCGTGCGGATCACATCGCCTTCGTCGATCTGCATGTGGTAGATGTCGTAGAGCAGGCGGAAATGTTCGGAGCCGAGGCGGTTGCAGAGTTCGACGCCCCAGGGGCTGCGGTCGCACATGTAGTCTTTGTGGTCGATCTTGCTGTTGAGCAATTCCATGCACAGGATCACGCCGTGTTGCTCGGCGAGCGGCAGCACTTTTTTGAGGCCTTCAGCACAGTTGTTCAGGCCGGTTTCGTCGTCCATCCCGTTGCGGTTGCCGCTGAAACAGATCAGGTTGCGGTAGCCGGCTTTGGCCACGAGGGGAATCATAGCCGAGTAGTTGTCGACCAGTTTGCTGTGGTATTGCCGGTCGTTCCAGCCCTGTACCAGGCTGATTTCGGCGCCGTTGCACATGGAAGAAAAGAGGCCGTATTGTTGCAGCACCGGCCAGTCTTTGGGGCCCACCAGGTCGATGGCCGGAATACCCAGCATTTTTACCGCCTGACAAAAGGCATCGAGGGGCATGTCGTTGAAGCACCAGCGACAAACGGAGTGGTTGATCCGGCCTTTCAGCACAGGCGGGGCGGTAGTTTCCATCGAAGTAGCGGCAAGGCGGGCGCCGTCCAGCGTAAACGCCGCAGCCCCAAGGGCCAGGGTTTTCAAGGCACGGCGCCGGGAAGTGAACGTTGACATATTTTTTGTTATTTAAAACCCGGTTGACAAAAAAAGAAGGTATCTGCCGATGCTCCAGCAAAAAGCGGCAACGGCACATGAACGATCACTGGGTCTATCTGGCAAGGCATTCCTGCTGGCTCTTCGGGAAAGCGCTGTGGTGTAGCGTGGATGAGGTTGTTGTACAGGTACTTAAAAATTGTTGATAAGACAGTTTCATCGCTGCTCTCCGTCCAGGTATCGTTTGGTGAGTCCCTGGTAGTAATCAATACGGCGGTCGCGAAAGAAGGGCCAGATGCGGCGAACGTCTTCGGTGCGCTGTTTGTCGATTTCAAGTACGATGTTTTCTTCCCGGTCGGCGCTGGCCAGGTACAATACTTCGCCCTGGGGGCCGGCCACAAAACTTTGCCCCCAGAATTGGATGCCGCCAGTCACCCCAGTCCAGTCGGGCTCATGGCCGGTGCGGTTGACGGTGATCACGGGCAAGCCGTTGGCTACCGCGTGCCCCCGCTGGATGGTGAACCAGGCGCCGTGTTGGCGTTCCTTTTCAGCGAGTGTGTCGCTGCTTTCCCAACCGATGGCGGTGGGGTAAATCAGCACTTCGGCGCCGGCCAGGGCCATGAGGCGCGCGGCTTCCGGGTACCATTGGTCCCAGCAGACCAGCACACCCAATTTGCCCACCGAGGTGGCGATGGGTTGGAAACCCAGGTCGCCGGGCGTGAAGTAGAATTTTTCGTAATACGCCGGGTCGTCGGGGATGTGCATTTTCCGGTAGGTACCTGCGATGGTGCCGTCTTTTTCAAAGACGACGGCGGTGTTGTGGTACAAGCCCGGCGCGCGTTTTTCGAACAGGGAACTGACCAGCACCACCCCATGCTGCCGCGCCGCCTCCGAAAAAACGGCCGTATCGGGACCGGGAATGGGCTCGGCCAGGTCGAACATCGCCGTTTCCTCGGCCTGGCAAAAATATATGCCGCAGTGCAGTTCCTGCAACACCACCAGTTGGGCGCCACGGGCGGCACAATCGGCAATACCAGCCAGCGATTTTTGGATATTCATCTGCTTGTCCGGAGAGCAAGTTTGCTGCACCAATCCGATGGTAAGTGGCCGGGTCATGGAAGACGTACGTTTGTGTGGCGGTGTAATTCGTTTGCAATGAAAGGACTACGAGCGGGCAGTCGCTTTTTTTCCAGAAATTTTTGCTCCGCAATGGATAGGCAAAAGAAGAACAATTGCTCTCGTAGGAGCAAATGTTCAAAAGTTCAGCAACATTCAGCGCAAGAATTCGGAATTTAATACAGAAAATTCTAGCCAAACACATCTTTCGGGTACTGCATGGTCACACAGTGCAGGGAGCCGTGTTGCCGGATCAGCGGCCGGCAATCGATACCGATCACTTCCCGGTCGGGGAAAACGTCGCCCAGGATTCGCAAGGCTTCGGCATCCTGCGGCACGGCATAAGTCGGTACCAAAACGGCGCCGTTGATAATCAGGAAATTAGCATAGGTGGCCGGTAGCCGGTGGCCATCGTCGGGGGCGAAGCAAGCCTGCGGCCAGGGCAGTGGCACCAGGCGATAGGCTTGGCCGGCGGCGGTACGAAACGCCTTCAATTCCTGCTCCATGGCGCTCAGGGCTGAGTAATGTTCGTCGGCGGGGTCGTCGCAGCGCACATAGGCGATGGTATCGGGCGAGCAGAGGCGGGCCAGGGTATCGATGTGGGAGTCGGTATCGTCGCCGGCCAGGTAGCCGTGGTGGAGCCAGAGCACGCGCTCGAGACCAAACAAGGTTTTGAGGCGGGCTTCGAGTTGGGCGGCGGAGAGGTGTGGGTTTCGGTTGGGCGAGAGCAGGCATTCGGCGGTGGTGAGCAGCGTGCCCTGGCCGTCGCTTTCGATGCCGCCGCCTTCCAGTACCAGGCCGGGATAGCGGTGCCGGGCCTTGAGGCGGCCGGCGGCCCAGAGTTGACGGGTGATGAGGTTGTCGCGGTGGGCCGGGAATTTGAGTCCCCAGCCGTTGAAGACAAAATCGAGCACCACAGGTTGGCCGTTTTCTTCGATGGTGATGCCGCCGTGGTCGCGCGCCCAGGTATCATTGGAGTCGGCTTCAAAAAAATGGACCCGCTCCGGCACGCCCCGGGTGAAGCAGGCGCGGGCCTCGGCAGCGTTTTGGCAAACTACCAGCACCGGCTGAAACCGGCTGATGGTTTCGGCGATCTGAACGAAGCAGGGCAGCACCTCCTCCAGCATATCCGCCCAATCGGAACCGGCGTGGGGGAACGTAAGTTGGACGGCGCTTTGGGGCTCCCATTCGGCCGGGAGGCGGCGGGTTGGACTATTTTTTGGCATGAGAAACAGGTTTCAGGGGGCAAAAAAGCGGCAATACCGGGGAATAAACAAATGCCTGGCGAAGATTCATTTCAAGGCCAGGGCATTTAGGGGGCGCGTGGTTTCCTGTTCGATCAATTGGGCCTCCAGTACAATCTGCCGGCCCTGGTAATCGGCCTGCAAATGTTCGCCCGATTTGATCATGGCACAGAGGCGTTCGGCGGCCAGTTGGCCGAGCGCGAAGCCGTCGTGCCGCAGGAAGGTGACCTGCGGGCGCAGGAAATGGGGCAACAGGCCGTCGCTCATACAAACCACGGCACAGTCATCCGGAATCTTCCGCCCGGAATCGAGCAGGGCAGGCAAGGCTCCGGTGATGATTTCATCGCTCATGGCAAACAGGCCGTCTGGGGGCAGGGGGGCCCGGAGCAGTTGCTGTACACATTCCTGCGCCTCAGCGGCGTCGTTGGCAAAGAGGAGTTGCTCGGGATCCAGCGGAAGTTGACTGGCCTTGAGGACGTCGGTAAAGCCTTTTAGCCGGAGTTGGGTGATGTGCATGTTGGGGTTGCCAAACACGCCGGCGATGCGCTGGCAGCCGGTAGCGACCAGGTGGGTTACGGCTGCCCTGGCGTCAGAATAATCATCCAGCACAACAGCGTCGAAGCCACTGTTTTCCAAGACTTTATCCACCATCACAATGGGCGCGCCGGCTTCTTCCAGCAGGGCCAGGTGTTCGGTGTTATTGGTTTCGCGGGAGAAGGCAATGAGCAAGCCGGCGACATCATTGTCGAAGCAAATCTGAATATTTTCGGTTTCGCGGTCGAGCGATTCGTTGGACGGGAGCATGACCAGGCTGAAGCCGTGGTTGTGGAGCACCTGTTCGACGCCTTTGATCAGGGAGGGGTAAAAGAACATGGTGATTTCAGGAATCACGAGGCCAACCAGGCGGCTCGTCCGTTGCCGCAGGTAAACGGCCATGTGGTTGGGGCGGTAGTGGAGTTGTTCGGCCAGTTGTTTGACGCGATCCCGCAACGCGGGGCTGATATCCGGATGGTCTTTGAGGGCTCGGGATACCGTGGAGGGATTTACCCCGGCTTGTTGGGCCAGGTCTTTGATCGTGATGCGCTTCATATCGTCGGGTTGTCGCGTTTGGGGCCTGAAAATTACTCACATTTCCTGAAAGTTATCAACAGAAATCGATTGCGCAACGGTTTGCGCCGGCGAGCATGTCGGAGAACCTTTGGTGCTCCCCGTATTGTGAAATAATTTTGAGCGATGCGGGCTGTAGTTCAAATTAAATTCTGTGCTGCCATTTACCGGTTCTGTTATATTTCATTTTTCAAAATCAACTGCGCCAATGCCCCAGTAAAAGAAAGGCGCAAGATACCAGGTTTGGATTTATTATTATTTCATACAACTCAGTGTTTAGATAGGGTAGAGATTTCTCTACCCTATGCTTTTACTTTTAGAAATCGCAATTAAATTCTGAAAATAATAAAATACAAAAAACAAGAAAAAAGAAATAGTTGGTTTTGCAACTGAATTGCTACCTTCGCGCCAACTTAGTGTATGAGCAACACCTAAGACCTACAGTCAGCACAATTGCCCTACCAAATTTTCCTTGTTTAGTGTATTCATTCCTAATGTGTTAGGCATGAAAGACTTTCGCGTACCAAAACGCCATAATCGATTTCCACTTAGTGTGAAATATATTGATTCACTAAACTAAACTGACTTATCGTATGAATTTTTTGCACACCTTTTCCAAAGGCGGGCTACTGGTTGCTGTATTGCTGTTGTTCGGCAATTTGGCAATGGCACAACGCACCGTCAAAGGCAAGGTTACGGACGCAGAATCAGGTGAAGGCCTGATTGGTGCTACCGTAACGGTTGTCGGCACCACCCGTGGCGCGGTTACCGATATCGACGGCAACTACTCCGTCGAAGTACCGGCCGGCTCCACCCAATTGCGCTTTGCCTACACCGGCTACGCCGAAGAAGAAGTGGCCTTGAGCACTTCCAACGCCGTAGACATCGCCCTCAAGCCGGGTACTGTACTCGACGAAGTGGTGGTGGTAGGTTATGGCACCTTGAAATCACGCGAGATCACCTCTTCGGTGGCCAGCGTGAAAGCCGAAAACTTCAACAAAGGCAACGTGAACGACGTCACCGCCCTGATCCAGGGTAAGGTGGCCGGTTTGGTGGTCGCCCGCGCGGGCAACGACCCCAACGGATCGTTCAACGTCCGCCTCCGCGGCTTGTCGACCACCAGCCAAAATACATCGCCGCTGATCGTTATCGACGGGGTGCCAGCTGCTTCGCTGCGGCAGGTTGACCCAAACGACATCGAGTCGATCGACGTGTTGAAAGACGGTTCCGCTGCTGCTATCTATGGCACGCGTGCTTCCTCGGGCGTTATCCTGATCACTACCCGAAAAGGGCAGGTTGGTAAATCCACGGTGGACTACCACTTCACGGCTTCGGTCGACCAGATCGCCAAAAAACTGCCCCTGCTTTCCGGCGCAGATTATGTCAACCTGGCTGGCGGCGATAACCTGGGCAGCAACACGGATTGGTTGGATGAAGTAAGCCAAAACGGCCGTTCCATGATCCACGGCCTGAACATGACCGGCGGCACGGCCAAAACCTCGTACCGCGTATCGCTCAACTACCGCGATATCGAAGGTATTGCCAAAGGCACCGGCTTCTCTCAGTACAACGCCAACGTGTCCCTGCAACAAAAAGCACTGGACAACCGCCTCACGCTGTCGGCCAACGTCGGCTCCCTGACCCGCGATGCCGACATCGGCTTTAAAGAAGCCTTCCGCTACGCTGCCGTGTACAACCCGACGGCGCCGGTCCGCAGCGACAACGCTACCTACGCTCCTTTCGGCGGCTACTTCCAGTTCCCGGGCTCGTTTGACCAGTTCAACCCGGTCGCCATCATCGAGCAAGGCACCAACAAAGACAAAATTGGCAACCTGTTCGCCAACGTGAAAGCCGACCTGCAAATCATCCCGGGTCTGACCTTCAGCGTGTTCTACAACCAGACGCGCGAAACGAAAAAACACACCGAATTCGACCTCAAACAAGCGTACTACCGTGGCCGTGGCGGCCAGGGCTCCGGCTTGTCGCAGGAAGAAAGCACGACGAACAACCTGTTCGAGAGCACGATGAACTACGAGAAAAAGTTTGGCAAAGTTGGCCTGAAACTGTTGGGTGGCTACACCTGGCAGGAATTCACCAAAGAAGGCTTCGCCAGCGGTCCGACCACCGGCAACAACGCCGGCGCCGGCAACATCCTGCTCAACGAATTGGGCACCTACAACGCAGGTGCTTTTGTAGACTACTACAACGGTTTGGCGATTCCGGTATCGTTCCGCGACCCGGACCACCGCATCATCGCGTTCTTCGGCCGTGTCAACCTGAACTACGACGACACCTACTTCCTGACGGCTTCGCTGCGTCGTGAAGGTTCTTCCCGCTTCGGCGTCAACAACCGCTGGGGTCTGTTCCCGGCTGTTTCGGCCGGCGTAGCGCTGAATAACTTCTTCATGGGCGAAACCTTCAACAACCTGAAACTGCGCGTCGGCTACGGTGTTACCGGTGGTATCCCGCGTGAAGGCGCCTTGTCCGTCGACAAAGTAGGTCCCCTGGGCGCCTTCTTCTACGACAACGGCAAATACCTGCTCGCATACGGCCCGGTAGGCACCAACGCCAACCCGGACCTGAAATGGGAAAAGAAAGCCGACGTCAACATCGGTGTGGATTGGGCGATCATGGACTACAAACTCAGCGGCTCGCTTGAGTACTACCAGACCAACACCACCGACCTGCTCTATCCGTTCAACGTACCCGTTCCGCCGAACTTCAACCCGGTAACCTGGTTGAACGTGGGCGAACTGAAAAACAACGGTATTGAAGCCACGATCAACTACAACGCTATCCAACGCGACAACCTGAGCTGGAACACCGGCCTGACCTTCTCGACCTACCACACCGAACTCGTAGACCTGTACGAAGATTTCGAAACCCTGCCGCTCGCCAACGTAGGCGCTCCGGGTTTGAACGGCGAATACTACATCCAGGTGGCTAAAGGCCAACCCGTAGGCAACCTGTTCGTACGCGATTTCGTACGCATCAACGACGAAGGCAAATACGTGTTCCGCGATGCCAACGGCGCCGAAACCACCGACCCGGACAAAGCCGCCAAAGTGGTAGCCGGCAATGGTTTGCCGAAATTTGACCTGGGCTGGACCAACAGCGTGTCGATGGGCAACTTCGACCTGCAGTTCTTCCTCCGGGGCGTATTTGGCCACAGCCTGGCCAACGAATACCGCGTGTTCTACGAATCCCTTGACCCGGATACCAAAACCTGGAACAAGGTGAACACCAAGTACTTCGACACCCGCCTGAAAGCGAAAAACGCTCCGAGCAGCTACCAGGTTGAAAAGGCCGACTTCGTTCGCCTGGAAAACATCACCCTGGGCTACAACGTCAAACTGCCGGCCGGCAGCTGGTTCACGCACTTGCGCCTGTTCGTCAACGCTCAAAACCCGTTTGTTATCACGGGCTACAGCGGCGTCGATCCCGAAGTTCGTTTCTCGGATGTGGGTTCGGTCGACAACGGCGGCCGTCCGACACTCGAAGACAACCCGGATCCGCTTGCCCCTGGTATCGACCGCCGCAGCACGTACTTCCGTGCCCGCACGTTCTCCCTGGGTGTAAACGTGGGCCTCTAATCGGAAAACTGGCTAATTTTGACAATTTTGCTGGCAAAAATGAAAATCCAGCCGGCAAAAAGGTTGTTTAACCAGACATCAATTTTCCAAACCACTTTATCAATAAAATACAAAATGAAGAAAATAACCATATTGGGCAAACTGGCACTCTTCGCAGTGGTGTTGTTTCCCATTCATTCCTGCACGAACCTGGATGAAAATCTGTACAACCAGGTAGCAACAGAAAACTTCCTGCGCAACGAGGAAGAGGTAAAAGCCGCTGTGGGCGCTGCCTACACCCGCCTGTACGGCCTGATGAACCACGGCAGCTATTTCTCCACCACGGAGGTGAACTCCAACGAAGTCCTGATTCCGCAACGCGGCAACGACTGGTACGACGGTGGCCAGTGGATCAAAACCCACACCCACACCCAGGACGGCGGCGAAGACTGCTACAACAACGCCTGGAACTTCCTGTACTCCGGTGTCAATACCTGCAACCGCCTGATCCTTCAGGTCAGCCAGGCTGTCGACAAAGGCAACCTCGCCGCCGCTACCGGCGACGCGTACCAAGCCGAACTCCGTGGCCTGCGCGCCCTGTTCTACTTCTGGCTGCTCGATGGCTTCGGCAACGTGCCCATCGTAGACCGCTACGACGTAGCCGCCGACTTCAAACCGGTGACCAAAACGCGCCAGGAAGTGTACAACTTCATCGAAAGCGAACTCACGGCGATTTCCGCCCTACTGCCGCAGGCTTCGGGTGGCAAATACTACGGCCACTTCAACTACTACTCCGCTCAGGCCTTGTTGTCCAAATTGTACCTGAACGCTGAAATCTACATCGGTTCGGCCCAATGGCAAAAGGCCCTTGATGCCGCCAACAGTGTCGTGAACAGCCAAAAATTCTCGCTGGCCACCAACTACCGCGACAACTTCGTGACGCAAAACGAAGGCTCGCCGGAAATCATCCTGGCTATCCCGTACGACAAGGTGTTTGCGCAAGGCTTCAACCTGCCGCAAATGACCCTGCACTACGCCAGCCAGTCGACGTTCAACCTGCAAGAGCAGCCCTGGAACGGCTACTGCGCCGCCACCGATTTCTACAACAGCTACGAGACCGACGACGTCCGCAAAGCCAACAACTTCCTCGTTGGCCCGCAGT
>JADLDL010000074.1 GCA_020846655.1 Saprospiraceae bacterium | reverse complement strand
TGTTGTCTATCCTTGCGCCGGGCACATACCAAATCCGGGTGCAATCGGTATGCACCGACAAAGTCAGCAACTACTCCTCCGTTTTTGAATATACCGCCAACTTTCTCTGCCCCGGCATTTCCAACCTGTATATCAATGATATCCGGCAGGAACACGTGACGCTCCGTTGGTTGAACGTGGTGGGCGCCGAAAAATTCAACCTCTACCTGCAAGAGAACGGCGTCTGGACCTTGCATGAATTCCCGATCGATTCCGTAAAGTTTGGACGCGCCGACATGCAATACATTTTCCGGGGCCTGAAGCCAGGCACCAAGTACAAAGCCTTGCTCCGCGCCGTTTGCAAAAACCAGGACACCGGCGAGTACTATGAAGGCTACGCACAAAATACGCAGGATTTTGAGACGATGTCGCTTTGCGACAAACCCGAAAACCTGAGCGCCAGTGTTGGCCAGACTACGGTCTACCTCAGTTGGACACCCGTACCAGGCGCAACCAAATACCGCATCGATTATTTCGACTATGCAAAAAACTATTGGACCACCAACCCTTCACTCGAATTTATCACCGATCCTTACCGAACAATGAATGTAGATCCCGGGTCGCTGGTTACGGTGAGAGTGGTGGCCTATTGTTCCGGCAGCAGCACGAGCCTGCCTTCCGATTCCCTCACCTTTGAGACGGTTCATTGTGAAACGCCTGACATCACGGTCAGCAATATCAAAAAAAATGCAGCCACCATCGGTTGGACAGCGCCAGTGGGCGCCAATGTAGCCGTGGAAATTTACCGGCCGTCGGATAATTACTGGTCCCATTCCGGTGTCAGCGGAGATAAGGTCTCCTATACGCCCTATCTGCTGGCCAATACGGTTCATTATGCCCGGGTGGTTTTCCTTTGTGGCGGCGGTATTGAACATGCTGAAATGACACCACTGATCCCCTTCAAAACGCTGAGCACGGATGTGGTGGTTGGAACAGAGGAACTGCCAGATCCTCTTGCATTGCAGCTGTTTCCCAACCCGACTTCCGGTTTTTTCACAGTGGAATGGGCCGGTCAACCCGAGTCGGAGGCCTTTGACTACGAAATCCGAAACCTGTACGGCGCCCTCCTGCAACGCGGGCGTTTTACCACTAGCCCCTCCACCATCGACGCCACTGCATTGGCCAGCGGGATGTATCTGCTGGACATCAAGGGCCGCGCCCAGCGACAGGTGCTGCCGTTTGTGAAAATCTGAACGGGGATTACTCTGCCGGTTGTTGCAGCCTACTGGCCGGAGGAAAACCTGAACCTCAAAATAAAAATACTGACTATCCACATATTGTACCCCAAAGTGGATTTGGCATACAATATGCGGATAGTCAGTATAGAATTTCAACATTCGGAATCCTGGCATGCTCTCGCTCCGCCGTTGCTGTTGGCGGGGACGCCAACAGCGGCAATAAAACGACGAATACCGGTTCTACTCCCCAGGTCAACATTTTACATTTTACATTTTACATTTGGACTTACCTCCCTTCCCGAATGGCCGCCTGCGTAGCCGCCAGCCGCGCAATTGGCACCCGGAACGGCGAACAACTCACGTAGTCGAGTCCGCTGCGGTGGAAAAATTCCACGGACACCGGGTCGCCGCCGTGCTCGCCACAGACGCCCAGTTCGATGTCCGGGCGCACAGAGCGGCCTTTTTGCACCGCCATTTGCACGAGCAAGCCCACACCTTTCTGGTCGATCGACTGGAAGGGGTCGCGCTCGTACATCCCTTTGCGCAGGTAATGTGGGAGGAATTTGCCGGCGTCGTCGCGGGAGAAGCCAAGCGTCATCTGGGTCAGGTCGTTGGTGCCGAAGGAGAAAAACTCGGCCTGGGTACCGATACTTTCGGCTACCAGGGCGGCTCGCGGGGTCTCGATCATGGTGCCCAACAGGTAGTGGATGCGTTCGCCGCGTTCGGCAAACACTGCCTCAGCCGTCCGGCGGATGACCACTGCCTGGGCATTGAATTCGCGCACAGAGCCCACGAGCGGCACCATGATTTCGGCTTTGACGTCGATGCCTTTGGCTTTCATGTTCAGCGCCGCTTCGAGGATGGCCCGGGTTTGCATTTCGGTGATTTCCGGGTAAGTAATACCCAGGCGGCAGCCCCGGTGGCCCATCATGGGGTTGAACTCGTGCAGTTCTTCGACCCGCATTTTGATTTTGCCCAGCGGCACTTTCATCTCGCGGGCCATGACCTGCTGGCTGGCTTCGTCGTGCGGCACAAACTCGTGCAGCGGCGGGTCGAGCAGGCGGATGGTCACGGGCAAGCCGTCCATTTCGCGGAACAGGCCTTCGAAGTCGCCCCGCTGGATCGGGAGCAGGTTGGTGAGTGCTTTGCGCCGGCCTTTTTCATCGTCGGCCAGGATCATTTCGCGCACCGCGCGGATGCGTTCGCCTTCAAAAAACATATGCTCCGTGCGGCAGAGCCCGATGCCGGTGGCGCCGAAGCGGCGGGCGACGGCGGCTTCCTCGGGGGTGTCGGCATTGGCCCGCACTTCGAGGCGGCGGTAGGTATCGGCGATCTGCATCAGGGCGCCGAAATCGCCGCTGAGTTCGGCGTCCATGGTCGGGATTTGGCCTTCGTAGACCTCGCCGGTGGAGCCGTTGAGTGAAATCCAGTCGCCTTCGTGCCAGATCTGGTCGCCGATGCTCATGGTATGGTTTTTATAGTCGACGTGTACGGCGCCGGCGCCTGATACGCAGCATTTGCCCATGCCCCGCGCCACCACGGCGGCGTGGGAGGTCATGCCGCCCCGGGCGGTGAGGATGCCTTGTGCGACGTGCATGCCGCGCAGGTCTTCCGGCGAGGTTTCGAGGCGCACCAGGATCACGGCGTGGCCTTTTTTGACCCAGGCTTCTGCCTCATCGGCAAAAAAGACGATCTGACCGGTAGCGGCGCCCGGCGAGGCGGGCAAGCCGCGGGCGAGCACCCGGGCTTGTTGCAGGGCCTTGGTGTCGAAAACCGGGTGCAGCAGTTCGTCCAGGCGGTCCGGGCCGACGCGCAGGATAGCCGTTTTTTCATCGATCATACCCTGGCGCAGCATTTCCATAGCGATGCGCACCATAGCTGCACCGGTGCGTTTGCCGTTGCGGGTCTGGAGCATCCAGAGTTTGCCTTCCTGGATGGTGAATTCCACGTCCTGCATGTCTTTGTAGTGGTTTTCGAGCGTGGTTTCGGCGTGGAGCAGTTGTTGGTACACCTCCGGCATAATCTCTTCCAGAGAGGGGTAGTGGTTACGGCGGTCTTCCTCGGAGACGCAGGCCAGTTTGGCCCAGCGCCGCGAGCCTTCGAGGGTAATTTGCTGGGGGGTGCGGATGCCGGCCACCACGTCTTCGCCCTGGGCATTGACCAGGAATTCGCCGTTGAACAGGTCTTCGCCCGTGCCGGCGTCGCGCGTGAAGGCTACGCCGGTGGCGCTGGAGTTGCCGAGGTTGCCGAACACCATGGCCTGGACGTTGACGGCGGTGCCCCAGGATTCGGGGATGTCGTTCAACTCGCGGTACACCCGGGCGCGGTCGTTGTTCCAACTTTCAAACACGGCCAGCACGGAGCCCCAGAGTTGTTCCCAGGGGTCGGTGGGGAAATCGCGGCCGATGCGGGCGCGGATGAGCGCTTTGAAGCGGTGGACGAGTTCGCGCAGGTCCTTGGCGTCGAGGTCGGTATCGAGTTGGACGCCTTTTTCCTCCTTGACCATGTCGATGATGACCTCGAAGGGGTCGTGGTCTTCTTTGGACACTGGTTTGAGGCCCATGACCACGTCGCCGTACATCTGGACGAAGCGGCGGTAGGAGTCCCAGGCGAAGCGTTCGTTGCCGGTTTTGCGGGCCAGGCCTTCCACGGCTTCGTCGTTGAGGCCAAGGTTGAGTATGGTGTCCATCATGCCGGGCATGGAGGCCCGGGCGCCGGAGCGCACGGAGAGCAGGAGGGGGTCGGCGGCGTTGCCGAAGGATTTGCCCATTTCGGCTTCGATGGCGGCCACGCCCTGTTGGACTTCGGCTTGCAGCAGCTGCAGGACGTGTTCCCGGCCGCGCTGGGTGTATTCGGTACAGGCTTCGGTCGTGATGGTAAAGCCCGGCGGCACCACGATGCCCAGGCGGCACATTTCCGCCAGGTTCGCGCCCTTGCCGCCCAGCAGGTTTTTCATGGAGGCGTCGCCGTCGGTGTTGGAAGCGCCGAAGGCATACAGGTACTTGGTTGATGTAGACATAATACGAAAGGATTGCGGTTTCAGACTGCAAGTCTAGCGCCGGAGGAGCGGTGACACTGCTGGGCCAGGTCATGGGGGGGGATGAGTTTGGTCAGCTGGGAGGTTGAACACACGGGCGCACCGGGACGGGTGGAGAAACCGACTATATTTGTCTGATCGAACTACGTTAGTGACAATAAAATAAAAATGAAAAAGACGCTCACGGCAACCGTATTCATGCACTTCCTGTCCCTGGGAATCGCCCTGGGATGTGATTGCACCACCCACGTAAGCTACCGGTTTATGGACAATATTGACAAGTATCCATTCGTAGCTATGGTGGAAGTGCTCAGCCTGGATACGATCAGGGGCAAAGCGTCCGGCGGCGCAGCCTCCTCTGTTCTCGCGCAGCCGTATACCGTTACAGTGGTCAAAATTATAAAGCAGTATTCGGGAAAATTGCTAAACGAGGAGGTTAGAATATTGAATGCCAAGGGGTTTGAGTGTTTTACGCGATTGCACTATACGAATACAGGAGACCGATTTATGGTGAAAGGAGGCATTGCAGACATCAACGAATATGTGGTCACTGACTGGTACACGCCGTTACCCAAAGAAGATATTTTGATTCTTGGCCTTTGCGACATCCATCAATTGTCGGTCGACAAGGATCAGGTGAGCGGGCAGGTGACGGCACACCGCAGTTTCCGGCGCTGGCGGCGCAGTATATTTTTTAGAAAAATATCCTTTGGGCTGATTGACACAGAAGAAAAAGTAATAAAAACGTATGTGCAACAACAAATGGGGATAGAAGCATTTGAAGGGTTGTTGAGTAGGCGGTTACGAAAATAGCATTAAGCGTTTATGATATTCAGGTTATGGAAAGGCCAACAAGATCCGGCTCAATGTCGCATATTTAACATTCACACAAAGTGTTGAAATTCAATAATTTGAAAATAACATTTATCGGAATGCCATGGAAGTAGTTGCGCGAAAACCTTCTACAGTGCATCTTTGTCAGCGTTCTCCAAAATTGCCTGACCCTCTCAGGCGATGAATAATCAAGGCAGGTTACTTGCTGCTTAAAAATTATAGGAAAAATTTGGTTTTGGCTTACAGATCCGGTTGCTTCGGCAAACCGGGCTTTGTCGTTATTTTACGCTTTGGTAGGCAACACCCAAGCGTTTGATTTCTTAGTTCACCTTCATAATCTTTTATCTCATGAAACATATTGTACTTTTCGTATGCATCTCCATCCTTGCTTCTTCTCCATTGTTTACCCAAGTCCCCGATTCCACCTTTGGCGTACCGAGTTCTTATGTTGGATCGGAGTTCCCTTTTCCCGCCATAACCGGCTGTGATTTCGACGGCCGGGAGGATCGCTGCTTTACATCCTTGTTCTTGCCCAGCGGCAAAATCATTCTGGCGGGGCATTCACAAGGACCGGATGGTACCGATTTCGCCCTTGTCCGGCTCCTTCAAGACGGAAAATTCGACTCCCTTGCCGGACCAGAAGGCCAAATGCGAATAGACCTGGGCTATTCGAACGACAGTTGCCTTGCGGCCGCCTTGTATGAGACCGACCGGATCGTGATGGGTGGTTGCGTGACGCTGCCCGGCCAGGAGGGCTATACTATTTTGGTGGCCCGTGTAGATGTGGATGGCCAATTGGATACCACGTTTGGCGCCAAGGGCCAGCTGAGCATCAACCTGCCGACGAACAACGAGATGGTCACCAAAATGCTATCGCTACCCGACGGGAAAATCCTTATTGCCGGAAATGCATTCTACGGCACATCCTTTGATTTTCCGGACTCTACCGCCGTATTTGTTGGCCGCTTACAGGCGGATGGACAAATCGATAGCACTTTTGGCACAAATGGATTCATCTACCCGCGGTATGAATATACCTGCAAATCTTCACTCCTGGGCGATATTCTACTCGACAAAAACAGCAGGATCGTTTTGAGCGGCGGCTCCTACAGCCCTTACCCTGGCTTCTACAATATCGATGATATGTGTACGCACAATATACATATTTGTCGCTACCTGCCTGATGGACAAGCAGATCCCACATTTGGCAACAATGGCGTGCAGGAATTGCCCTTTACAGAGGGGCGTGCCAATGCGTTGCATGTTGATGAAGATGGCAAGATCATCGTTGCAGGAGTTATTACAGACCTTTTGACAGACCCAATTTACACCTTTATTGCCAGGTTATTATCGGATGGGTCTCCGGATAGTTCCTTTGCTAAAAACGGCAGATTTGTGAAGTTCATCCTTGGGGTTTCCAGTTCAACAGAACCGATTGACATCCTGAACATCAACGGATGTTATTATGTTGGCT
>JADLDL010000073.1 GCA_020846655.1 Saprospiraceae bacterium | reverse complement strand
TTGTCGACGTGCAAGCCTTTACCTACAGCATTTTCCAGCAACATACCTTCGACCTGCCCTTCGGGTTCACCGCCGAAATTTCCGGCTACTTCTCCGGCCCCGGCGTGTGGGGGGGCGTGTTTGTCTATGAAACCAGTTGGAGCCTAGACCTGGGCTTGCAGCGCAAATTTTTGCAGGACCGCCTCAACGTCCGCCTTGGCGCCAGCGATCTGTTTTACCAGACCGGCTGGGACGGCTACTCCGATTTCGACGGACTCCTTTCCTCCGGCAGCGGCCGCTGGGATAGCCGCCGCGTCAGCCTGAGCCTGGGTTACCGTTTTGGCAACGAAAACGTAAAATCGCGCAAACGCAGCACAGGTATCGAAGCCGAGGCCGGCCGCGTCGGATCGTAGAGCGAATTTTCAATTCGCTCACACTACGTACGCCCGCGTATAAAAACACGACGTAGCGTGGGCGAATTGAAAATTCGCCCTACAGGTGTATGTTTGTAGCGCACGAACACCACTGCTATGGGCAAATTTTACAAGTCAATTGAGGCGCCGCACCGGGCGTTTATTGAAAAACAACATCTTTTCTTTGTCGCCACCGCGCCACTCAGCGCCGAGGGCCGCGTCAATCTCTCCCCCAAAGGGCTCGATAGTTTTCGCGTATTGTCGGAAAACCAGGTCGGCTACATGGATTTGATCAGCAGCGGCAACGAAACCTCGGCCCATACCCTCGAAAACGGCCGCATCACCTTCATGTTTTGCTCCTTCGAGGGCCCACCCAATATTCTCCGGCTCTATGGAAAAGGCCGCGCCATCCTGCCGGGCTCCGAACACTGGGAACAGTACGCCGGACAGTTTGCGATCTACCCCAGTACCCGGCAAATCCTGGTAGCCGATATCGACCTGGTCCAAACTTCTTGCGGATTCGGCGTGCCTTTGTTCGACTACGCCGGCGAACGGGACATTCATTTCGAGTGGGCCGAACGCAAAGGCGAGACCGGATTGCGGGAGTATATGCTGGAAAAAAACCGGATCAGCCTCGACGGCTTGCCTACGGATCTACACCAAAACCAATAGAAAATTTACAATAAAACCTATGAAAAACAGGTGTTTGCAGTGGCTTGTGCTGCCATTCGTATTGGTGGTGACTGGCGTTTGGGCACAGGAAATTGCCTTGCCTCGCTTCGAGCGGTTCTACAAGCCCAAAGAAAACCCGGTCTTGCGCGCCGACTCTGCCTTCACCTTTTTTTGCCCGGTCAAAAAAGAAACCCTGCGCTGGCAAAAAGCCGATGTGTTCAACCCGGCCGCCATTGTGAAAGACGGCAAAATTTTCCTGCTGTACCGTTGCGAAGACAATCCCGCCGCCGCCCTGGGCGGTCGCACCTCGCGGATCGGACTGGCTGAAAGCCGCGATGGCATCCATTTTTTCAAACACCCCGAACCGGTGCTGTATCCGGACAACGACGCGTTTCAGGCCCAGGACTACCCCGGCGGCTGCGAAGACCCCCGCGTGGTGGAAACGGAAGACGGCCGCTACATCCTCCTGTACACCAGTTGGAATTACCAGGTGCCGCGCCTGTCGGTTGCCGTGTCCACCGACTTGTTCCACTGGGAGAAAAAAGGCCTGGCCTTTGCCAAAGCCCACGGCGGGAAATTTGCCGGCACCCACTCCAAATCAGCCTCCGTGATTACCCGCTTTGTCGGTAAAAAACAGGTGGCCGCCCGCATCGGCGGCAAATACTGGATGTATTGGGGCGAACATTTTGTAAACCTGGCTTGGTCCGAAAACCTGAGCGACTGGCACCCCTTGCTCGATGAAAAAGGCGAACTGAAACGCCTGTTCAGCCCGCGCGCCGGCCATTTCGACAGCCACCTGACCGAGTGTGGTCCGCCGGCGGTGATCACCGACCAGGGCATTTTGCTGGTGTACAACGGCAAAAACGCCGAAGATGCCAGCGCTGACCCCAACTTGCCGAAAGGCGTGTATTCCGTTGGCTATGCCTTGTTTGATCCTAAGAACCCGGAACAATTGCGCTCCCGCAGCGAAACCTGTTTCCTGAAACCAACTCTGCCCCACGAAGTGAGCGGCCAATACAGCGCCGGCACTACTTTTGCCGAAGGCTTGATATATTTTAAGAAAAAATGGTTCTTGTACTACGGCACCGCCGATTCCTTTGTCGGAGTGGCTGTTTTGAAAAAAAGGAGGTGAGGGACGCTTTTTGCGGGTAAATTTTTGAATCGTCAAGCAAATCAGAAAACATGACCCAAATACTGGAAACCGAACGCCTGCGCCTGCGGGAATTTAACCTCGGGGATGCCGCTTTTTTTCTCGAACTGGTGAACGCGCCCACTTGGTTGCAGTACATCGGCGACCGGGGGGTGCGGACCATTGCCGATGCAGAAAACTACCTGCTCAACGGCTCGATCCAAAGCTACCGAACCTTTGGCTTCGGGTTCTACCTGGTCGAACTCAAAGCCGGCGACACGCCCATCGGTACCTGCGGCCTGGTGCAACGCGAGGGCCTGGACGATATCGACATCGGGTTTGCCCTGCTGCCCCAACACGCAGGCCAAGGCTATGGATTTGAAGCCGCCGCTGCCACCCTCCGCTACGCCCGCGAAGTACTGGGGTTTTCGCGTATCGTGGCGATCACGACCGTCGACAACCGGGCCTCGATCCGGGTTTTGGAAAAAATCGGCCTGGTCTACGAAAAACGCGTCCGTTTGCCCCGGGATGAGGAAGAACTGCTGCTCTTTGGCGTGTCGGATGCCCAGCCGGTGATTGATGCCCTTGCTCGGCGTTTTTTCTCGGTGTTTACCTGTACTGAAGGCCGACAGCCTGCATTGGAACAGGTATACGAACTGTTTATTCCGCAGGGCATGATTATTAAAAATACCGGCCCCGAGCCCGAGGCGTACACCCTGGCCGAATTTATCGCCCCCCGCGCACGGCTGTTCAGCGAGGGCCGGCTGACAGATTTTTCAGAAGAAGAAACCTCCTCGCTTACCCACATCGCCGGCCGCATTGCGCAGCGTTTTTGCCGGTATAAAAAATCAGGCATCCTTTCGGGCGCGCCCTTCGCGGCAGAAGGCATGAAAACCATTCAATTTGTACAAACCGGAAAAGGCTGGAAGATCAGTGCCCTGGCCTGGGACGATCTTCCGGATACCACTTCACCTGCTACAACCACCTAATCTATGTCTGTCCTCCTCTGTCCGGCGGCCCTGCTGCCCCTCCGGCAACAAAGCAATCTGGTCCTGATCGACGCCCGAACCGGCCCTGCGGCCCGCCAACAATTTGAGATACAACACCTCGAAGGTGCGCGTTTTGTGGACCTGGAAACCGAACTGGCGCACAAAAAAAGCGATCCGGCCGATGGTGGCCGGCACCCCTTGCCCGATGTAGCGGCTTTTTGCCAGCTGCTGGGCCGACTGGGCATCGGCCCCGACACGCAGGTGGTGGTATACGACGACAAGCAGGGCGCCAATGCGGCCGCCCGTTTCTGGTGGATGCTCTCGGCGCTGGGGCACCCGCAGGTGCAGGTGCTCGACGGCGGCTACCAGGCGGCCGTCGAGGCAGGCTTTCCGCTGCGTGCCGGAGCCGAGGCAGATGCCGGAGCGGCACCGTATCCGGCCAGCGAATGGCTTTGGCCTACCGTGGGTATCGAAACGGTAGAGCGCGCCGTGCAAGACCCCGGTGTGCTGGTGATTGATGTGCGCGACGCCGACCGCTTCGCCGGCAAGGTGGAGCCGATCGACCTGGTGGCCGGCCATATTCCCGGGGCAGTGAATGTGCCCTTTTCCGAAAACCTGGATGCTGCCGGCTTTTTCCACTCGCCGG
>JADLDL010000072.1 GCA_020846655.1 Saprospiraceae bacterium | reverse complement strand
TGGTGTACTCGTCCAATTGGGACGACTGGGAGCGGGTGCCGTTTTGGTCGCAGCTCGACTACATCGGCCTGGGCGGCTATTTCCCCCTGGTGGATGCCCACACGCCCGAGGTTGATGCCCTCAAAGCCGCCTGGAAGCCCATTTGCCAGCGCCTGTGCACGCTCAGCCAAAAGGTAGATCGCCCGGTTTTATTCACCGAATTTGGTTACCTGAGTGTGGATGGCTGCGGCTGGCGCAATTGGGAACTCGAACGCGGCATCGAAGCCCGGAGCATCAACGAACAGGCACAGGCCAATTGCCTGGAAGCCCTGTTCGCTACCTTTCATGCCGAACCCTGGTGGGCCGGTGGCTTCCTCTGGAAATGGTTTCCCAACATGCGCGGCCACGAAGGGTACCCTGAGCGCGATTATACCCCGCAAGGGAAATTAGGTGAATGGGTGTTGCGCAAACGGTATGGGGGCTGAAATGACTAGCCGAACAACCTAAACGCCTGACCCTTGAACATCCTCGGAATTTCCGCCTATTTCCACGACAGCGCTGCCGCTATCCTGCGCGACGGGCAGCTCATCGCTGCCGCCCAGGAAGAACGATTTACCCGGATCAAACACGACGCGGCGTTCCCGGCGCAGGCTGTACGCTACTGCCTGCAAGAGGCTGGCCTCCGCATCGACCAACTGGACGCCGTGGCGTTTTATGACAAACCTCTGCTCAAGTTTGAACGCCTGCTGGAGACCTACTACGCGTTTGCGCCCCGGGGCTGGCGCTCGTTCCTGACCGGTATGCCCGTTTGGCTTCAGGAAAAAATGTTTTTAAAACGCGCGTTGCGACAGGAATTGGCCAACATCATGCCTTTTGATCGCCGGAAACTAAAATTGTTGTTTCCCGAACACCACCTTTCCCATGCCGCGAGCGCATTTTATCCCTCGCCCTTCGAAGAAGCCGCCATCCTGACGATCGATGGTGTGGGCGAGTGGGCTACCGCCAGTATTTGCCACGGCAAAGGCAAATCCATTACCATCCTGAAAGAACTGCATTTCCCGCACTCCCTGGGCCTCTTATACTCCGCCTTCACGTATTTCCTGGGCTTTACAGTCAACTCGGGCGAATACAAACTCATGGGCCTGGCCCCCTACGGCAACCCACAAGCCCCGGAAACAGCGCAGTACCTGGAAACCATTCGCACCGAGTTGGTTGATCTTCGCCCCGACGGCTCCCTGTGGCTCAACCAGCGCTATTTCGACTATGCTACCGGCTTGCGAATGGCCCGGGACGCCGATTGGGAGCGCCTTTTTGGCTTCGCCAAACGGCAGCCCGACGACCCCCTCGAAGCCTGGCACTGCAACCTGGGCCTGGCTATTCAGCAGTTTACGGAAGACGTGGTGCTCCGAATGGCGCGCGAAACACAGCGCCTGAGCGGCGCCCGGTACCTTTGCATGGCCGGCGGCGTAGCGCTTAATTGCGTGGCCAACGGCAAATTGCAGCGAGCCGGCCTGTTTGACGAAATATTTATCCAGCCGGCCGCCGGCGACGCCGGCGGCGCACCCGGCGCTGCGTATGCCGCGCAGCATATTTATTTTCAACAAGAACGGCCGGCGCCGCAGCAACCCGATGCCCTGTCGGGTAGCTACCTCGGACCTGATTTTTCGGATCAGGATGTTCGGCAAACGGCGCGCAAATACCAGGCGCCTTGTCAGTTTTTTGAACACTTCGAGGACCTGGCCCGGCACACTGCCGGTTTGCTGAACGCTGGGCAGGTAGTAGGCTGGGTGCAGGGGCGTATGGAATTTGGCCCGCGGGCCCTGGGCAACCGCAGCATCCTGGGCGACCCGCGCAACCCGGAGATGCAGCAAAAACTCAACCTCAAGATCAAATATCGCGAAAGTTTCAGGCCCTTCGCGCCTTCGGTGCAGGCCGAACGGGTGGCGGAGTATTTTGACTACTCCGGCATTTCGCCCTACATGCTGCTGGTGCATCCGGTGCATCCGGCCCGCTGCAAGCCCCTGCCGCCCGGGTACGCGCAATTGCCCATCCGGGAAAAACTCTATTTTCTGCGCTCCGACATGCCTTCGATCACACACATTGATTTTTCGGCCCGCATCCAAACGGTACACCGGGAAACCAACCCACGCTACTGGGCCTTGTTGGAACAATTCCGGCAACTGAGCGGCATGGCCGTGCTGGTCAACACCAGTTTCAATGTGCGCGGCGAACCGATTGTTTGTACGCCCGAGGATGCCTACCGCTGTTTTATGCGCACGGACATGGATGTGCTGGTGCTGGGCAATTTTTTATTTCAAAAATCCGAACAGCCGACTTGGTTGGAAAAAGACGGCTGGAAAGAAGAATTTGTGTTGGATTGAGCCGACTACTCCGCAAGCCTCGTTTTTAAAAGTACTACCTATGGAATTCTTACGCGAACTCGTGCAGTTTTTGAAAACCCGCAAAAAATGGTGGCTGGCGCCGGTGGTGCTGGCGCTGTTGCTGCTGGGCGTACTGCTGGTGATCGGCGGCGGCAGCGCCGTCGCCCCGTTTATCTACACCTTGTTTTGATATGGAGCATCGCCACAAATCACTCGAAACCCTGCTGGTGCTGATCACGGCGCTGCTCGGCTGCTTTCTTTGGCTGAAACAGCCCTGGTTGCTGCACGCGGCCCTGTTGCTGGCTGCCACGGGGGTGTTTTTTCCCTGGCTGGCGCAAAAAATACACGCTGGCTGGTCTTTGCTGGCGCAAGGCCTGGGCTGGTTGAACGGCCGCCTGCTCTTGTCGCTGGTGTTCTACCTGATCCTGACGCCGGTGGCCCTGCTGGCACGGCTGAGCCGGGGTTCTACCTCTTTTTCGCTGCGCAAAAAGAAACCGGACGAAAGTTATTTTATCGACCGGCAACATGTCTTTGAACCCAAGGACCTGGAAAACACGTGGTAGCCCGGGCCGGTAAAAAAGGAAGAAGAGACTGCCGCACCCGTACTTGAACATTGGCGAACCGTCGATGTCCAGATACCTGTGGAACAGTCTCTTCCGTAAAACAGCCCTCTTATAGTTTTTGAATTTTCTTCGTCACGCTGTGGGTTTTGCTGCTGACCCGGCAGGCATACACGCCAGCGGGCATATCGGCATCCAGGCTTATTTGGACGCTGTGGCTGTTGTCGCTGGGGTTGTTGGTTTCCCAGCGTTGTACCAGACGGCCCTGCAAATCCAATATTTCAATTTGAATATCGCCGGCTTCGAAGCCATCCAGTTGGAGGCTCAAGCGGTCGGAGCAGGGGTTGGGCGATACGGCTACCTGCGGCCGGTTCGCTTCTGCGTCCAGTTCGTCGGTGTCTACGAGTTTGTAGTTGACACCGGCGGTAGTGCGGTACATCGACACGATAAAGCCGCTTCCATTGCGTTTGCGGGCCAGCAAATACGCCGGCTGGTTGGCCGTGGCTTTTACGAAGCGGTATTCTTTGGTGCCGACGAGGGTGCTGCGCATAAACCAGTTCCCGATCATCATAGGCGCCGTGTTGTTCGACCAGTTGGCATTGGGTGCGCCGGTGAAATCGAAGGTGCCGGCTTTGGTGGCATTGACGCCGCGTTGGACGATCATGATCTCCTCGCGTGCCGGGTCGGTATTGTCGATGTTGGCGGCAAAAACGACTTCGCTTTGGGTAAAGGGATAGGACCAGCCGGCAATATTGTTGGCGCCGTAGGTGCTCCAGCCCCATTGCCAGTCGCCGTTGTCAAAATTAAAGGTCGTAGCCCAGGTACTCAGGCCGAACAGTTCGTCTTTGCCATCGGCATCGAAGTCGCCTACCACCACGGTAGTGTACGGCGTGAGGGCGTGGCTGGCGTTGCCGTAGTTGCTCCAGCCCCACTGCCAGTCGTTGTTGTCGAAGTTAAACATCGTGCGCCAGTTGTTGGCGGTGCTGATGCCGAGGGCTTCGTCTTTGCCGTCGCCGTCGTAGTCGCCCACGATGAGCCGGTTGCGGTAGGGATAGATACCGTTGCCGGCGTTGGGATTGCCGTAGTTGCTCCAGCCCCATTGCCAGTTGCCGTTGGCAAATGAAAAAATGGTCATCCAGGAAGAGCTGGTGGTACAGCCCCCCATCACATCGTCTTTGCCGTCGCCGTTGAAATCGCCCACGATGAGGCTGTTGCGGTAGTCGTAAATACCGTTTCCGGCGGAGGTATTGCCATTGTTGCTCCAGCCCCACACCCAATCGGTGCCGTTGTAGCTAAAAATGGTCATCCAGTCGCCGTCGATGGCCAGCAGGTCTTCGTCGCCGTCGCCGTCGAAGTCGCCGGCATGCAGTTTCTCATAGGCCGGGAGACCGCCGCCGGAGGATTGGTTGTACACCTGGGTCCAACCGGTGGAGGGCGTTTGGGGTACGGCAAAGATGTAATAGGCATTCAGGGTGCAGACGAGTTGGCCTGAGATGTTATAGAAGTTGAATACAATTTTTTCATACCCGGAGGCATTTGCCGGGATCCAACCGCTCATCGTAAAACCTACGTTGTTGCCGCTGGTTTGGAAGTACCCATTGGGTACCACGGTGATGCCATTCACCGAGAACTGTAAATTATTGGTGGTGAAACTGCCGGTACGGGTCAGTTTGAACATGTAAATCCCCGGCGTGATATTCAAATGGCCACTGTAATCAACAAAACTTCCATTGGGCGGAACGGCCATATCGCCGCCGTTGGCAAACGTGAGGCATTGACCGTGTAGAAACGACGCGCTGAGCGCAAGGAAAAGGCTAAAAAGGTATTTCATGCAGCGAAATGTTAAAAAGGTGAGTAATCGAAATTGCCATGGCGATTGCTGCAAAGGTGGATAGCCCCGAGCTGCCCTTCGATTACATTTTAGCGGCCTTTTTCTCGCTGATACCTCCAATTTTCCTTACTTTTTAACAATAATCGTACTGCCTGTCCAAGCCGCCGAGCGCAGCCCGAGCCGGTACAAACCGGCTGGCAAATGCCCCAGTTCGAGTGAAAAATCAGAGACTCCTGCTTCCAGTGTTTGCTCGGCCAGCACCTGCCCCATCGCGTTGCAGAGCCACCACTGGCCGGCTTCCGGTAGCGGCAGCCCCAACTGCACAGCTACCCGCTCGGTAGCGGGGTTGGGGCTGATTTGCCAGGCGGCGTCCAGCACCGGGCTTTCCGGGTCGTCATTGCGGCCGGTCTGACATTCTTCCACCGACAGAAAGGCGCAGAGGTTGGGCGTCGTATTGACAATGGTGAACGAAGTGACAATAGCCGCGTTGTTGGCCAGAAACATCAGATTCGCGTTGTTGACCCCAGGGAAATTGATGCTGTTCACGCCCGAAATAGCATTGTTTTGGTTCAAAGGGGAATTCGTAAAAAAACGACCCTCCAGAGAAGCGCCGTTCGGGTTTTCTACCCGCAGGAAAAACGCATCGGGCAGGGTGATTGTCGGGAATTGCAAACAGGGATCGACCCGGATGCGCAACGTGCGCGACTGCCCGGGCAGCAGGGGGATTGCTACTTGATTGGAGCCGCCAGCCAGGGAACTGAAAAAACTACATTCCTTACCGGTAAAAAAGATTTTATCATCGATGATAATAAACCCGGCTTTTCCAGCCGTCACCTTCAGGGCACTGCTGAACTCTCCTTTGCGCGTAGCGAATACAAAGAGGTACAGGTGCTCGCTGTTCAGGTCGTTGAAACTGTATTTTGCAACCGGCGTTGTGGTGATAAAACTGCTACCATCCCGCAAATCGAGCCAGGCCGCAGTGTACTCCGTGGCAGTAGGTACCGGTTTCCAGGAAAAATCCACCCGCTGCAAGCCTCCCGAATCGGCGTGGGCTGCCGGGGCGGGCACACTGGATTGGTAATTTGCCAGAAAACTTGTAAAAAAAGCGTGGATTTGTGTGGTACTGATTGAAATTTCAGTACCCATGCGGGCTTGCAGGGCCTGAACGACTGCCCCGGCGTTGGCCGGCGTGACAGGGGGCAGGGCCTGCGCGAACAGCGGGCTGCGAAACAGCAAAAACAACAGGCAAAGGCTTGGGATGCGCCACGGAAAGTTGAACGTCATGGTGTGATTATGTTTAGAAAAAATGGAACGAACAAAACTCGGGCCGCTTGTGAAATTTTCGTGTTACATTTTCAGCCGCTTTTTCCGGCCCTCCGATCTTTCGAGGTATGACAACGAGTAAATTGATTCAAACCCTTCGATGCCTCGATGCCGGGGAAATACTCCGGCTGGGGCAGTATTTGCAGTCGCCGTATTTTGTCAATCCGACGTCTGCGGCGCCGCTGCAGCATTTGTTTCAATTGCTGCAAGCTTTCCACCCGGCATTTCCGGAAGTGCCCGAACTGGCCGCCGATACCATCTCTCACCACCTTTTCGGACCCGAAACCCCGGCAAAAAGCCGCCTGGATAAGTTGATGACCCGCCTGCACAAGGAAGTGCGGCAGTTTATCGTGCTGGAACGCCGGCTCGCCGTGCAGTCGCCCCTCGAAGACGAGCTGCACCTGGCGCGTTTTTTTCGCAGCCGCCACTATCTGGATGCCTACCAGCGCCTGATCGACCGCTTGCGGCAGCAAGTCGAACAGCCAGCCCTGCTGGATGCGCCCTATTTCCAGTGGAAATACGAACTGGAAGAGGAGATCGGCTCCTACCAGTCGTGGTTCAACCACCGCACCAACGACCTGAATGTGCCGGCCACCCTCGATGCCCTCGACACCTGGTTTATGCTCAAGCGCCTCGAACTGGTGTTGCTACTGCTGTCGCAATCCAAAACCGTGCTGCTGCACGCCCAGGAGCATATTCAATTTATGAAAGAAATAGAAGGGCTCGTGGCGCAGCCGCCCTTTGCCGCCATTCCCCTGCTCCAGGTGTACTACCAGGCCTACCACCTGCTGAGCAGCGCCCAACCCGACCGCCGTGTTTTTTTACAATTTAAAACCTTGCTAGAGCAGGAAGAACCCCATCTTCCGGCGGATAAAGTGAAGGACCTGCAAGCCCTCGCCCGCAACTATTGCATCCAGGAATTCAACGGCGGCAACCCGGAGTTTTTTGCCGTCACTTTCGATCTCTACGCCGAACACCTGGCCAAAGGCTACCTGTACCGCGAGGGCCTGCTGCACGCCGTGACGGTTAAAAACCTCGTCACCATCGGCCTGCGGCAAAACATGCCCGAGTGGGTCAGGCAGTTTCTGGAAGAACACAAAAACCGGATCACCGGCATCTCCAATCCTGCCGAAGTGTACCGCTTCAACATGGCCTTGTATAAATTTTATATCGCCGACTATGATGCCGCCTATGATTTTCTGGACGACACCTACGAGGATATTTTATACAAAATAGCCGCCAAACGCCTGGAAATCAAAATCCTGTTCGAAACGGAATCGCCCATTCTGGAATCGCGCCTCCAGGCCTTTCATATTTTTATTTTTCGCATGGGCGAAAAGAAACTATCGGCCAATTACCTGGAAGGCAACAAACAGTTCATCGGCTACCTGCGCCGCTTGCTCCGGCCCAACACGCTGGGCAACAAACGCCGCATCGCCCGGATCCGGCAGGACCTGGACCAGGCCACCGCCCTGGTGGAAAAAGACTGGCTGCTATCGGTCGTACAGCGGCAGCGCTGAGCAGCCCTAAACTTTTTTTTGCCAGCCGTCTAACCTTCGCCAACCGGCCTCCGTCCTTATGTTATCAACCGGCTATCCCGGGCACTGCCGGTGCATCCTTTTTACAAACAACCCATCTTATACACACATGACATCTCGCACCGTAATATCCGCTTTCTTGCTGCTGGCCGCTTGGGCCTGCACCAGCCGCCTGTCGGCACAAGGCCAAATCGCCGCTCAAGACCAGGTTTTTTTGAAAACCGGCGCCAGTTATTCCGGCATCATCGTCGAACAAAAACCCGGGGAGTCCATTCGTTTGTGGCGCACCGCCGAGGCCGACACCCTGATGTTCGACATGGAAACCATCGACCGGATCACCAAAATCGTACCGCTGGCTCCCACAGCAGCGCCTGCTCCGGCAGCCGCCACGATCACCCCGCTCAAAACCTTCAACGCCAGCCCCTGGAAGGTAGCGCTCCAGGCCGGCACGGGCGGCGGCGACTACCCGGTGGCTACGCTGGGCGCTTCGGTGTACCGCTATTTCCCCCGGCAACGCGCCTGGCTGGGCCTCGGCGCCCAATACATCGGCGACCAATCGAGCATCGGTACCAGTTCGCTTCCGGTTTTTGTACACGGCAGCTATGAACTGGCTACTCCCTGGAAAGGCCGCCTGGCGACCGGCGTGTTTGCCGAACTGGGCTACTCGTTCAACATGGACGACCGTTATTTTGACGACGCCACGCAAGCCGTTTTGCAATACGGCAACGGCCTGCACACCTATACTGGCCTGCGCTTCCGGGTGAATATTTTGCGAAATGCCGGTATCTGGGCCGATCTGGGCTACCTGCGCCACAGCAGCCGGCTGAGTTTTGACGACACCGGTGAAAAAGCGCGGGTGCAATCCTGGAATGTCTTTTTGTTGCGCGGATCCATTTTCTTCTAACCCACACCTCTAGAAACAGTGCTGACTATTCCTGAAGAATTGATCGACGGCTGCCGCAGGCAGGAGCGCAGTGCCCAGGAGCAATTGTACAAACGTTGCTACGAGCCTTACCTGCGCCTTTGCCTGCGGTATGCCGGCAACCGCGACGACGCTGCCGATATCCTGAACAAGGCATTTTTCAATATCCTGACCCGCATCGACCAGTACCGCGGAGATGGCAATTTTGCCGGCTGGATGAAACGGATTGTCGTCAACGCCGCCCTGGATTTTGTGCGGGCCAACAGCCGCTTCCGGGGGCACGAACCGGTGGAAAAGGCCGGCGAGGTGCCCGAGCCTTCCCTGAGCGACCAGCACCTGCTGGGGCAGGATATCCTGAACCTCCTGCAACGGCTGCCCTACACCTCCGCCACGGTGTTCAACCTGTTTGCCCTGGAGGGCTTTTCGCACCGGGAAATCGCCGAAACCCTCGGTATTTCCGAAGGCAACTCCAAATGGCACCTGCACCACGCCCGACAACTTCTTCAGCAACAACTCAACAGCACTGCCGCGTTATGAAATCGAACAAACATCAGTCTCCGGTCGACGAATAGTTCCGGCAGCGCGAAGCCGATATTCCAGTCACCTACAACCCCGACGATTGGGCACAACTGGCGGCGGCTCTCGATGCCGCCGCCAAACTACCACCGGTACCCGGCACACCTGCCCCGCCGCCGCCGCCCCAAGCCCGCCGCTTTCGCGGCGTCAAAGGCTGGTGGGTAGCGGGCCTCTTCCTGCTGCTGCTGACCTCGGCCTGGGTAGCCTGGGAGCAAGGGCTGCCGGGCCGCCCAGCCGTCATCCCGCCGGCCGCCGCCACTCCGGCGCCGGGCTCCACCTCAGGCGCCGCTCCCGAACAGGCTCCGGCCCCCGCGCCGGCGCCCGTGCCGGTTCTGGAAACGCCCTCGAAAGGTCCGGCTCCAGCCCCCGCGTTGCCACCGGCCACTGGCCCGGCAGCAACAGCAACGGCGCCCGGCGCCGGCCCGAACGAACCGGAAGCCGCGCTGCCACGGGTTGATACCCTGAACACCAGCGTGGCGCCACAGGACACGACCAAGGCCAAGCCCGTGCAAAAAAAGAAGAAAAACCTGTTTTGGTAGGCGAGATAAGTTATGCGTGATAAGTGGGTTCACCTTTAAACTAGAAAGGTGAACCTACTTGTCTTGCTAGCGATGGCTTATTTGGAAGAGGGCGCGTAGAACGCCGGTCCGTTTTTTTACTTTTGGGCAAAACGATCAACCGCCCTACGTCATGAAGCCCCTTTCCGTTTTTGTCTTGCTGTGCCTGCTGTGCAGCCCCACCCGCGCCCAAAAAACCTGGTACGTCAACGCCGCTGCCACGGGTTCAAACTCCGGCGCCAACTGGGCCGATGCCTTTCTTCACCCACAGTCGGCCCTGATCCTGGCAGCCTATGGAGACCGGATTTGGGTAGCCGCCGGCACGTATCTCCCCACCCCGGATGCCGACCGCAGCCGGAGTTTCAGTCTTCCGCCTGGCGTTCAACTGATCGGCGGTTTCGCCGGCACGGAAGCGGTGGCGCAGGAGCGCGATATCCAGGCCAACCCGACGGTGCTCAGCGGCGATATTGGCGCGAGTGGCGTGCAGGCAGACAATTCGTACCATGTGGTGACGATCCACGGCGGCGATAGTTTGACGGTGCTGGATGGGTTTGTTGTACGGTACGGACAGACCGAATTGGCGGGGGCGCCGTTTCCCGGACAATATGGCGGGGGGCTGCTGGTCGTAGCGGATATGGCCCGCCCGCTTGCCCGGCCCTTGATTCGGAACTGCCTGTTTGAATATAACCGGGCGTATGCCGGCGGGGGTATTGCGGGTGTGAGCCGCGATAATGCCGTTTGTATACCGGAGGTGTATGATTGCCGGTTTAGCCGCAACCGGGGCGAATTGTACGGCGGGGGTTTCTATAAAGCGGACCGAAACCTGCCGGGCGAACCTTATGTACTGCGCAATTGCCTGTTTGAAGATAACTATTGTTTTCAATATTCGGGCGGAGTGGCCATGATAAACCCTTCTGGAACCACTAATATTATTGGATGCACTTTTATTCGAGATAGCTCTCGCCTAGAATCCGGAGGTATTTATCTAGAAACACAAGATTATCAGGCCAATTATCTTATTGATAGTTGCCTTTTTTTGAAAAACTATTCCATGGTTAGTTCAGCTGCTTTCAGTCACAAGTTTACAGGAGTGGGCAAAGACTCGATAAACATCGTTGTTATAAATTGTGTTTTTGATTCAAACAAAACGATGGGGAATGCCCCTGCAATTCAGTCTTTTGTCGCTGATAATGGGGTTTACCACAAGGTTCTGATCCTAGAATCCACGTTTGTCAACAACTACTCGTTTGGGCCTGGTGGAGGTGTCGAAGTTTCGGGCAATGGCGGATCGTGGTTTGACATCTTTGTTGATCGGTGTTTGTTTATTGGAAATACAATAGAAGGAACTACCGGTGGCGGCGCATTCTACTACCACAGTTACAGCCTTGAAGGCGACCACAACCGCAACACCATTACCAATTCCGTTTTTATGTACAACGACGGGGCCATTGCGGCCCTGGGCGGCAAGCCGGGCACTACCGATACACGGGTAGTCAACTGCACGTTTTTTCGCAACGGCCTGATCCCTTTTGTCAAATATTGGGGCCCGGATATCAACTACACGGATTTTTACATGAACATGCAGGTGCTGAACAGCGCGGTCTGGGAGCCGCAGGTGGAAGGCCCGCAGCGCTTGTTTTACAACAACAACCCCAGTGATTTTAGCGTCAGGGACTATCTGGTGGAGCATAGTTCGGTGCAGTTGGACACTTGTGCCTACAACGGCTACGATCCCTGTGGCGCCGGCATGGTCTATTCGGCCTGGCCGGATTTTGTGGACACGGCCGGTCAGCAACTCGATCTGCTCCAATGCTCGCCCCTGCAAAACCGGGGCAGCAACGCGGTGGCCGATTCCTTTGGCCTGGCGCTCGATTTTTTGGGCCGCCCGCGGATCGCCGGCGACACGGTTGACATCGGGGCCTTTGAAATTCAAAGCTCCTGCACCTCTGCCCTGCCGTCCGGGCCAGGCGCGGGCCTGGCGCCACAACTCCGGGTGTTCCCCAATCCGCAGGCACGCGGCAGCCAGGCACTGGCCGAACTGCTGGTGTTTGCCTCCGGCGGGTATCAACTACAGGTCCGGGATTTCAGCGGGCGCCTGCTGTGGCAAGACCAAATGGATGTGCCGGCCTGGGCGCCGGTGCAGGTACGCCTGCCGGCGCTACAGCAGCCGGGGGTGTACAGCCTTTCGCTGAGCAGCGCCGCCGGCGATGCCGGCCGGCCGCTGCGGTGGGTGGTGGAGTAGGGCTGCGGCTTTTCGCGCCGGGAGAACCCCACCCCTGCCCCTCCAAAGGGAAGGGCCGATCAGTTCTGGGTTTTGATACTTCGATATTGGATATTCGGTGTTCGATATTCGACATTTTTAAAAGGAAAAACGTCGAGGAACATCGAACATCGAACACCGAACATCGAACACCGAATATCCAATATTGAAGTATCTGCAGCCCCCCCCCATCCATCCTTCCCTCCTAGTATTTCCGCAACCGCTCCAACTGTGTTTTCAGCCGTTCGAGCGGAAAGAAATTCTGTTCCAGCGGGATGGCGAAGGGCACGGGCGTATCGAGGCTGGCGGCGCGCAGCACCGGCGCGTCGAGTTGTTCGAAGAGGTACTCCGAGATCCAGGCGGCGATTTCGCCACCCAGGCCCCCGAAGAGGGTGTCTTCATGGAGGATCAGCACGCGGTTGGTGCGGCTGACCGAGCGGACGATGGCGTCGTAGTCGAGCGGCACGAGCGAGCGCAGGTCCAATATATCGGCGTCGATACCCATTTCTGTGCAGGCTTTTTCGGCCCAGCGCACGCCGAGGCCGTAGGTCAGGATGCTGAGTTCGTCGCCGTGGCGCACCTGCCGGGCTTTGCCGATTTCGGTGGTGTAAAACCCTTCGGGCACCAGGCCGCTTTCGCTGCGGTACATGCCTTTGTGTTCAAAAAACATGACCGGGTTGGGGTCTTCAAACGCGGCGAGCAGCAGGCCCTTGGCGTCGGCGGGCGTGCTGGGGTACACTACTTTCAGGCCCGGCACATGGGTAAACCAGGCTTCGTTCGACTGCGAGTGGAACGGTCCGGCGCCAGTGCCGCCGCCCGTGGGCATGCGCACCACCACGTCGGCCGTTTGTCCCCAGCGCCAGTGCAGTTTGGCCAGGTTGTTCACAATTTGGTTGAAGCCGCAGGTGACAAAGTCGGCAAACTGCATTTCCACCATGCTTTTGATGCCTTTGAGGCCCAGTCCGAGGCCGATGCCCACGATGGCGCTTTCACAAAGCGGCGTGTTGCGCACCCGGTTTTTGCCAAATTCCTCCACAAAGCCCTGCGTGATTTTGAACACACCGCCGTAATCGGCGATGTCTTGCCCCATGAGCACCAGTTCGGGGTGCCGGTGCATGGCTTCGCGCAGGCCGTCGGTGAGGGCGTCGATGAAACGCAGGTCGCGGGCCACGCCGTTGGGCGCCACGGGGGCGGGGGCGGGGGCATACACATCGCGGAGTTCTTCTTCGGTGTCGGGTACGGGTTCCGGCTCGTTGAACATCACGTCTCCGGCCTTGAGGATTTCTTTTTTATAGCGCTCGCGGAGTGCTTTTTGGGTGCTTTCGGTCAGTAAACCTTGTTCCAGCAGCCAGCGTTCGTAGGTGTCGAGCGGGTCTTTTTTGGCCCAGGCCTCCATCAGTTCCTTGGGCACGTATTTGGTGCCGCTGGCTTCTTCGTGGCCGCGCATGCGGAAGGTGACGCACTCCAGCAGGAAGGGTTCTGGGTTGTCGCGGAGTTCGGCGGCGACGGTCCGGATGGTCTCATACACCTCCAGGATGTTGTTGCCGTCTATTTTGGCGCTGCGCATGCCGTAGCCGGCGGCGCGGTCGACCAGGTCCTTGCAGGCGTATTGTTCGTTGGCGGTGGTACTGAGGCCGTAGCCGTTGTTTTCGATGACAAAAATGACGGGGAGTTTCCAAACGGCGGCCACGTTGAGCGCCTCATGAAACTCGCCTTCGCTGGTAGCGCCTTCGCCGGTAAAGGCCAGCGACACGCGGCCTTCCTGGCGGAGTTTGTGGGCCAGGGCTACGCCGGCGGCCAGCGACAGTTGGGGGCCCAGGTGCGAAATCATGCCCACGATATGGTGTTCCATGGCGCCGAAGTGGAAGGAGCGGTCGCGGGCTTTGGTGTAGCCCAGGCGTTTGCCCTGCCATTGGCAAAACAGCCGGTCGAGCGGCATGTCGCGGGCGGTAAAGACGCCCAGGTTGCGGTGCATGGTGAAGATCAGTTCGTCGGGCAGGAGCGCGCAGGTGG
Organism: Saprospiraceae bacterium; assembly: GCA_020846655.1. Classification (GTDB taxonomy): domain Bacteria; phylum Bacteroidota; class Bacteroidia; order Chitinophagales; family Saprospiraceae; genus M3007. Next base: position 9,644 of record JADLDL010000072.1, on the reverse strand, counting down.
CGCCGACGGCGATAGCCTCCTGCCCAATCCCGCTAAACCACTTGCTGATGCGGCCCTGGCGGAGCAGGTTGAGCATTTTTTCTTCGATGAGGCGGGGCTTGGCCAGTTGCTCGTAGAGGTGCAGGAGGGTTTCGGTATCGAAGCCTTTTTGGGAATACCGGATCGAGGTGGTGGTAGCGGGCATGTGTGCGGTGGTTGGATAGTTGCCCGTTTTTGGGCCGCCGCAAAGGTCAGGTATTTGCCGGAAATGGCGTACGGGATTTGAAAGATTCAGCCTAATGCTATCCTGGCCACGAAAAAAGCGCAACAAGTTACCTCGTTGCGCTTTAGGGTGTGTTTGTTTTATTGCTCTGCTCAGTTATGCCAAAAGAAAAAGGAATTTGGGGTCCGGTTTAAAATTAAGCCCGTGGAAATGTTCCGTTAGGTGGAAGAGCCGTTGGCCTCTGGGTGTTTTTGTTGTGTTTGATGAAGCAAAGATGGGCGCTCGTTCGGGCTTGGTCAAGCGCGCTTTTGCCAACGGCAGGATGTGGTTTGCCAACGGCGGGAAAAGGGGTTGGAAGGTTAGATGGTTGGAGGGTTAGAAGGTTAGAAGGTTGGGGGGAGAGGGCCTTGCTGGCTGGGCGAAGTCTTCGCTCTTTGCCCTCGTTCCGCCATTGCTGTTGGCGCACATTAAAGAGCCTGACATGCCCTCGCTCCGCCGTTGCTGTTGGCGGGACGCCGACAGCGGCAAAAACCCTCCAACCCCATAGCCATCAACTTAAACGTTTGAAGGCGCTTTTTTTACTTCGACATTCGATATTCTGCGGTTCGATATTCGATAGTTTTTAAACCAACTACGTTGGAATATCGAATATCGAACCGCAGAATATCGAATGTCGAAGTAAGTAAACCTTAAGTTGATGGCTATGCCCTCCAACCTTCCAACCTTAAATACAAAAAACGCGACGAGTTACCTCATCGCGCCGGGTGCAAGTTATGTTTCCTCCTACTTTTCATTTGGTTGGCCGGGGAGCCAGCAGGAATGCTACTGTGGGGGTTGTGTTGTTTTCACGGTTAGGCTCTGGTGATGCAACAAAGGTGCCCGGCTGGCCCATCCCGGTCAAGCGCCACCTTGCCTGCGGCGGTTTGGGGTTTGCCAACGGCGCGATATTGGGCACTGTAGCGCTTGTCGCGTATCAAATATGTACTGGATCACGCGGCGCTGCCTATTTTTACCCTGTTGAAACAGATGCCTCTATTTTTCAAACGCTGGTTGGGCCTCGTCCCTGGTTTGTGTTGTGCCGCCCTGTGCTGGGCGCAAACCGCGCCGTACCCCTTCAATTTTGCCTACCTGAACAAAGACAACGGCCTGCCGCACAATTACTGCCATACCGCCCTGCGCGACCACCGGGGCTTTTTGTGGTTTGGCACCCAAGACGGCCTGGCCCGCTTCGACGGCGTCCGCTTTAAAATTTACGCTGCCCACGACGACGCTACCGGCCTCAGCGCCCCTACGGTGCTCGACCTCGAAGAAGACCCCAACGGCTACATCTGGATCGCCACCATCGGCGGCGGACTCAACCGCTTCGACCCCGTCACCGAAACCTTCCAGTGGTATCGCCACGACTCCCGAGACCCTTCCTCCCTGCCCGGCAACGACCTCACCAACCTCCTCATCGACCGCGACGGCAGTATCTGGGTGGGCGCCTACAACACTGGCTTCAGCCGCCTCGATACCCGCACCGGCCGCTGCCAAAACATGAACCTGGCCGAGCACCTCGGCATCGAAGAAGACCGCTACCGCCGCAATTCGGTGCAGGACATCGCGGCCGACAGCGAAGACCCCGCTGTCCTTTGGCTGGCTGCCAACGACGGCATTTTTCGCTACGACAAACGCTCCGGCGAATTGCGCCGCTTCCCCTCCGAAGCCCCCTGCCGCGATGTGCAGGCCGACACCCCCGGCTTCGTCTGGGTGGCGACCGACGGCGGTGGCATCGCCCGTTTTGAAAAGAAAACCGCCCGCTGGACCTTTTTTCCGCCCCTACCCGCCGAATGGGCCCGCCGAAACTTGTCCACCAACCTGATCTCCGATATTTCCCGCAAATCCGAACGCGAGTTTTGGGTCGCTTCGCTCGACCTGGGTTTTGGCATTTTTGACATTGCCAGCGGCAAATACACGTTTTTCAACAGCCAGGCCAAACTCCTGGCTGGCCAAACCAGCCAGTCGGCCAATGGCCTGTACCGCGACCCCGCCGGCCTGCTCTGGATTTTCAACGACAAAAACGGCGTCAGCCTGCTCGACCCGGCCAGCAACGTACTCGACTACACGCCCCTCCCCAGCGAAGGCTGTCCCAATCCCCGGCTCAACGAACCACAAGCCTTTGCCTGGAACAACAGCCGGCAGGAATTGTACGTCGTGACCGAGGGCTGCGGCGGCCTGTACGTATACCGGCCAGTCGCCCGAGTAGCTCCGGTCCAACTCTCCGGGCAATCGCCCTACCGCCTCGAACGCCAGGTGTTGCCCGGCAGCGGCGCCGTATCGCTGCAATGCCTGCTGCCCGACCGGCAGGGCCGCTATTGGGTGGGCGCGCAAGGCGGTGGCAGCACCTTCTACGAATTCCTGCCGGCACAGCAACGTTTGAAAGCTTTCCGGCACCGGTTGTTGGCAAGTGTGCCGTTGCACCAGTTTGCCGTGAATGCCCTGGCCGAAGACAGCCGGGGGCGCATCTGGATCGGTACCACCAAGGGCGGCTTGTTTTGCTACGATGTTCCGCGCGATACGCTGTTCCAGATCCTGAAAAAACAGGATTTCGACGGCGCCCATTTGCAGATTGAAGACCTGATTTGCGACCCAAGCGGCTTCATCTGGATGGCCACGCAGGAAGCCGGCGTGTTTCGGTACGACCCCGCTGCCGGGCAGTTTGTCCACTACGCGCACCGGCCGGGCAGTGCCAGCGGCCTGGCCGAAGACCGGGTGTATTGCCTGGCTGCCGATTCGGCCGGCAACATTTGGGTGGGTACCGACAGCCAGGGACTCCAGCGGATACCGGCCGGCGCCGGACCAGATGCCGTATTCGAGCAGTTTACGCGCAAAGACGGCCTGGCTTTCAATAAAATTCACCGCCTGGCCAGTGGCCCCGATGGCACCTTGTGGATTGCCACGGAAAAGGGCATGTCGGCATTTCGGCCGGCCGGCCGGCAATTTGAAACCTTCGATGAAAGCGATGGTCTGGCCGATACGTACCTGAGCCGGAAAGGGCTGGGCTATTGTTCCAATGGCGAGTTGTTTATTGGCCAGGCCCAAGGTTTTTATTCTTTCCGGCCGGGCACCGCCTACCAAAATCGGACGCCGCCGGTGCTGGCGTTCACCGGCATGCAATTGTTTGGCCGGCCCTATTTTACCGGCAAAGACCTGAATTACCTGCCCGAATTGCGGCTGCACCACGACCAGAATTTTTTCATTCTTCAATTTGCAGCCCTCAGCCTGAGCCAGGCCAACCGCAACCAGTACTGGTACCAGATGGAAGGCATTGACCCGGGTTGGATCAACAACGGCAACCGAACCGAGGCCTCGTACACCCAGGTGCCGCCGGGCCGGTACCGGTTTCGGGTGCAGGCCCGCAACAGCAGCGGCGTGGCCTCGGCCACCGAACTCAGCCTGTGGGTGGTGCTGGAGCCCGCTTTTTACCAAACCTGGTGGTTCCGGTTGATCCTGCTGGCGCTTGTCCTGACGGCCATCGTCTGGTATTTCCGTGTGCGGCTAAAGGAAATTTTACGGCGGGCAGCAGCCAAAAACGAACTCAACCGCCTGCGCGCACTCAAAGCCGAGTTTGAAAACAAAGCGTTGCGCGCGCAGATGAACCCGCATTTTATTTTTAATGCCCTGAATACCATCGAGGCACTCATTGTGGAGGAAAAACCCGACGCGGCCTCGGCCTTGTTGCAAAAATTTTCCAAACTGATGCGCTTGGTGCTGGAAAACTCCCGCCAACCCCGCGTGTCGCTGGCCCTCGAACTACAGGCCCTCGAATTGTACATTCAACTCGAGGCCATTCGAATGGACGGCCGGTTCAGGTATCAGATTGACCTGAGCCCCGAACTGGAACCCACGCGTTGCCAGGTGCCGCCGATGATCCTGCAACCCTATGTGGAAAACGCGGTGTTGCACGGCCTGCGGCACCTGCGCGAGCGCGAAGGCCTGCTCCTGGTCCGGATCGATGCAGTGGAGCTGCCCGATGGCGCCGAAACGGCACAGGCCCTGCGCTGCTGCATCGAAGACAACGGCATTGGCCGGCCGGCCTCGGCGCACATCAACCAGCGAACGCAGATCGGCGGAAAAAAACAATCGCTGGGCACACAAATCACGGCCGAGCGGATCGATTTGCTCAATGCTGCGGGCCGGCAGGATTACCGGGTAACGATCGAAGACCGGGACGAAGAAAAGGAAAGCGGTACCCGGGTTACCTTACTTTTGCCCCTGGAATTTTAATTTAGCCGAATAAAAAAATCCAATATGACAGCCATCCTTGTGGACGACGAAAAGTCGGCGCTTACCCTGCTGCGGCACAAATTGCGGCGGTGCAACCCCGATATTGAAATCCTGGCCGAGTGCGAATCGGTGGCCAGCGCCCTCGAAGCCCTCGAATCGCAGCAACCGGATGTGTTGTTTCTGGACGTAGAAATGCCGGGCGCCACGGGGTTTGAACTCCTGAACCGGCTGGGCGACGATGCGCCGTTTAAGGTGATTTTTACCACAGCCCACTCCGAATATGCGATAGAAGCCTTGCGCGGCGGCGCCTTCGATTACCTGCTCAAACCGGTTCAGGAGGACGAACTGGCCCGCGCGCTGGAGCGCCTGCCGGCCAAAATAACTCCGCCAGTACCCGCCGCTCCGGTGGATGGTGGCATCGCCAGCCTGCTCAAATCGCTGCAAACCTTGTCGGAAAAAGATAAAAAACTGCCCTTGCCCACCTCAGAAGGGGTGTTGTTTTTGCCTTTGTCCGACATTGTCCGGGTGGAGGCTGCCGGCAGTTATTCCACTATTTTTATGCAAAGCCGGCAAAAAATGGTGGTGTCCAAAAACCTGACCGAACTGGAAGAAATGATGGGCAGCCCCGATTTTTTCAAAGTACACAAATCGCACCTCGTCAACCTGCGCTACGTGACCAAATACATCCGGGGCGAAGGCGGCGTGGTGGTGTTGGCCGATGGCACGGAGGTGGATGTCGCCCGCCGCAAAAAAGAGGAATTGATGGCCCGCCTGGCGATCCGCTGAGGGGCCGCCTACTGGTGCAGGCGCATAAAATTCTGGAGCCCTGCCCGGTCGATGACGCCGATCACCTGTCCGCCTTCGGCTACCGCCAGGATGCCGGCGCCGCGCTGTTGCATGAGGTGGTAGATGTAGTCGAGGCCCTGGTCGGGGTACACGACACGAACGTTGGCTTGGGCGTAGCGGCTGATTTCGGCGGAGAGGTCGCGTTTTTTCAGGGCGGCAATGATGTCGCTTTCTTCGAGTACGCCGCTGAGGTGTTCATCCATGTCAAAAACAAGGAAATGGCGTTCGAGGCCTTGTTGGAGCAGCCCGATGGGGGTTTGCATCCAATCGTTCATCGACAGGCGCGTAAACTGCGGCCGCATCAGGTCGCGGGCTTTAAAGCGCCGGAAGAGGGCGTCGAGGCGCACTACGGCATTTTCGGCGCGGGCCGTAGTGAAAACGAATACCCCGATGAGGGCCAACGGAATCCCGAAACCCCAAAGGCCGGAGATGCCGATGCCGATGAACGCCACGGCTACGGCCTGGCCCAGCCAGGAGGCCAATTGGGTAGCCCGAACCCGGCCGAGGCGAATGGCCAGCAGGGCGCGGAAAATGCGGCCACCGTCCATCGGGAAGGCAGGGATCAGGTTGAACACCACCAGCATGATGTTGGTGACGAGCAGGAGTGAGTAATAAAACAGCACACCGGTAGTGGGTACGCCGGTATCCTGGATGACCTCGGCGGTATTGTCGTCGCCGCTGAGGTGTAAAAATTGTTCTAAAAACCAGTTGAACAGCGTCCAGCGCTCTTCCTGAAAGAGAACCATACCGAAGCCATAAAGCAGGAGGGCGATGACCACATTGACCATAGGGCCTGCAATGGCCACAAAAAACTCCTGCACCGGTTTTTCCGGCATGCGTTCGAGCCGTGCGATACCGCCGATGGGGGTCAGGATAATGTCCTGGGTACTAACGCCATAGCGGCGGGCGGTGAGGGCGTGGCCGTATTCGTGCAGCAGGACGCAGGCAAACACAGACAAAAAATAGCCCATGATCCAGAGGGTGCCCTGGGTGTCGAGGTTGTTAGAAAAGCCTATCCACAGCGCATAGACGAAGATGAGTCCGAAACTCCAGTGCAGGTGCACCGGGATACCGAACCAGGTAAAAACTTTGATCGAGCCGCGCATGGAAAAGTGGGTAAAGGGTTGGGCGTTATTTTTTGGTTGCTAACACGATATACTGGTAGTCGAGGGCTTCATTGTCGGCATTGGCCACCTCAAAGCCAGCCGCCGCCAGTTCTTTTTCCACCTGGCTGAGCGATACTTTGAAATTGTCGGATGGGCCAACGGGCAGGCTGTTTTTCTTAAAATCAATAATTAATACCTGGGCGCCGGTAGTCAGGCCTTTGGCCAGGGTTTTGAGGTATTGCTCCCGGTTGCTGATGTAGGCGTAGGTATTGACAAAAATAGCGACATCGGCTTCTTCGGGTTTCAGCATCGGGTCGTCGGTTTTGGCGAGCCGGGTTTCAAAACGCGCCTGGTATTGTACGGGGAGGCGCACCTTCACACTGTCCATAAACGAAATAAAGCGCGGGTCGATATCGACGCCGATGACCTTTTTGGCGCGCGGCACCAGCCGGAAGGCAAAATAGCCGGTCCCGGCCCCGATATCCGCCACTGTTTTGCCGTCGAGTTCGCCCAGGATCGAGATCACCATCCCGGGTTTTTGCCAGATGACGCGGTCCTTGCTTTCGTAGTCGGCCACGAGGTTTTCAAAATTGCCGCCGCCGGGGCGCGGCACCGGTCGCTCCACGCTGGTGGCCATCGGCGGCGGGGCCGTTTCGCGGGCCATAGGGGCGTCGGAAGCAGGTGCGGATTCGCCCTGGCAACCAAACAGGCCGGCGCCGGCGAAAATCAGGGTGACGAACAAGGAGACACGGTTCATAGATAGATGCTAAAACGCCGCAAAAGTAGAGAAGTTCGCCCAAACGCTTTTCAGCCATCTAGAATATGTGCCGCTTTTTGGATAACCATGCCCGAAAACCGGATGATCGATCGAAATGGAGGTCTTGGGCAGCTAATTTTTGCCTGCTGCGTTTGGGGAAGAAGCATAGCCGCGCGGACTGCTATCTTTGCGCCGCTGCTATGGCCGGCCTGTTGGGCCGGCGCAGCCCATACCACAGGTGAGACACGTTTTTAAGAATCCGCTGCATGCCCTGTTCCGTCGGCCACTGACGCCGGCGGACGCGATGCTTTTTTCTGCCCTGCTGTTGGTGTGGAGTATGCCGGTGTCGCCTTTTCTGATGTCTATCGGTATGTGGGGGCTGGTTTTTACGGCATTTTGGCACCGGGCTACGGCGCCGGAGCGCCCTTGGACGAGCCCCTGGGGGCTGTTGTGGTTTAGTTTTCAGGAGTTGTTTCGCCAACGCGCCTATGCCGTGTTGTTGCTTTTGTTGCTGGTGCCGGCGCTCAGCGGGTTTTGGTCGGCCGATCAGTCGTACTGGCTGGAGCGGACGCGGGTGCGGCTCCCTTTTCTGGTGTTGCCCTGGGCATTTGCCAACCTGCCCTTGCTGAGCGGGCGCCAATACCGCCTGGTGTTGTACAGCCTGGTGGCGGCGATGGTGTTGTGGTGTATCGGCGTTGGGGTAAATTTTTTATGGCACCAGGAGACCATCCTGTTCGATATGTACCAGGGCCGCCCGATGCCGGTGCCGCGGCACCATATCCGGTTCAGCCTGATGGTGGCTACGGCTACCGTAGCCGGGGGCTGGTTGTGGTGGGAGGGGTACTACTGGCGTTGGCCGCGCGAGCGGGTGTTTTTGGGCGCCGGGGTGCTGTTTTTATTTGGTTTTATGCACGTGTTGTCGGTGCGCAGCGGTTTGGCGGCCTTGTATGCTGCCTTGCTGTTCAGCCTGCTGCGGTACCTGTGGCGCAGCCGGCGCTGGGGTTTGGCGTTGGTTTGTTTGGCGGGCCTGCTGCTACTGCCCTGGCTGGCCGTGCGTACCTTGCCCAGCCTCCGGCAAAAGTGGGAATATACCCTGTACGATTGGGAGCGCTTCCGGCACAACGAAGGTGAAACCTATTCGGATGCCGAGCGTTGGATTTCACTGCAAACCGGCTACTTGATCTGGCGCGAGGCGCCCTGGCTCGGCGCCGGCGCCGGCGACCTGCCCCGCGAAACGGCCCGGGTTTTGGAAGAGCAATTCCCGAAATATTTGCCCAGCCCCAAACTGCCGCACAACCAGTTTCTGTACACCCTGGCCGGCACCGGGCTGCTGGGCTTATTGTTGAGCCTGCTCGCGTTTGGATACCCGGTTTTGGCACAACAACGCTACCGCTTTTACTTGCTGGGCGTTTTTCAAGTCATGATTTTTACCTCATTCCTGGTCGAATACACCATCGAAACGGCGATGGGCGTGGCCTGGTATTTATTTTATACTTTGTGGTTTTTACGCCTGGCGGATGCCGAAAAAAGCTTAGACAAGCGGTAAATTTTCATTCATGCAAGCAAAAAAATCCTACGGGCAGCATTTTCTGAAAGAAGACAGCATTGCCGGGCGCATTGCTGACAGCCTGCAACTGGCCGGCAGTACCGGGCTGGTGCTGGAAATTGGCCCGGGCACCGGCATGCTGACCAAACATTTGCTGGCCCACACCGACTGGACGGTGTACGCCGTAGAAGCCGACCGCGACATGGTGGCCTACCTCCAGCAGCATTACCCCGATCTTTCGAGCCGCCTGGTGTTCAAAGACTTTTTGGATTTCCAGCCGGCTGAAGTGTTTGGCGAGCGGCCGTTTTGCCTGATCGGCAATTTTCCCTACAACATCAGTACCCAGATTCTGTTCCGCCTGCTGGATCTCCGGGATCAGGTGCCGGAAATGGTGGGCATGTTTCAAAAAGAAGTGGCCGACCGGATTGTGTCGCCGCCCGGCGGCAAGGTCTACGGCATTACGAGCGTGCTGGCGCAGGCGTTTTACCGCACGGAGTATTTGTTTTCGGTAGAGCCGGGCTCCTTTATTCCGCCGCCCAAAGTACGCTCGGCGGTGATCCGGCTGACGCGCAAAGAAAATTTTGAACTGGGCTGCGACGAAAGCCTGTTTCGGCAAATGGTGAAAACGGCATTCAACCAGCGCCGCAAAATGCTGCGCAACACCCTCAAGCCCTTTTTCCCAGCCGAAATACTGATGACCGATCCCTTTTTTGAAAAACGACCCGAAGTGCTGGGTTGGGAAGAGTACGTGTGGCTGTGCCAAAAAGTGAAGCAATGTAAAATGTAAAATGTAAAATGTAAAATGTAAGATGTAAAAGGGTGTTGCGCGGCGCAGGGTTGTTCTGAAGGATCAATATGCCCGTTTAACGGGCAGTATGTATACCATAGAATAACCCTGCGCCGCGCAACACCCTTTTACAT
>JADLDL010000071.1 GCA_020846655.1 Saprospiraceae bacterium | reverse complement strand
GTTTTGCAAAACAAATGTCTGCGACGTGCCCGCCGGCACCGGCGTGCCATTGTAGTCGAAACTCGAACCCGGGCAGGCACTGCCGTTCAGCGTGCCCGTGCTCACCGGCAAAGCCGACACTGCCACCGTCAGGATAGAATCGCAACCCAGGTAATTTTGCAAAAAAAATGTATGCGACGTGCCCGCCAGCACCGGCGTGCCGTTGTAATCGAAACTCGAACCCGGGCAGGCACTGGCGTTCAGCGTGCCCGTGCTCAACGGCAAAGCCGACACCGCCACCGTCAAAATAGAATCGCAACCCAGGTAGTTTTGCAACACAAAATCCTGTGTCGTGCCCGCCGGCACCGGCGTGCCGTTGTAGTCGAAACTCGAACCCGGGCAGGCACTGGCGTTCAGCGTGCCCGTACTCGTGGCGTAAGGCGTCACCGTCACGGTCACTACCGAATCGCAGCCGGCTACCGACACAAAGGGAAATGCCTGGCTGCTCCCGACCGCAATGGGCGTACCGTTGTACAAGGCAGAGCCGCCAGGGCAGGCGCTCAACTGTACATTCGAGGTAATTGTGCTCAGGCACACTGCCTTTAGCAACAACCCTACCTGCGTTTCGGCATTGCAGCCTGAAAGCATTGCCGGATCGTTGCCTACCACGATTTGCCAGCCGGCGGGCAACAAAACCGGGTCTATTTCAACAGAATAATTGGTGGATAAAATATTGGTAAACGCAAAAGCGCCGGCCAGGCCCGACTGCGCCGTGCCGGCCGGAGTAGCGCCCTGGAGCAGTCGAACGGCAATGCCGCTCACCAGGGTATCGGCGGAGTCGATCAGGCCGTTGTTGTTCACATCCGACCAAACCTGGCCGAGAATATTGCCATAGCCATCAAGCAATTGGAGTGACAGATCGCCGCTTTTGTTGGTGCAGCCATTGAAATCGGTGAGTTGAGCCCAGTAGGTACCGCTTTGCTGCGCAATAAAATTGGGACCCGTAGCCCCGGGCAGCGGACTGCCGTTGAGGTACCATTGCCAACTGGCAATGTTGGGCAGCAGCGGCAAGCAAAGCGTGTCGGGTTTGCAACGGGTATGGCAGCCGGCAGGTAAAGCCCCCACATTGGGGCCGGGTAAAATGGTCAGTGGGTTGCTTCGGGCTTCGCAGCCAAATTCGTTGACGACGCGCAGGTAAAAAACACCCGGGTTTTCGGTTTGCAATGGCACGCCGCTTTGGCCCGTGTTCCACACATACTGCCAGTTGCCCGGATTGGGACCGGTATAGTTCAAGGTATTGTTGGCAGCGGCGCAGGCTGGCGCCGAACTGTTCGCAATCGAGAAGCCCGTTGGCACCGGGTTGACGGTAACCAGGAACGGTGCGGTCACCGCCGTGCAGCCGGTGCTGAGTTCCGTAACCGTCACGGTGTACAGGTGCGCCCCCACCGGTAGCACGCCGTTGTGGCCCGCAGAAAAGTCGATTGAAGTCCCAATAGAACCGTTCGACCATTGATACGTATAGCCGCCACTGCCTTGCGCAAACAGCCGAACGTCTTCGCCATAACATACCGTATGGGTCGGATATGCCACGCCAATGGTTTGACCCAATTCATTGGTCAACAGGGCCTTGACGACGGCATTCGGGTCGGGTAGCACATCCACCTGTACGGCTGGCGGCGCATAGGTACAGCCATTGGCATTGGTCAGCGTAACGCTGTACACCCCTTCGGTTTGAACGACCAGGGTATTGGCCTGGCTGTTGTCGGACCAGAGATAACTTATCCCGCCGGCCGGCGCCGTGAGGGTCAGGAAGCGGCCCTGGCAAAGCGGGCTTGGGTTGGCCGGCGTGATGGTGCCGCTAAGGGCATTGGGCACAATGGTGATGTTTTGCGAGCCAGTGGTCTTGCAGCCAAACGCATCCGTTGCGGTAGCGGTGACCGTGTAATTTCCGGCGGGGAAAATATGATACACCGTTTGGCCGGTAGCCTGGTTCACTGTACCGGAGGCCGGGTCGCCAAAATTCCACTCCACGGAGAGCGGACTGCTGCTAAACGCAAGGGCGTTGCCGGCACAATTGGCCGGTGGCGCTGCGAAAACCGGCGTTACCGGCATCGGTATGTCCGTTGCCACCGTTGTGGAAGCGGTACAACCGCTGTTGGCGGTTACCGTCAGGCTCACCGGGTAAGTCCCACCGGTAGCATACAAATGACTCGCGTTGCGCACGATTGAGCTATTGTTGGCGCCCGAAGCCGGATCGCCAAAGTCCCAATTCCAGTTGGTAATGCCGCTGTTGGGCAAAAACAAACTGATATCTTTAAACCCGCTGGCCGTGCCGGGGCATGCCGGCTGCGCCGTAAACCGCGCTACCGCTTCCACGGCCAGCGAGTCGATCACCCGGCAAACAAGGCCAGAGCTCAGTTCAACAATGATGCCCGTCAAATAATAGCCGGGGTTCGGAAAAACAAAAGAAGGCGTATCGCCGGTGGCAGTACCGGCCAAGGCGCCCCCGGATTGGCCAAAATACCATTGCCCCGAGCCAGCCACGTAGTTGGCGCCGGACAACTGGAAGTTGAACGAATCGCAGCGCAAACTGGGTATGATTTGCAAATTCACACTCCCGGGCGGGCAATCGGGGGCAATCGGACAGGGGGCTCCGCCGCCGCCGCCGCCGCAGTCCTCGAAAATCGTGATGGGGCCGGCCTGCGCGGTACAGCCCGCCGGAGTAGTTGCCTGAACGGTGTATTGACCGTATTGATTGGTGCTGTACGAGGTAGCATTTACCCCCAGCGCAACGCCATCCCGGAACCACTCGTAACTCAGGTTGCCGTCGGTATTGGTGAGGACCTGCATGACGACCGTTTCAGAATTATTACAAAACCCGGTTGGGTTGGGTGTCGATACGGTCAGGGTAGGTATAGGGGCGTCTTCGATCCCAAATTGGGTGCTTCCGGTACAGCCATTGGCATCTGTGACCGTCACGGCATAATTGCCCGGCCCCAAATCCACGGTAGCGGCAGAGCCCAGAGGGCCGCCGGTACCAGCATCTGCCCAGGTGTAGGTGGCGTATGGTGTGCTCGTTTGAACGATGGCCGTAGCGCCCGGGCACAAGGGCCCCGGCGGATTGACCACCGGAGCAGCCAGCGGGTTCACGACAACTGCCCGGGTAGCCGACAAATTACAGGCGCTCAAACTAACCTGATGATTGCCCGGCGTTTGCCAGAACACTTCGATGGTATTGGTGCCCTGCCCTTGCGAAATCGTGCCGGCATCGGCGGGTTGCAGAGTCCACTGGTAGGGGATGCCCGGCATGAGGGGGGCCGTGTAAGTAGCCGTGCTGTTGGCACAGCGGCTGGCGGGCCCGGCAATGACCAGGGCGCCGAGTACCTGAAGGTTCAATTGTACTGGCGGCGAAAGACAGCCGAGTCCGTCGGCCGAAACCTGGGCAGCCTCGAGTTGGTAGGGGCCTGTAGCGCCCCAAGTCACATTTACAGGGTTTCCAAAGAGGGTAGTGGCGGCGCCCGAACCATTCTGGACCGTCCAACGGATATCGGCCGAGGCCGGCAGGCCGGAGGCGGAATACGTGAAGGTTTGACCAGGACAAATCAAAGTAGGGCCAGCGATACCGGTGGGGGCATCGGGCAGTGCCGGCACGTTGAGGCTCCAGTCGGCCCGCTCCGAGCAGCTCAGCAGTGGGTTGTCGGGCACGGCTTGAATACGGTACGTGCCGGGGCCTTTGTCAAATAAAATGGACGGCGCTGCGGTGGGGGCCGCAGAAGTCCAGCCGATGGAACCGTCGGGCGCCCTTACCGTCCAGTTGCAGACGATGCTTTGGTTGTTGCTGGTGAGGCGGCTGGTGAAATTTTTACTGGTATTTTCACAGGTTTCGACCGGGCCGTTGATGACAAACGGCGAAACGATCCGGACCGGGATAGAGTCCCGGCCACCACAACCGAGGTAACAATTGTCGTACTGCACCGACAGCCAGTAGGTAGTGTTGGGGTTGGCGAAGTCGTTCCATTTGATCGTGACGCTATTGGTGCCTTGTCCATCCGTAATTTGGCCGCCGCCGTTGAGCGTCCAAACAAATCCGGTGCCGCCATAGGGGTAGATGCTATAGATTTCCTCGGCGCCGGGGCATACTTTTTCGGGGCCCCGGATTTCCGCCAGGTCGTCGATGACCGGAATCCGAATTTGGGTTGGTTGCGGACACACCTGGCCGGTACACGTGAAATTGCTCAGGGTGATCAGGCCTACCGGGCCGGTATTCCATTGGATGGTGATGCTGTCGGCGCCCGGAGATCCGCCACTGAGGGGGGTACCGTTGGCACTGACAGCCCAGGTAATGCCGCTACAATTGGACGTGGCTTTGTACGTGACCGTAGCGCCGGGGCAGATATCGCCGATGCAGTCCAGCGTAGGGGCTTCGGCATCCAGCACTTCGATCCAGGCTTCTGTGGTATCAGAGCAGAGGCAGGCGCTTCGGGCGATCAGGCGCACGGCGTACAAACCGGGCGTCAGGAACGTGTGTTGCGGATCCGTGCTGGTGCTGACGGAAGCATCGTCCGAAAAATACCATTCATAGGTGTCGGCGTAGAGGCTTTGGTTTTGAAACCACACCGTTTGGTCTTTGCACACTTGTAGAGTATCGGTGGGCGCCGCCGGAGCGGGGTCCGGTAGGAATTTCGCTTCGGGTTCTTCGACAATCGTGATACAAAGGCTGGCTTCACCGGAACAACCGTTGCCGCCGGTTGGTGTGTTGGGGTTGCCGATGATCACGACAGATACGCTGCCTGCGCCCGTAGCGCCCCAATTGACGGTTACGGAAGCGGCGTTGGGTTGGTTCACGGTATAGCTTTGGGCGCCGATCACTGACCAGGTTGTGGACGAGTTTGTGCCACCTGCACCGACAACCGGTGGATCTTTCAGCGAGTAGGTGACGATACTGTTGGGGCATACTTTTTCGCACTGTTGGTCCTGCCCCTGCGTTAGGCTGTCGGGACTGCAAGCCGACACATTGCTCGAGATAATTTCTACGGGCTGATACGGCAGCACGAAGACCGGGTACAATGCGGCAGCCTTTTGCAAGCCATCGTCTGAAGTGGCAACCAAACTGATGGTTATGGTGCCGCTGCTGACCGGAAAACACAGGTCGATTTTGGGCTCTGTGGAGGAAAACGTAGTGGAATTGCCATTGATAGTCACGGTCCACTCGTAATTTACAAAATGCGTGATGGGCCCGCTTGGGCTCGACAGCACCGCCGTGTAGGTGTAGCAGTTGCCGCCGCACACCACTGCCGGGCCCGTAATCGCCATTTGGATGTTCTGAGAAAATAGGGATGAGGATGAAACAAGGAAGGCAATGGCTAGCGCCAGCAGGAAGACAAATCGGTTCTTCATGTGTTGTACAATTTTGTTCAAGGGAAAAAGGAGGATTAGTTCAAAGTAC
>JADLDL010000070.1 GCA_020846655.1 Saprospiraceae bacterium | reverse complement strand
TGAAGAGTTTGGAAATAAACGGCAGTTCCGTATCGGGCACGAATGCGCCGTCTTTGCGGAATTGCAGGAAGCCAATGTCCCAGTAACTCAGATCGGAGGTTCCGTTGGACAATTCGTTAAACGCATCGTACATCAGGTATTCGCCCGAATAATCGAATTCGAGCACGTCGGCGTACTGGACTTCGCCGGTCACTGTGGGATCTTCCGAGTAGGTAGGATTGTACAAATCATACACATAGGTTTCCCCAAAGACGCTCCCGATGTCGAAAATGTGAATTTTGTTTTCTCCAACTTCCGTTATCGCCGCCAGGTAACTGCCGTCTTTGGAAATAGCGACATTGCGCCACACCGGGAAGGCGGAAAATGGCGGGTTCACGGTTGGGATAATCGACGTTTGGGTGTATACGAGGTCGATCAGGATGATATGTCCATCGGCATTTACAAAAGCCACTTGTGAGCCGTCGTCCGAAATGCTTGGGCGATTGCGCAGGCCATCCGTATAAATGGAGCCCAGCACAGTACCGTCAGTCAGTGCAATATCCAGGTTCTGGTTGTTATTGGAAACACAAAGAATGAGGTCGTCACCCGGATTGGGCGACAGTTGACCGAGGTAATTACCGCTGGGCTGTCCGCCGTTGTCGCCGATACCCACTGCTGCAAATGCGGCAGAAGCGGCATTGGAAACGGCATTTCCATACAGGTCAGTAGCAGCCTGTTCCACGGCGATGCGCAGATCGACAAACTGGCTGGATTTCACCAGGTAGTCATCAAGTGCTTTGTAGTATACCTGTTCGGCTTTTTCTTTACCTACACTGGCATTGTTGGCAAAAAGGTAAAAGGCATGGTTCGGAATACCACTGTTGATGTGTACGCCGCCGTTGTCGGCACTTCCGGCAAATTGTTCGTTGGTGTGTTTGGGCTGCCACCAGGGGCTGTTGGACGAAACGCCGTTGTGCGGGTCCTGCAGGTCGCGCAGGGCATTGTTCGGATTTACCCCGCTTTGCATCACGTCCTCCCCTATTTTCCAGTCGTCGCGGTCGATCATGGCGCCAAAAACGTCGGCAAAGGATTCGTTCAATGCACCGCTTTCATCCTGGTATTCCAGGTTGGCTGTTTTTTCCACTACGCCGTGGGTCATTTCGTGGCCGCCCACATCGAGGCCGCGGGCCAGTTTTTTAAAAAGGGACCCGCCGTTGCCGTACCACATGGCAGCGCCGTTCCAGAATGCATTTTCCATGGAGGCGCCGTTGCCTTCCGCTACGTTTACAAAAGCAATGATATTGCCGCCTGTGCCGTCGATGGAATTGCGGTTGAATGTGTTTTTGAAGTAGTCGTAACTTTTGATGCTGTTCCAGTGACCGCTTACGGCGGTGGTGTTATTGAAAGTGGTAGAGTTGGATATTACGAAGTTGTAGTCAAAACTCGATTGGTTTTCAGGAGAAGTTCCCACTGCATCCAGTGTCACAATAGCGCCCACAGGTTCGTTGGGCATGGAGGATGCATTGCTGCTGAACATGGGTTTGCTGGCGTCTTCGAGCACAAACTGGCTGCCCACCTGCCAGGCGCCGAAACTGCGGTTGATATTCAGCAGGTCGAGGCCCGAAGCGGTAACGGGGCCGTCCACCAGCGTTGGAGAACGGGTGTTTTCCGGCGCGATGTCGTTGTCCGCCGCTTGTCCGTGTTCGTGCCGGTGTCCAACCAGGTTGCAGGTATGGTTGTACTGGTGCAGAATTTCGCCGGTTTGGGCATCTATGAAATAGACTTCCCTGGCCATGAGGTTGGGGTGCGCTACGATGTGCCAGGCCAGGCGTTCTGCATTCAGTTTGCGGCCGGGGTGGTACACCGTTAATTCGGTGGTAAATGGCTGACCACCAATAATGTGCAATTCTTCCGGGGTCCAGGTATTTTTTACCCGGTCGGTACCGATGGCTGAGTTTACCAGTTCCGTAGCGCGGGCAGCGTCCAGTGCCGGTGCAACGACGCTCATTTCAGGCGTCGGGTAATAGCGGCCGTTGAGCATTTCGAATACGCCATTTTTGGCGTGTGTTATGATTTCGGCGCCGTAAACCGGTACGCCGCGAAACACCTGATTCATCCGAACGTGCGTATTGCCCTGTGCGTCGGTTTTGATTTTGGTCACGACAAATTCGGCAAGTGGCTCGCTGATGCTTGCTGGTTGCAGGCTGGCCAGGTATTGCTGTGCGCGTTCGCCCATATCCTGTGTATCGGAACTGCTGCCGGATGCGGCAGTTTTTCCCCTGAAAGCAATGGGCAGACCGTTTTCGCCGCGTATGATTTTTACGCCGGCGGGGTTGCCTGCGGTGGGTTGCAGCGGTGGCAGCGGCTGGCGCTGTATGCCGCCCAGTTGTTGGAAAGCAGGTTGGGCGGCGGGCACGGAAATCCCGTTGGGGCGCCTTATTTGTACTTGCCAGGGCTCATAGCCGGCGCCTTTAAGGGGAGGGGTCTTTTTTGCATTTTGCGCAAACGATGCTGACGCAAGCGCAAGGAGGACGGTCAGCGGGAGGAGAAATTTCATAAGCAAGGTGATGATTTTGAGTAGTGTGTGTAACCGGTTTTTGTAACAGCAGGGCCTTTGGTGGACCGCTGGTGCAGCGTAAAGGTCGGAATTCCGGTGCAGAACTGAGGTTCAAATTTTGTTAAAACAAGCGGAGCGATGCGCTGTCGATCCATTTTACAGGCTACAGGTCCTTTCCGGTTCAGCACCGTCATTTGCCTGTTGGGGCTTTTAAACATTTGCCTCGGGGTATTTCAGTTGCAGGGCTAAGCGGCACACCCCAATCTTGTGGTCAGTTAACCGGTCAAGCCAACTGTTTCCGGATGAAACAAACGCTTACTTCCCATTTGTCGAACAAAAAATAATAGAACATGAAACGTATCCTCACTTCCGCCTTTTTGTTGCTGTGCGCCTTTCCGGCAGTATTTGCACAAAGCCTCGATGAAGCCAGACAACTTGCTACCAGCGGTCGCCGGCCCGAAGCAGAAAAGATGTACAAGCAGTTGCTCGAACAGGACCCCAACAACCCGCAGTTGTGGCTGGGCGCCGCTTACAATTACTCCTGGGGCGGTCAATATGACAAAGCCAAAAAGACCTTCGACCGGGCGCTGGCCCTGTCGCCCAACTTGCCCGATGCCCTGATCGGAAAAGGATACAACCTGGCATGGGCCGGCGAGTATGCTGCCGCCAAGTCGCCCTTTCAAGTGCTGGAAAGAATACAGCCCGACAGTTGGGAGGCCAAAAAAGGACTGGCATATGTGTACCTCTGGCAAGGCAACAACCCGGTAGCGATCCGGTATTTTGAAGAATTGATACTGGCTTTCCCGAAGCAGATCGAATATTATATCGCACTGGCACAAGCGTATTTGCAAAATGAAGAGGTACGGCTGGCTCGTATCGCACTGCAAAGCGGCCTGG
>JADLDL010000069.1 GCA_020846655.1 Saprospiraceae bacterium | reverse complement strand
ATAGGAGTGCGACTCCGGCTCTTCAAAAAGCAGGACCGAATCCTGATTGGAAAGAATCGCTGCCAGGTGGAAAATGTAACGCTGGAAAGTATCGGGAACGAGGTGGAGTGGAAAACTATACAATGACTCGTCCGTCCGTTGCACGACTGCCATACTGTCGTTTTCAAGGTTGAATAAAAACTCCAGACCGTTTGGTTTTAAGAACCTTTGAATTTCAGCGCGCAACTCTGGGTTGCTTCTGGCAATCAGATAAAAATTATCGCCATGTGGAGGATACAGAAACAAACCTCTTTCTTGATAGTCTTTTATAGGCTGAAAGTCATACTTTTTTATAGGGCCTGGGTTTGGGTTTTCATCATTTGAACTTCGCTCCAAATAAGAGCCTGTGGCTGACAACCCAATATCTATTGCAGAAGCCCTAAAAAATCGGCCAATTTCAGCATCCTGTAGGGGCCGTGGAGAAAGCGAAAACTTAAAATCAATTGCCCCCCAATTTGTTTTCCTTAATTGAGCAAATACGTTATCAGATTCAATTTCAACTGGTAATTCAACATTAAAATTACGAAACAAATGGACCATTGAATTATACCGAATAAACCCCTCCATAAACCGCCCTTGCGAATACCCTGCCCCCAGCAGCGAAATCGCCTCCAAAATATTCGACTTGCCTGCATTGGGTTTGCCAATGAAAATATTAATCCGGTCGCAGTCCAGTGTCAGGTCGCGAATGGATTTAAAATTCTGGATATGCAGGTTTTGGATCAGCCGGCTCATATTTTATTGATTTTCAATTAAAAACAAAAAATAAGCCGTTTAGCGGAGTAGATCCGCTAAATCCAGTCCAATCAAATCACTGAACGAAGGCGTTTCGCTGTCTTCGCCCTGGTGTAGCCGGTATTTCAACCAGGCGCCCGTATCGTAGTTGTATACGAAGCCTTCCGGCACGGTATATTCTTGCACCAATTGTTTTACCTTTTCAAAATCACGCCGAGCGCCGGTATTGCCACTGACCTCGATAATCACCTGGTTCTGCTTGCGGACATTGTCAAACAGCAAAATATCCGGCGTGGGGCTGGTTTGACCTTCATCGATCATCGTTTCTGGAAACGGTTCATACGGAATCTGTTTCTCGATATGGTACAATATACCTAGTCGCATCATCAGTTTGCCGATAATGCGCTGGTGAATTTTTGGCGCATTCACCCCCATATATATAGTATTTTCAGTCATCTGAACCGGTATTTACTCACGAAACTATCTCTTTTTCCTCAATTATACAAATACATGCTCCGGTTCCGGTCCAACTCCCGGAAATACGGGTCTTTCAGGTCCTTGATAAAATAAATGGCTTCGCCGGTCGACTTCATCTCCGGCCCCAGACGCTTGTCTACGTTGGGGAATTTTTCAAACGAAAACACGGGAATCTTGATCGCGTAGCCCTCCAGCTTGTGTACGATGTCGAAATCCTTGAGTTTGTGCGTACCGAGCATCACCTTGGTGGCAATGTTGAGGTAGGGCACGCCGTAGGCTTTGGCGATAAACGGCGTGGTGCGCGAGGCCCGCGGGTTGGCCTCGATGACGTACACCTTGTCGTCCTTGATCGCAAACTGGATGTTGATGAGGCCCTTGATATTGAGGGCGCGAGCGATGCGTTCGGCGTACTCGGCCATGGTTTGCACCACGATGGGGCCGAGGCTGTAATGTGGCAGCACGGCCGAGGAGTCGCCCGAGTGGATACCGGCAGGCTCGATGTGCTCCATCAGGCCCATGATGTGGAAATCTTCGCCGTCAAAAATCGCGTCGACTTCGGCCTCTTTGGCGCGTTCGAGGAACTGGTCGATCAGTACCCGGTTGTCGGGCAGGTGTTTGAAAATACTGAGCACCTGGCGCTCGAGCTCGTTGTCGTTGATCACAATTTTCATGCGCTGGCCGCCCAACACATAGGAGGGCCGCACGAGCAGCGGGTACGGGATACGTTTGGCGATGTCGAGCGCGGCATCCACATCGTTGGCCACACCGTATTGTGGGTAAGGGATGTCGAGTTCCTTCAGCAAGTCGGAAAACCGGCCCCGGTCTTCGGCGATGTCCATGTCGTTGTAGGAGGTGCCGATGATGTTCCAGCCTTTTTTGTGCAAATCCTCGGCGAGTTTGAGGGCCGTTTGCCCGCCCAGTTGCACGATGACACCTTCGGGCCGCTCGTGTTCCAGGATTTCTTCGAGGTGCTCCCAGTACACGGGTTCGAAGTATAGTTTGTCTGAAATATCGAAATCGGTGCTCACCGTTTCGGGGTTACAATTGACCATGATGGCCTCATAGCCCACTTCGCGGATGGCCAGCATGCCATGCACGCAGCAATAGTCGAATTCGATGCCCTGACCGATGCGGTTGGGACCGGAGCCCAGCACGATCACCTTTTTCTTGTCCGACACGATGCTTTCGTTGCGCACATCGAAGGTGGAGTAGAAATAATTGGTTGTGCTTTCGAATTCGGCGGCGCAGGTATCCACCATTTTAAACACCCGGCGGATGTTCCGTTTTTTGCGCTCGGCGGTCACAAATTTTTCTTCCACCCGGAGCAGCCAGGCGATTTGGGCGTCGGAGTAGCCGTTTTTCTTGAGTTCAATGAAAAAGTCCGTCGGGATATCGTCGGGCACGTTGAAGCGCAGGAGTTTTTCCTCCATCTTGACCAGATTTTTGATCTGGCCGATAAACCAGGAATCGATACCCGTAAATTTCTGCACGGTTTTGGACGGGATGCCGAGGCGCAGGGCGTCTTTCACGCGGTAAATCCGGTCGTCCGACACTTTTTCGAGGCGCTCCATGATGTCCTCAGTTTTGAGCCACTCTTTTTTATCGGCGCCCAGGCCGGTGCGGTTGTTTTCCTGGCTCTGACAGGCTTTTTGCAGGGCTTCGGTAAACGAGCGCCCGATGGCCATCACCTCGCCTACGGATTTCATCTGGAGGCCCAGGCGGTGGTCGGAGCCCTGGAATTTGTCAAAATTCCAGCGGGGCATTTTTACGATCACATAGTCCAGCGTCGGTTCAAAATAGGCGCTGGTGGTTTTGGTGATCTGGTTTTTCAGTTCGTCGAGGTGGTAACCAATAGCCAGTTTGGCGGCGATTTTTGCAATCGGGTAGCCGGTGGCCTTGGAGGCGAGGGCCGAGGAGCGCGACACGCGAGGGTTGATTTCCACCGCGATCAGGTCTTCGGTTTCGGGGTTTTGGGCAAATTGGACGTTGCAG
This sequence comes from Saprospiraceae bacterium, assembly GCA_020846655.1. Lineage (GTDB taxonomy): Bacteria > Bacteroidota > Bacteroidia > Chitinophagales > Saprospiraceae > M3007. Next base: position 3,529 of record JADLDL010000069.1, on the reverse strand, counting down.
CCGCCGGCAAAATTGCCGAGGGCGCGCATCATGGTGATGGCCTCGTTGCGCATGCGCTGGTAGCCGGTATCGGAGAGCGTCATGGCCGGCGCCACGGTGATCGAGTCGCCGGTATGGATGCCCATGGGGTCGAGGTTTTCGACCGTGCAGATGATGACGACGTTGTCGTTGGCGTCGCGCAGGAGTTCAAGTTCAAATTCTTTCCAACCCAGCACGGCTTTTTCCACGAGCACTTCGTGGGTGGGCGAGGCGGCGAGGCCGCGTTTGAGGGCCTCGTCAAATTCTTCTTCCTTCATTACAAAGCCGCCGCCGGTACCGCCGAGGGTGTAGGAGGGGCGAATGACGAGCGGAAAGCCGATTTTTTGCGCGGCTTCTTTGCCTTCGAGGTAGGAGTTGGCGATAAACGAGGGCGCAACGGACAGGCCCAGGCCCTGTACCATTTTTTTGAAGGCCTCGCGGTTCTCGGTGGTTTCGATGGCGGCGGTATCCACGCCGATCATGCGAACGCCGTATTTTTCCCAGATACCGAGTTTCTCGCACTCGATCGCCAGGTTCAGGGCCGTTTGGCCGCCCATGGTGGGCAACACGGCGTCGATGTTGGGCAATTCAAAACCTTCCTGGTGCTCCTGCAGGATCTGCTCGATGCTTTCGGGCGTGAGCGGGCGCAGGTAGATAAAATCGGCCGTCACCGGATCGGTCATGATGGTGGCCGGGTTGGAGTTGATGAGGGCGACCTGAATGCCCTCCTCGCGCAGCGAGCGGCTGGCTTGGGAGCCGGAATAGTCGAATTCGCAGGCCTGACCGATGATGATGGGGCCGGAGCCGATGATCAGGACGGATTGGATAGAAGTATCTCTTGGCATACAGTGGACAATGATCGATGGTCGTCAGGCAATGGTGTGGATTAAAAAAATGCTGGAGACCGGTGGTGGTACCGGTGTCCAGCATATCCGAACTGAAGTACGTCGGGTTCGTTTTTTCATTTCGGAGGGCAAAGGTATGAAAAAGGTAAGGAGCGTTTTTCTATTTTTGGCCACACAAAAAATACACGCTGCATGAAATTACGGTCCTACCTTGTCTTGTCGCTCCTCCTGGCCTGCTTTGCCGCCAGCACCCAAACCTTAATCTCCACAACCTTGTTGGGCACCCGAACCAAAGCCCAGCTCACCACGCAGTCTGGTTTGCCCTTTATTCAGTACGGCGCCAAATTCTACCGCATCACCTACACCAGCCTCGACGTACACGGCGCGCTGGATACCGTTTCCGGATTGGTAGCGGTGCCCAACGACCCCGACAAGGTGTTTCCCCGGCTGGTGTACCAGCACGGCACCTCCAGTTCAAAACTGGACGTGCCCTCCTACAACGTCCTGCAAAATGGCGAAGGCTCCATCGGCCTGCTGTTTGCCGGACTGGGCTATGTGTCCCTCCTGCCCGATTACCTGGGCCTCGGCATCTCCGATGGGTTTCACCCTTACGTGCACGCAGCCAGCGAAGCCTCAGTGGCGCTCGACATGTTGCGGGCCCTGCCGGCGTTCAACAGCCAGTACGGCGTACATACCAACAACCAGTTGTTCATGACTGGCTATTCGCAGGGCGGCCATGCCTCCATGGCCCTGCACCGCGCCGTGGAAAGCGACCTGGCGGCCGAGTTTAGCGCTACGGCGGCCGCGCATTTGTCGGGGCCCTACAGCATTGGCGAGGTCATGCGCGGGCTGATTCTGTCCGACAGCGTAGATTATTTCCCGGGGTATTTGCCCAACACCATTTTGTCGTATCAAACCGCCTACGGCAATTTGTTCAACCAGGTGTCCGACATTTTCAAAGCCCCCTATGCCGCCAAAATCGACGCTTTTTACAAAGGAAACCTCGCCCTGGGCCAACTGAACAGCGAATTGATCAGCCTGCTCGTTACCAACGTAGGCGACTCGCGCCCGCTGCGCATGCTCCAGGATTCGGTAGTGCAGGCGGTGCTCAACGACCCGCAACACCCTTTCAACATTGCCCTGCGCGACAACAACGTATATGCCTGGGCCCCCAAAGCACCGACGCGGATTTTCTACTGCAAAGCCGACGACCAGGTGCCGTACCTGAACAGCCTGTTGGCCCGCGACAGCATGACGGCCCGCGGAGCAAGCAGCCTCGTGGCACAAGACGTCAACACCAATGCAGACCATGGCGGCTGCGTGACGCCTGCCCTGACCAATACGCTGCTCTTTTTTGCCGGCTACCAACAAATATCCGGCTTTGTAGATACCGACGAGCCGCTCATCCAAACCCTGGCCCTGAGCCCTAACCCAGCCAACCAATTCGTGCAACTACCGTACCTGGCCAGCGCCGGCGAACTGCGGGTGTATGCCATCAGCGGGCGACTGATCCAATCGAAACAGTTGCCGGCCGGCGAACAGCAATGGGATGTTTCCGGTCTGGAAAATGGGTTGTATTTTGTGCAATTCAAGGCCAAAGGCGCTATTTGGCAGGGAAAATTGGTGGTGCAGCACTAATATCCATTACTTTTTGTCTGATCGTAAATTTGTTTCCAATGAGGCTATTCACAGTACTGGCATGTTTGCTTTTGACGTTTTCGGGCTTCGCCCAAAAAGGTAAAAAAGTGTCCCGGGTTGATAAAACGCAAAAACCCGAACGCGTCGAACTCGTCATTCGGGAAATCATGGATGCCCAGGAAGTCGCCTGGAACAAAGGCGACCTCCAAGGCTTTATGAACGGCTACTGGGAATCGGACAGCCTGCGCTTCATTGGTTCGCATGGCCTTACTTATGGGTGGAAACAGGCGCTCGAAAACTACCGCAAAGGCTATCCTGACCGCGATGCCATGGGCAAACTGAAATTCACGATCCTGGTGGTCGACAAACTTTCGTTCAAAAGCGCCTTTGTCATTGGAAAATGGCGGCTGGCCCGCAAAAACGGCGACCTGAACGGCTATTTTACCCTGCTCTGGAAAAAGATCAAAGGCAAATGGGTGATCGTCGCTGACCATACCGACTGAAGAAAACACCCTCGCCGCCTCGCCATAGAACAAACAAAGAGGCCGTCGCATAGCAAGTACTTGTGCGACGGCCTCTTTTATTTCAGGGCAGCAGAACACTGCCGCCGGGTAATCTTATTGCTTCACGATCTGGCCTTCGTACACCTGGGTGCTGGCTTGTGCGCGCACCAGGTAGATGCCCACGGGCAGGTTGCGCACGTCGATCGACTGCGACCAGGCGCCCGGCGATTTCAGGAACGTAAAGTCGCGCACCAGGGCGCCGGCTTGGCTGTATACCCGAACGTTTACTTCGCCGCTCCAGTCGTTTTCGATTTGCAGGAAGCTGCGCTCTACCGTCGGGTTCGGTACCAGGCGGAGCTCGAGGGCTTTGGCGCCGGGCTGGTGTGTGCCAACCGAGGCTACTTCGTATGCGCCCATGTCGGGTTTGCCATTGCGAGCTACACCTTCGATGTCGGTGGTGGGAGCGCCAGCAGCAACGCCTTGGTCGATGCAGGGGCTGCCAGCGGCCAGGTGGTAGTCGTAGTT
>JADLDL010000068.1 GCA_020846655.1 Saprospiraceae bacterium | reverse complement strand
TACCCCGGCCGACGGCCGACAACAACAGCACGTACCCAAACAGAGATACCTGTGTCATAAAAAACACCATCCAATAGTCCGAACTGCTGCTGAGGCTTTCCCGGTGTTGCCGGTATACCCGGCGCCATAGCCATATATAGGGCGCTACCAGGAGTAAAAAAAACAGCACATAGGCATAGTCGTGCGGCACATTCCATTGGTTACAGAGCCAGGGTGGGCAATCGTTGGTGTTCATGATTTATCATTTTTATTGGCTTTCCCGGACGCTCTCATTGTTCCGCAGCAGCCTCGATGCCGTGTATGCCAGCATAGCGTTTTACCAGCGCCTGCACAAAGCGTTTCAAATAACTTTCGCTCAGGAAACTGTTGGACCAATTGTCGAAACGCTGGCATTGTATGCCAAGGTAGAAAAAATACAGACACAACCCAAGGGCGGGCAACAATTCCCGCTCCTCGCTGCTGATCGGGCAGATGCTTTCGTACCCGCCAAAAAACGCGGCCAGTTTGGTCGAACACGCTGGTTCTTCGCGTTCGGTTTGGTAGAGTTGCAGCATGTAGTAGCCGATGTCCAGGGCGAGCCAGCCGTTGCCGCAAAAATCAAAATCAAACAGCGTCACAGATCCATCCGGGCATACGTTGAGGTTGTCAAACCAAATATCTAGGTGTACGGCGCCCACGCGGAGGGTGGCCAGGTCCAGGCCGCCGAGCAGGCGCAGCAAGTGCCCTTGCAAGGCCTTCAGGTACTGCATTTCTTCGGAATCCGCCGACAGAAAAGCCGCCACCCGTTCCAGCGATTGTACCAGCAAAAGCTCCGGGGTGTAAGTAACGCGTTCCAGCAGCATACCTTCCGTGATCTGGTGCATACGGGCCATGAGTTGGCCAATAGTGTGGTGCACGGCTGCCGGGTAATTGTGCAATTTTTCGCCTTCGGCAAACGAAAAAAGTACGCCGTAACGCTCTCCTTCCGGCGCCAGTAGTGTCTGAATCAGGGCCTGGTACTTATCCGGAACAGGATACGACACCGACAAACCGGCCTCCTGCAAACACCGGAGCAAGCGCATTTCTTCCTGAATCTCCAGGCGCGTACGCCAATGCAAACTGTACACCCGAAACACGTATTTAGCCTGCCCGTCCTGAATCAGGTAGCTGTCGTTGATCCCGGAACGGAGCAAACGCCCCTCGACCGACCGGCCAAACGGGTACTGCTCTTGCAGGTATTGGGCCAGCGCGACGGCCGACAGAATGGAACTGGAAACGGGAAAGGCGTGCGTCAAAACAATTCAGGTGCTGGTACCCTGGCAAATATACCACCCTTACGGAGCAGTACGTTGCCATGGTAACCGCACGAAACGAGGGTGCAGGAGCCAAACTGGCTTTACTGCACCACCAGAATATCAGCGGCAGGTTATAACGTATAACCTGTAGTTTTAAAATGAAAAAAAATTACGCTTACCGCCGGAACATATACCCGTCTTTCGAGCGCACCCAGATCAAATGTTCTTCTTTATTTTTCACCTGAAAAACTCGCTTGTCCAAATCACTTCGCCCGGTATAGGGCTCCTCAAATGCCCGGAGCACCCGGTTGTCGGCAGACACCAGCACACTGCTGCGACCATCCGTCAAGACGATATTGCCTTCTGCAAGCGACATGCTGCTCAGGGCCTGCTCGTTCTGGTAGACTTGTCCGGGGTGTTTGGGAAAACGGTGCAGCAATTCGCCCTGCCAATTGTACAGCAGGGCTACGCCGTTGGTGTCGCGGGCACCAAACAGCCGATCCGCTGCGATAATCTGAACATTGAGGTACCGCATGGGCAGCACCAGGCGGCCGGCAGAGTCCATGATCCCCTGCGGAGTGCGCAGTTTTCCGGCCATTTCGGTGATTTCCTGAAGGCTCATGGCAAGCAGTTTTTCGGTTTCCTTTTTAGAAAGCCGCTCGTTCACTACGAAATAATCCAGTTTTTTCTCCTGGGGCAGTTTGCCGCAGGCAAGGTTTTTTAAATCAAAAAGGGTCTCTCCTTTTTCATTCACCACCAACTGCACATACTCCTTGGGGTCATCCGGATTTACCAGGGTAATCAGGTTGCGCGATTGCAACTGCGCATGCCCTTGCAACAGGCCAAAAGGAGTAAGTTGGTTGCCCTTTTCGTCGAAATAAGCAGACAACACGCGGTCGCGCACTTTGGGAAATACCCGCCCCATCTGCATGGTTGTCAGGCCTTTTTCAAAACCTTTGTCGCGGATAAAATCGACCTCAAAGGCCGCTTGCGGCGGCTGGTTGACGCGGTGCACCCGGAGCGGCTGCTCTGCCACCTTTCCGGCTTTATACACCACGCCCGCTGGCAGTTCCAGCACCAGGTAGGGCGAAAGCGGCCGGTAAAGCACCCCTGTTTTGGGTGGCATCGCCCAGGTTCCGTCGGCCGAAAGCACGCCACAGGCGTCGTACTCCAGAGTTTTCGGCCCGTATTCCTGTATTTCACCCCCTACAACGACCTCTTGTTTTGGGGTCGTACTTGGGGGTTCGGCCGGTGGCTTGGGTGTTGCCGGTTTGTGTTTGACTTTGATGCGCATCACCGTAACCAGGCCCATTTCCGTATCTTCCGACACGGCTACAAAGCCCGGCGGCACGAGCGGGCGCATGCGGTCGTCGAAAACCAGGGTCTCTTTTTTATTACTCTTCGACCGGCTAAAAACAACCAGGCCGCCCTTCGGAGTGTGCAGCTGCCGCAACAATTGCCATTCCTTCAGCGAGTCGGGCATCGTGATCCGTGTGCCGTCGGAAAGAATAGCCTTGACCGGCCCGTTCCCGGAGATCCGCTTGATGCCGATGACTGGATCAAGGAAAACGCTCGGTTCGAGCCGGCCGGATTCGGGCACTTTTTCGCCCTTGCGGTTGTAAGCCATCCAGCGTCCGTTGGCTTGTTCGCCCCAAAACAACGTATCGTTACGAAACACTTCTGCTTTGATCGACAGGAATTGAACCGGCACCAGCGTTTCTCCTTTGCTGTTGATCACCCCGAACAGCGTGTCTTTTTTTACCCGGAAATAATGCGGCACCAGGCGCATGATTTCGTCAAAACCAGTCGGGTGCAAGCTATGACCGTCGCGGTCAAACAAGCCATACTGGTATTTGCCTTCCACAAGGGTACTGATTTGAAATACAAAGGGGTCGGTTTCTACGATCTTGCCATTGTCGATGCCCGTAAAACGGGCAATTTCGTTCAACTCCAGGTCGTAAAAAGCCCAATACCCGGAAAATTGTACCAAAAAATGCGGGATGGGTATGGTCGCCGGAACACCGATACCCTGTACTGTTTCCGGCAACATCGGCTTGCCGCCGGCGTCCAGCAGGTTGGAGCGGGGATGGCTGCCGCCGGGGCCGTATTCATTGACCAACAACCAGCGTTTGCCCGTCACTGGCTGGATACTTTGTGCGGTGATGGGCCGGACGATTTTTCCGCTATAGTCCATGAGCCCAAACCGCTGGTCTTTTTCAACAATCAACAAATCGCCGCCAAACGGCGTGATGTTCCGGTACACCGTATCCAGTATAATGTTGCCGTCGGCATCGATCAGGCCGGCGATGCCGGATTTGCCGTGGTTGTACCGGGGGCCGGTCACCATAAAAAAACCTGCGCGCCCGCTGGGTTGTATGTCGGTCCAGACAAAGGGCGTGCGCAATTTGCCGCTGCGGTCGCCGATCGCATATTGATTTGGCGCTTCGGCCAGGATAAAATGCCCGGCGTCTGCCACGCGGCCGGCTGCAAAATCGCGGGGGAAAATTTCTTTCAGATCGGTGTCCACAAAATTCATGGTACCCGGCGTTTTCCAGACCTCCATCGCGCCATGCGTAAACCGAAACGGCCCCAGATACTCCCGTTCAGGCGAGTAATAATTGGTGAACCAATCTCTTGAATTATTTCTGACCAGGTGGAGGTACGTTTTTCCTGTGTTTTTCCGCAGGTCGTACAACATGAAATCCCTGCCTTTGGGCAAACCGATCAGGTGCCCGATGCTGTCCAGTTTTTTCCCATACACGTTGTAGTCCTGCACGCCTACCACCACGTCCTTAGGGTTATCGACAGCCATTCGGAGGCCGCTGCGCAACAGCAAAACAGCCTTACCGGCTGTCAGCGGCGGTTCGCCGGGTTGCAGCAGCGCCCGCTCCACATCCGGGTTGTTCAGGACGGTAAAAATTTTGGCAGCAGGCATGATCTCATGGATGCCCTGGTACCTGGGCTCGATCAGCACTTTGCCCTCTTCGGTGGCATACCCATACCGGGCTTTCCCGCTGGGGCTCGTGCTACCGTAATAGGGAATCAGGGCTTGGGCGCTGCTGTGCAGGGCGCCGGCAGCGAGGAATAATGCAGTAAAAAGCAGGTTTTGCATACAAAAGAGCGATTACTTCAGTGTGTATTCATACTCCGCACCGGTATTATCCAGAGCGAAAAAACGGAAACGGAGCTCACCGTCCGCCCTGGCGCAGGCCACGATCTTGCGGCCCTTGGGCAACTGAGCCTCCACTTCAGGCAAAGGGCCGCAGGGCGTCATACTGCCCTTGTATTTGTGCGGGGTCAGGCGGCGGCCGTCGGGGGCGTGCAGGGCGGTGAAGTCGCCGATTTTGGTAGAAAAATAGCCGTCCAAATCGTACATCGTGAAATAATACCAATCGTCGTAATATTCCTCCTGGATCGGCTTGCCGGTACTGCTGCTGAGCAGGGTCCGTTTGCCCTGGATGGACGCCGACACATAGGCCGGGTGCGCCGGCGACAAGCCGAGGGCATCGTATTCAAAACCCGTCAGTTGTTTGCCCTGCACAGAAAAAAGCCCCCGTTTGTCGTTCAGCGTCACCCCAATAGGCCCTTCCGGATACAGAATATCGAAGTAATCGTATGCCGGCGCTATGATTTCACCCTTGTCGATCTGCCACAAGCCTATTTTCCCGTTTTCGGTGTATCGGTGGACAAAATAAATGCCGTATTGCTCCTCTTTGCTGATCCGGATTTTGCCAATTGGGTCGGCTTTCTGAGCAGCCACATTGTGTTTCCAGACCGACACCGTGCTGAAAAGGTGGGGCGCGCGCAGGGTGCCGCTGGGGTCCAGGATCCCCCATTTGCCGTCTTTTTTTACTTTTATCAGGTCGCAATTGTAAAACTGCTCGATCTGCTCGGACCCGGCAGGGGCCACAACGCGGCCGGTCGAATCGACCAAGCCCCAGCCTTGTCGGCCGGGGGCCACCGTTGTGCCGAAAAGAAAGAGCCCGTTTTTCAACCGCTCACGGATTGTTTCGTACTCAAAAGGCACCTGTACCTTGCCCGCAAGATCCACCACACCCATTTTGCCGCCCTTGACGGCCACCAGTTGCCGGTCAAAACCTTTGCCAAAACGTTCGTACTCAAAAGGCACCATGTTGCGCTGTTGATAATCCACGATGCCCCAAAAGCCTTGCTGTTTGGCAGCAAAAAACGGACGCCTGCCCGTGGGTTCCACCGAGATTTCTTCAAACGCCGCTTCCACCAATACCTTCAGGCTTTCGCTATCCAGGACTTTGGCAATCAATTGTTTGCCCGGCGATACGAACACAAAAACAGAGTCGGCACCGACAAATCCCTGCTTGTATTCAAACGGCACGAGCACCTTGCCCGAACAGGTCATCAGGCCGTAGCCGGCGTCTTTTTTCCACCCGAAGAGCACCCCCGGCAGATGCTGACCCAGGGTGACAAATTCAAACGGAATCACCGTTTCACCTTTTTTATTGATCGCCCCAAACAGTTTTTTCGGCTCCCGGCCAATCATACAGTCGGAATACCGGGTGTCGAGTTGGTCGTATTTTAAAGGGATCAGGATGCTGTCGTTCAGGATATAACCCGCCAGGTGATTGGCCGAGTAGTATTGTGGTTTGCCGGTTTTGAGATGGGCTGGTATGCTTCGGCTAAACGCCTCCTCCGTGGCTACTTCCTCCACCGGCGCATCGTGGAATATGGGTACTTCGGTTTGTGCCAAGGCGCCAAACGGCAGGATCAGAATAAAAAATATCAGTTGTTTCATACCTATGTTTCGCCTCCACTGCCGGCAAACGCCCGGCGATCTCGCCACCGTTTTATTCCAGCACGATCTTGTACTTGTCCAGCAGTCCGGCAATATTGTGCCGCAAAAAACGCGCTTTTTGTATCCGGTTGTTTTCCGGATCAATGGAAAAATGATCCGCCGTCCGAAAATCGGCGCCCTCCAGGTTGGTTTGCTCAAACAGAGCGCCCCGCAAGTCGCAGTGGTCAAAAACGGCCTGGCCCAGGTCGGCTTCCACAAACTCCACCTCTTCCAGGTTGCATTCCCGGAACCGGGTTTTCGGCAGTTTTACCCGAAAAAAAGAAGAAAACTGGAGCAGACAGTGGTCAAACGATACGGCAAACGAGAACGGGTGGCACTCGTCAAAACGCAGCCCCAGGAGTTTGGAGTTGCGAAACGACACCTCCCGAAACGCCGTGCCGCTCAGTTTGGCCATGCTCAAATCACAGTCCGCAAAATCGCAGCCGGTAAACAGAATGCCCGACAAATCGGCCTGCAAAAACGTGCACCCCGAGAAACTACACTGCTCGTACTCGCCCGGCTCCAGCGGGTGCAGGCTGTAATCCAGCCCCACCCATTTTTCATGTTCAAAAAACGCATTGCGCATATGAGTTAGGGCGCCGGGGGTCCGGCATTTGTTTTTTTAATACAACGTGAGTTTTGGATAAAACGGCCATCTCTATAGATTTCAACTGCCTGAAAAACAATAATTTAAATAATAATTGCAAGCCCCGGCCTTATTCAAATCCCGATTTTGTGTCTTTGGAGGCGGTTGAGAGCGCCCTTGTTTGAGGTCCGACGAAGGAGGACCGAGTTTGGGCGCGAACCCGCCGGAAAGGACAAACAAAATCGCAGGATTTGAATACAGCCTTGACTTTTTTTGGTTACTTTTTTGTGTCAAGACAAAAAAGTAACAAAGACCAATGAAAAGCGTATAACTATTCTTATCCAATACTCACATTAATAGAATAGCTACGGCCGCGCCACCACCACCCGCTGTGCCCTGCTCTGCTGCAAGCCATTGCCCCAGTGCAAGTGGTACACGCCGTTGGGCCAGTCTGCCACGTCCATCTCCAGCCGTCGGGGTTCCGGCCCCAAGGTCCAATCGCCGAGATGGGTCTGGCGCCCCAACACATCCGTTCGATACAAGTGGTACCGCCCGGGCTGCCGGGCCGCGAGCCGTATCGCCACCCGATCGGCGGCCACAGGGTTGGGAAATACCTGCCAGTCGCCAAGGTCCAGGTACGCCGGCTGTGTGCCGGAGGCCAGCGCCACCGGCACTTCGATCGTATTGGTCAGCACCGGCGGGTTGAAATCGAAATAAATCCCCGCCCGGTTGGCCACAGTATCGCCGGCCAGCAAAGCCTTGCTGCGGATTTGAAACCGGACAAAGCCCTGCGAGGCCGGCCCGTTGCTGCTGCTGTCGGGCAGTAAAATATTGTCAAAACGCCAACTCAGGTGGCCCTGCGGACTCATGCTGCACCTGGCCGGGTGGCTGGTTGCCACCGTTCGGAAACTGAGCGGCTCCAGGTCGAGGTCGAAACTGTCGCGAATTTCTACCGTAAATGCAGTGTCGTTGCCCGTGTTTTGAAACCGGATGGTGTAGTCAAAGGTGTACGTGCCCGGCAAAACAGTGCCGGCGCCGTTGGGCCGCGGGCCGAGCAACAGTTTGTCGTTGGGGTCGTAGGCGGCTGTCAGCACGGAATACAACACCTGTTGGTTGTTGGCCGGTGTGGCTTCCGGGCCGCTGTGCGTGGCGGCAGCGCGCAAGGCAATGGTTTTGCCCAACAGACTAACATCCGCCGGCACTGCGAATTGCAGGTTGACCACTGCCGACTGACCCGGCGGCAAATCGGGCAGGCTCGTTTCAAAATGCCCGTTGCTGAGGCTGCCCGGCGGCTCGCTTTGGGTAAAAAACAAGGAATCGGCCGGAAAATCAAGGCTGAACAATACCCCGCTCGCCGGCGCCGTACCCAGGTTGCGCACCGTAGCCATGTAACTGGCCGGAAAGCCCAGGCGCGTGGCCGTGGCCGGCGTCAGCAGCACTTCCAGGTCGCGGATGCCGGGGATGGGGTGCAGGCCAAAATCGACGGTTTGGGCAGCCAGCGGCGATACGGGTATGCCATTGACCACCGGATTTCCACAAGGCAGGTCGTGGTGGGGCGGGAGTTGGATCGTCGCGCTGGTTTCGCCTTGCGGCAACAGGATCTGGTAACGGCCGCTGGTATCCGTGAGGGCGTAGCGGTCGCCGGGCGTGAATTTCAGCACCTTTTCCGCCAGCGGCGGCTCGCCTGGGTCGCGCTGGCAATTGCCGTCGAGGTCCTGGTACACCGTGCCGTCGACAAAACCAAAGGCATTGGAATACCCCACCCGCACGTTGTCGATGCCGAGGTCCCAAAACGAGCCATTGGGCCGGAAGCGGAAAAAGATCACCGTCCGGGGCGAGGCCGAAATAAAATCAGCCGACGCCAGGTACCAGGGCGAGCCGTTGGGCAGCAGGTCGTTGATCAGCACATCGTAGCTCGTCCCGCCGTCTTTCGAGATCAGGACTTGCAGTCCAAAATTGAGTAGGTAATAGTCAAAATTCAAACGCCAGGTAGAGTCGCCCTGCCCGCTGCAATCCAGGTACAGGAACAAGCCCCCGTATTCGGTCAGGTCGACTTCGGCCGTTTTGTAGGCGGCAAAATGGTTGCCCTGAAAACCCGGCGCCACATAGGGTGGAAATTCCCAGCCCACCAGGGCGCCGTCGTCGTTGCGGCGAACGGAGTTGCGGGCTGTATCCTCAAAATTGTCCCAGTTTTCAGAGGGCACATCCCGGACGGCGCACTGGTCCGTCCAGGGGCTTTCAAAATCCATCAGATACGGATAAGGCCCCGCGTAATACACCGGGCCGAAGTAGTGCACAAACACCGGTTTTGAAAACATGGCTTCGCCGCTGGCCTGGCACAGCACCCGGCAACGGTACCAGGCTTTTTTGGATACCACCGTGGAATACAGCGGGTTGCTGGCGCCAGGCAGGGCCACCCAATTGAGGCTGTCGTACGAAATTTGCCACTGGTAGGCCAGGCTGTCGGCGCTGTGCGCCACATCGAGCGTAAACCGCACATACCTCGGCGCACAAAAGGCCGTGTCGGAAGCCAGGGTGACGGCGGCTTCCGGCGCGCCGGCACAGGGCATTTTGTCCAACACCCGGACGTGGTCGATGGCCACGTAGATCGGGTCGGCTATGTAGCCCCGAAACCGCAGCACCGTTTGGGCCGACACCGAATAAAAATCCAGGGTTTGGGTTTGCCAATCGGCCGATTCGCGCAGGGTATCGCCCAGCAGGCTGAAGGTTTCGCCGCCGTCGGTCGATACCGCCACGGTGAAATATTGACCGAAACCATATTTCGACAAGTAGTCAAACACCAGTTTTCGAGGACCGGCACCGGCACTCAGGTCCAGGAAAAGCGACAAATCACCAACCGGGTCGCCACCCGAAGTGGTGGCCAGGATGGCCAAGCCCTTGCCTTCGGCCGCCGGGTGGTCAATTTGCAGGTTCACATCGGCGCTGCTGCTCCAGCGCACCGTCCCGACAAACGGCCGGGAATACCACCACAACGCGGGCACATCCCGCTCGCTGCAAACGGAGGTCCAAGTGGTTTCAAATGTTTCGACAAAAGGCAAGCCGCCGCTGTAGTACGGCGGGGCATACACGCCTACCCGGACGGGCTTGGAAAATGCCGTGTCGCTGCCGTTGGCGCAAGTGATCGCACAACGGTACCAGTTGGGCAAGGCGGGCTGGATGTATTGGACGTCCTCCTGTTGCGCGGCCCCGGCTATGGGTGTCCAGAGCAGGCTGTCAGGCGAGTACTGCCAGCCGTAGCGGTACCCGACGCCGGGATACAACTGGTCGAGCGACAACTGGAAGGGCACGCCGATGCAAGCCGCCGGCGTAGAGGCCAGGGTTTGAGCGGGCGCCGGAGTGCCGGCGCAGTCGGAATATTCCGCCACCAGCACATCGTCGATGCCAATGTCGGAAGACGCGTTGTCGCTTATGGCCACGATGCGCAAAACGGTGGTGGGCGACAGCGACGTAAACGGATACACCGCCCGCGTCCAGCCATAGGTGTTTACCGCATTGGAGGTTTGGCCGACGAGGCTGAAATGCGCGCCGCCGTCGGTCGACACCCAGGCGCTGAGGTAATCGTCTGAACCCGGGTCGATGAAATCGAAGGACAACATTTTGCCGGCAGCGCCGGCGCTGCAATCCAGGTATAGTTCCAGCCGGCCCGAATCCTGAGCCGGCACCAGCACCGAGTGGAAGCGGGCGTAGTATTGGCCCTGTGCGGCAGTGGTGATAAAGTCCTTGCCGTAGAGGCCTTCGTCCCACCAGCCGGCAGAGCTGCCGTCGTCGTTTCGCCGCCAGGAATTTACACCGGTGGGCGGGAAGTTTTGCCAATGTGGCGCCGGCTGGTCTTTGGCGGCGCATTGGCTCGTCCAGTTGTTTTCAAAATCCTGAAGGTAGGGCAGGCTGCCAGAGTAATAGGTAGCCTGGGCATTCCAGTCCACCCGCAGGGGGGTGGAGAAGATCGTTTCGCCGGAGTTGGTACAGGTGATCCGGCAGCGGTACCAGGTAGGGCTGTCGTGCGACCAGTCGAGGAGTTGCTCCTGGGCGCCGGGCAGGTCGGCCCAGAGGCTGTTGTCGGCCGATGCCTGCCACTGGAACTGCAATTCGGATTGAAAATAAAACGAACTCAGGCTGAGCCGAAACGACACACCGGAGCAGGTTTGCAGCAGGGTCGACTGGGTGGCGGAGGGCTCGGGGGCTCCGGCGCATTGCGCAGAAGCCAGGGAAGGCGCCAGCGAAAACAAGGCCAGGCTGAGGGCCAGCGGCCACAGGCCGGCGCGGGTTGCGGAGGTATATTTTGAAATCATATGAATTTAATCAGGGTTGTTCATTTTTTTCAACAGAGCGCCCAGCACAAACACACCCAGCAAGGGCACCGCCAGAATGGCCACCCAGAAACCGCCCTGTTCATACAAAAACGCTACCGGTCCCCAAATCCGGACCGATTCCGCAGCACCGGATTCCAACTGTTTCAGGTCCGAGTAGATCCAGAGGGCCAAAATAGGAAATGCCGGCACCGCCAGCAGCAGCAACCGTTTGAAGTATGTAATTTGCTCCAGTGCCTCCTCGTCGCCGGGCGGCACATAGGCGGCATCTTCCGCCAGGGCGGCGTTCAGGCCCCGGAAACAGCGGAAGGCGGCAAAGCCAAAAAGCAAGAGGCACACGAGCAAAAACAGCAAACCGGCGGTGTTTATTTCCGGGTAGTGGAGGGCCAGCACCCCACCAATGCCGAGCACCGGCAGGGCATACAAGGCGCCCAACCAACGCAAATACTGGGTTCGTTTCATAACAAATGGATCTGGGGATTCTATTGTAAGTTTACTTGCCATAGATCAGGGCCGTCCAGCCGGGAATGGGGCCGTGCTCTATAAAATGCAATTGGTGGTCCTCCTCATCCAGGGTCCACAGGGATATTTTACCGGAACTGTGCCGCCAAAGAAGTTTCTGATTGCCATAACTGACAGCCGTCCAACCGCCAATGGGGCCGTGTTCCTTAAACCTGAGCAGATTACCATACGCATCGAGGGTCCAGAGGGAAATTTTGCCGGAACTGTGCCGCCACAAGACCTTGTTGCCAGCGCAACTGACGAGGTTCCAGCCGGCCGGCACCACGTGTTCCTTGAAGGTGGTCTGGTTGCCATTGGCATCTATTTTCCAAACCGACACCTTACCGCTGCTGTGTTGCCAGATCAGGTTGCCGCCCGCACAGATCTGCGCTGTCCAGCCGTCAAACGGCCCATGTTCTTTATACCTGAGTTGGTTGCCATCGTCATCAAGGGTCCAGAGGGAAACTTTGCCACTGGTATGGCGCCATAAGATTTTGCCATCGGCGTAGTTCAGCGCCGTCCAACCTGCAATGGGGCCATGTTCTTTGTATTTCAACACTATGCCGTCTGTCCCGAGGGTCCACAGGGATATTTTGCCGGAACTGTGCCGCCAGAGCACTTTGTTGTCTGCGCAACTGAGCAGCGTCCAATCGGTGCCGGCTTTGTGTTCTCGATACAGCACCTGGGCGCCGTCGGGGTCCACTTTCCACACCGACACTACGCCCGTCGTGTGTTGCCAGATGAGGGTGCCGTTTTGGGCCGGGTCTGCCGGTGTCGCAGGAGCGGCAGGCTTGGTGTTGGTATCGCCAGCCGGGGGGTCAGCGCCAGCCGCTTTGTTGTTCTTATCGCTGGGAGCAGGCTCGGTCCCGGCGGGTTTGTCGGTATCCGAACTACCGAGGAGCATCGACACCATGCCTTTTTCGATAAAAGGATGGCGGGAATCATAATCCTCAAACTTGTTGGCTGGCACGGTAAAGCGCTTGTACCCTTCCTGATCGGCGGTAGCCAGGTTATTGATCTCGACGGTAATCAACAAGGAACCATTGGATTGGATCTTCAGGTTGCCAAACAGAATCCGGTCGGCCTGGTAGTATTGGCGGAGTTGGCTGCGCTGTTCGGCGTTCAGGCTACCGATCCCCTCTTCGCTGTCGCCGGTTTTGATGATTTCCGCCAGTTTTTCGCGGTTCAGCACCTTGCAGTATTTGAAACTCTGGAGGATTTCGACAACGTCATCGCGGACGTCGTTGGGCAAATCTTTGTCGGAAGCGGCGCAACCCTTGCAGGCAAAATCACCGATGATGAGGTTGGTGCAAATGTCATTATCCAGTTTTTGTGGATATTTTTTCTCCTGCGACCGGGCTGTGCCGGCAAGCAGCAGGAACAAGCAGAGCAACATTGCATTTTTCATGGAAATGGGTTTTGGTTTATGGAAATGTGTTGGAACAGTCAGCGCTGGCGCTATTTTATTCA
Organism: Saprospiraceae bacterium; assembly: GCA_020846655.1. GTDB lineage: Bacteria > Bacteroidota > Bacteroidia > Chitinophagales > Saprospiraceae > M3007. Next base: position 8,485 of record JADLDL010000068.1, on the reverse strand, counting down.
CAGGACGGGTATATCCGTTTCGTCGTTTCAGAGATGATTTGCGGGCGAGTACAGACCCTGCCTTCTTCTTTTATTTCAAGGGTGTAGGTGCCTGTTTTTAGTCGAATCGTGCGCACAATGCCGGTGGCCGGGCCCACGTATTCCGGTGCCTGGCCGTTGATTTTGATTTGGGTATCTATTTTTTTTACAACCATTTTGATCTCCACTACCTCGCCGGGCGGGGCATCGGCTTTCGGCTGCTTGGCCGGCTGTTGGCGCGTCAGGTCGGTGGCTGGTGGCTTGCTGTCTGGCAGGCGAGTATCCTGAACCGGTGTCGTAGCCTTGCTGCCGGGTTCGGCCTCCCGGCTCGTGGCCGGGGTAGCGCGTGTATGGTCCGGCGCCGGGGCGGTGGCTGATTTTTCGATTTGTTGTGGAGTGGCAGGCGGCGGGTTCTTGTCCTGCAGCAGGTACCAGGCGAGCCCTCCTGCCAGGCCTGCCAGTACGATACCGATGAGCAGGGGCGACAACCGGAAGCCTGCAGCGGGTTTTTCTCCCGGGGCTTGTTCGGCATGAAGGGTGATGGACTGGATGCCGGCAATGATTTTGTTGAGGGCCAGATCGTACTCTGAGCGGGCGATGACCCCCCGAAGTTGTTCCTGTTTGATGGTTTCCCACTTGGCTTTTAGCAGCAGGGCATTGTCGTAGGCCTGGCGTTGCCCCTGCACCTTGAGCCCTTCGAGCAAGCGGAGTAAGGCTTCGTCAATATCGCCCTGGATCAGGGCGTGCTGTACTTGGTCGCTGAATGACTGACTGTTCATATGAATTCATTTGAGGCTACCGGCGGATGGTTTTCAAACATTTTTCTACCAAACGGATGTCAAAAAATGCGCGAGTAAACATACTTGTTTTTTACCAAGGCAAGTGTCTGGCACCCATAGTTTGAAGCCGCATTTTTTAAAAATAATCTATCTAAAAAAAAACGGACAATGGCCTACCCACGCAGCAGTTCGGCCAGCCATTCGCGCTCGGCCAGGACCTGAATGCCGGCAATTTTTTCGCGGGCGATGCGGCGATTGTCGGGCCGCGCGAGGTCGAACGAAACCAGCAGGCGCAGCATTTTTACAAAACCCAGGTAACTGTCGCGGTGGTAGCCCAGCACTTTTTTGCGGCGGATGTAGGCGGCGATGCTGTCGAGCAGGCTGTCGAGCGCATTGATTTCGCCTTGTTCAAAATAGATTTTGGCGAGCAGGGTTTTGGCGGCCAGGTTGTGGATGATGTCGTCGTGCTCGATCTGCAACAGGCAATGCATGGCTTCGGTGGGGCGGCCGGTTTCGTAAAACAGCCGGGCCAGGTTGAATTGGCTGACCGGTTCGCGCAGCTCTGCCGGAAGGTGGATTTTGTGTTTTTCCAAAAATTCGGCCACCCAGGCAAACTCGCCGAGCCCCATGCCTGCCTGGGCGATGTTGGTGTAGGTAAAGCGCGACAGCTGCCCGTTTTGCAAAAAAGCGCCCTGTTCCAGCCCGGATTGGTACAGTTCGAACGCTTCCCGCAGGTAGCCACGTTCGTGGCGGTTGAGCCGGCGGATGCAAAAATTGACGGCCAGCAGGTACAGGTTGCGCAGGGCTTCGCCCCCAAACAAGGGCCCGTGTTCGTGCAACAGGGCTTTGAGGCGCCGGAAATGCCCATCCTCCTCCGGCTCCAGTTGGGCGCGGTAGCCGTAGTAGTACAGCGCCACGGCCGGGATGTCGAGGTAGCGGTGCTGCGCCAAAAACGCGAGCAAGGGCGCCAGCAGGCCTGGGTCGTAGGGCTTGGGCGACACCGCTTGCTGGCTGAGCAGCAGGCAGCCGGTTTGCAGTTTTTCGACGATAAACCGCAGGTCCTGCGCATCCAGCAAGGGTTGCAAATCATGGCTTTGCACGCTGTGTTCCTGTTCGGCCAAGCGGATGTTTTCGTATTCGAGGCGTACATTTTTTTCAAAAAAAGCCGTGTCGCGCAGGGTGGCGGCAGCCTGCGCGGCGCCCGCCAGACGCTGGGCACGGCGGGCCAGTTTGCTCAAATTCCGCTGCCGGAACACTTCCGCCAGCGTTTGATGGCGCGCCACCGGATCGGCCGTCCAGGCCGACCACAGCAGAAAATCTTCCAGGCTTTTCATCAGGTACGATTTCAGGTGGTGCAAATGGTCGGTGTCTGGCGCTGAACGGGCCGGCGCCACGGCCCGGCTGAGGGCCGCCGCTTCGAGGGGTTCGGCAGCACCCAGGTTTTTGCGCAATTCCAGGAACAACTGCAACACCTCCGCACTGTTGTTGTGCGCCGGCGAACGCAACCATTTTTCAAATTCGCGCCATTCCGGGCGGGAAAGGCATTGGAGCGCCTGCACGAGATTGCTTTTTTCCATGTACAAAAATGGTTTATTCCGGGAAAATTGTAGTTTGTTTTTTCTTAAATAATTTACAATCAATATTTTAAAAAATAATGCTAACTATTGATACTCCGGGAAACTTAAATTTTTGTGTTTGAAAACGAGCGGTAGCCCTTGCACTTTTGACCCAACAACAAATCTTGCTTATGCCCGACACTGCATTTCAACACCCAATCCTGCGAACACTCGCCAAGGCCGCCTGCTGGCTGGCCCTCCTTTTTTGGCTCGCTCCGGCTGCCCATGCACAAGGCTGGCTCCGGCACTACCCCTCCGGCAACGGCGAAGAGCCTCGCCAACTGGTCATCGCCGCCAATGGCGACTTTGTGTTTGGCGGCGTAGAATATGCCCCGGATTTCAGCACCTGCAATTTTTACCTGCAACGCAACGACGCCAACGGCAACCTCCTCTGGTACAGGTCCCTTCCCATGGTTACTCCGCTATCCCTCAAGGCCACTGGCGCCATGAACTTCATCGAGCGCTGTCCTGACGGCGGTTTTGTAGCCGGCGGCGGTATCGCCACGGCAATCGATAAGCCTGTCGAAATCCTGTACAAAGTATCTGAAGCCGGGGATTGGGTCTGGACCTTTATGCCCGACCCGCTTTCGTATGGCTTTCTGAACTCGGCCATTGCCACCCCCGACGGCAAACTCCTGGTGGGCGGCACCCGCGAAACGCCGCAACCGGCATTGAAACGCATGACGCCCAAGGTGTACAAACTGGACCCGGCCGACGGTTCGGTGATCTGGTCGAACACCTACGACCAACATCCGCAACAACTGCCCGAATTCGGCTCTTCGCTGCTTTTTGCACCCGATGGCAGTATTTTGCAAACCGGACTGGCACTTGACTCCATTTTTATCCGCCACCTGGACGCCGACGGCAATCTGCTTCAGGAAACAGGTTATGCAGCCATGGCCTCCTCGTATCCCTTGCTGCGCCGGGCGGAAAGCGACGGGTTTACGTATTTTGTACGGGACGCCTACGGCAAGGTCTATTTCCGGCGCTACAATTACCAACTCCAGGTTTTGAGCGAAAAAACAACCCCCGATCCGGTTTTTTTGATCGACGCCGGCACAGAAACGGCCAACGATTTTGCCTTCACCATTACCTCGCAGCCCCATACCAGCCCGGCCTTGGTGCGCATGGATTTCGCCGGCAACATCAGCGCGCCCGTTTATCCAATGGATAACTTTTCGCTCAGTTCGGTGTACCACGCCACCAACGTAAAGGCCACGCCGGACGGCGGTTTGCTGTTCATCGGCGCCAACGAGGGCGCACCCACCTGGTTTGCCCTCAAAACCGACAGCAGCGGACACGTCGACGGCGCAACGCTTCAGGGCCTGGTGTTCCGCGACGACGACCTGGACTGCTCGGCCGACACCGGCGCACCCAACTTACAGCCCGTCACAGTGCGCGCCACCGATCAGGTTTTCGGCACCGAATGGTTCGAAACCACGGATTCTTCCGGGCATTTTGCCTTCCAGATACCTACCGGCGATTACGATGTAGTGCCGCTGCCGCCCGGAGGGGCCACCGGTATTTGGGCTGCCTGTCCGCCGGAATCAGCGTTGCTGGCGACGCCCGGCGACTCGGTGCTGCTGCCGCCGCTGGGCCTCCAGCCCCTGGTGGCCTGCCCGTACCTGCAACTGGACATCGGCGCCTGGCTGTTCCGACCCTGTTCGACCACCGTGGTGACGGTCCGGGTCCTGAACGCCGGCCCGGTAAATGCCGATAGTTCGACGGTGATGCTCGAAGCCGACCCGGTCCTCACGCTGGTGAGCAGCACCGCGCCTCTGGTGGCGCAAGACGGCAACCGGTACTGGTTTGAGACCGGGCCCGTGGCAGCGCTCCAAAGCGTGACGTTTTCGGTGAGTTTTGCGGTGGATTGTGCGGCCTCCATGGGGCAGGTGGTTTGTGTGGACGGGCATGTGTCGCCCGATTCGCTCTGCGCGCCGCCGGAGCCGCTCTGGGACGGTTCTGAACTAAAAATCCGGGCCATTTGCGACAGCGATAGTATACAATTCCGGGTGAGCAACGTGGGCGCCGGGGGCATGGACCAGGCCCGGGAACTGGTCATCATCGAAGACTACATCATTTTGCGCAGCGTGCCGCTGCAACTGCCGGCCGGCGGCGACACCCTGCTGACGTTTCCCAACCCCGAAGGCCGGGCGTACTATGCCCGCATCCGGCAGAGCGAGGGCTATCCGGGAGATGCTTTTGCGGCTGACGGCAAAGATTTTTGCAACGCCAGCAGCACGGCCGGCATGTTGCTGCAATACCCGTTGTTTGCGGGCGGGCCCTTCGACGCCCGCTTCTGCGACGAGGTGCGCACCTCCTTCGACCCCAACGACAAGCGCGGCTTTCCGCTGGGCTACGGGCCGAGCCACTACATCGACCGGGGCACCCCGATCCGGTACCTGATCCGTTTTCAAAACACGGGCAACGACACGGCCTTCGTGATTACCGTGCGCGACACCCTGCCTGCCGAGCTCGACCGGAGCAGCCTGGAAGTGGGCACGGCCAGCCATCCGTTTGTGTGGAATCTTTCCGGAACGGGAGAGTTGTCGTTCCGCTTCGCCAATATTTTGCTGCCCGACAGCACCACCAACGAGCCGGCCTCGCATGGGTTCGTGCAGTTCAGCATCCGGCCCAAAACGGATTTGCCGGCGGGCACGGAGGTGCTGAACCGGGCGGCCATTTACTTCGACGCCAATGCGCCTGTGTTTACGGAGTATGCCCGGCACACGGTGGACAGCAATTTTATTCCCGTGCGGGTGCTGGATCTGCCGGCTGCCGTGCAGTCCTGCAGCATCACACCCAATCCGGCCAGCGATATGGCTTTGCTCGAATGGGAGCTACCAGGTAGCGCAACAGGGCCTTTGGTGCTGCGGGTGACGGATGTTTTTGGGCGACTGCTGCGGCAGGAACCCCTTAGCGGGCGGCAACACCGGCTCCAGCGCGGCGATTTGCCGGCGGGCATTTGCCTGGTGCAGGTACAGGATGCGCGGGGCCTTGCCCGGGCGGTGGGCAAAGTGGTTTGGTTGGCGGAATAGTGCGTTGTTCAACCTGATATGATTTTTTCAAAACAAACGCTGTTGTCTATTTCGGCATACTGGCCGTAGTTTGGAATCCGGGAGTACCCATTTTTCAGATAAAACTGGACGGCTTCGGTTTGGCGTTGGCCGGTTTCCAGGATACATTTTTGGCAGGACAGTTCAGCCGCCCAGTGTTCCAATTCGGATAAAACACGGGCGGCTGTTCCTTGGCCGCGGCTTTCGGGCACGGTGTACATGCGTTTGACCTCCATGATGCCGGCTGCGTATTCGCGGATGGCGCCGCAGCCGATGGGCTGGCCCGCATCGTTGTAGGCGACCACCACGCATTTGATTTTGCTGATGGCATTGAACTGGTTGTAAAACGCGTGCTCTTCGCCATCGACAATGGCCAGGTAGGCGTCGAGTTGTCGGACGAGGGCGATGAAGTCGGGGTTGTCGGAGTTGGTGCGCAGGAGGCTGATCATGAAAAATGTATAGTGTTGGCTGAGTGAAATACGGTTATTGAGCGGCGAGTTGTTGGCGAAGGGCCATGAGTAGTTTGCCCAGGTGGTTTTCGCCCTCGCCGGTTTCGAGGTCTACGCCCCAGAAGCGATCGCCCCAGGTATTGCCTTCCTGCAAGTATTGGGTGCCGGTGTCCAGCAACCAGGTTCGGAAGGGTTCCTGCGAAAACTTGAGGGCCAGGCACTCGCGCATGACCTCTGTTTTGATGGCTTCCCAGTTGGGCACGAGCGCAACATACTGGCTTTTTTTCTTCATTGTACTGGGCTTTTCCACCCCTTCCATACACATGCGTTTCCATGCTTTGTCTTCGCTTTTCGCGCTCAGGTAGGCATATTCCACCGAAGGGTAGCGTTTGCCCCGAAACCGGAGGGGGCAGGGGTAAAAATTGCTGAGCCAGCGGTATTCGTCTTTAAATTGATGGATCATTTGTCAACGGCAATGCAAGTCTAGTTGCTCCCCAGCGAAAAAATCACCGCCTGGTACGGCTGTAACGTCAGGGCCTCTCCGCTTCGTTCCACCTCCGGATAATTGTTGATGAGCGTTTGGACAACCGCCCCGGCCTCGGGCAAGGAAATAGCCGATGGTTTGGCGCTGAAATTGAGCAGCACCAGTACTTTTTGGTCGCCCAACTGGCGGGTGTAGGCATAGATGTCCGGGTGTTGGGCGGCCAGCAGGGTGTATTGGCCATAGACCAGCACCGGATGCTGCCGGCGCAGTTGTGTCATTTTTTTAAAATACTGCAACACCGAGTTGGGGTCCTTTTCCTGGGCAGCCACGTTGAGGCCCACGGCATTGGCGTGTACGGGCAGCCAGGGCGTTCCCTTGCTAAAGCCGGCTTGGGCGGAATTGTCCCACTGCATGGGGGTGCGGCCGTTGTCGCGCGATTGGAAACTGAGTTTTTTCAGAAACAGCGCCATGTCCTGGCCTTCGGAGCGGGCTTTTTTGTAGCCGTTGATGGCGGCGATGTCGCGGTATTGTTCGATGCGCGTAAAACCGATGTTGGTCATGCCCAGTTCGTCGCCGTAGTAGCAGTAGGGAGTGCCCCGCATACTGAGGATGAAGGTGTTGAGCATCTTGGCGGAGGCGTCGCGGAAGGCCGGGCTGTCGTTGCCGAAGCGGCTGACGAGCCGCGCCTGGTCGTGGTTGGAGAGGAAGATGGAGAGCCAGCCGTCGTGGGCGAAGGCGCTGTCCCAGCGCGAAAAAACTTCTTTGAAATGCAGCAGGTCGTAGCCGCCGTACTGGGCGATATCGACGCCTTCGAAGGCGTAGGCCATGTTGAGTTCCTTGCGGTGGGCGTCGACCAGGGCGTGCGCGTCGTCAAAATTCCGGCCGGCGCCCTCGGCCACGCTCATGACCGGGTATTTGCTGAACACCTCGCGGTACATCTCTTTGAGGTACTGGTGGATGTTGCCCTGCATGGCGTAGTAGTCGATGAAATTCTTTTCGTAGCCGGGCGGGAAGGCAGGAAAGCTGGTGTCTTTGGCCACAAACTGGAACGCGTCGAGGCGGAAGCCATCCACGCCTTTTTCAGCCCAGAACTTCATGATCTCGTACACTTCCTGCCGGAGTTTGGGGTTTTCCCAGTTCAGGTCGGGTTGTTTTTGGGAGAAATAGTGGAGGTAGTAGGCGTTGGTGAGGGAATCGAATTTCCAGGCATCGCCTTTTTCGTCGAAGAGGCTGTAGCGGTAGGGCGGTTTGCCTTTTTCGGCGGGCCACCAGTGGTAGTAGTTGCGGTAGGGGTTGTTGCGGGAGCGGCGCGACTGCTGGAACCACTCGTGTTCGTCGCTGCTGTGGTTGACCACGATGTCCATGACCAGTTTGATACCTCGGGCGTGCAAACCACTGAGGAGTTGGTCAAAATCGGCCATGGTGCCGAAGTCCTGCATGATGTTGCGGTAATCGCTCACGTCGTAGCCGTTGTCGTCGTTGGGCGAACTATAGATGGGGTTGAGCCAGACGGCGTCAACGCCGAGGCTCTTGATGTAGTCCAGTTTTTCGATGATGCCCTTCAGGTCCCCTACCCCATCGCCGTTGGTGTCTTTGAAACTACGGGGGTAGATCTGGTAGACGATGGCTTCTTTCCACCAGGCTTTTTGCGGCGCGCCGGCGCTGCTGCGGGGGCTGGTTTTGGGAGAACAGGCGGTGAGGAGCAGGAGCAGCAAAAGGGCGAGCGGGAGATGTATGTTCATGAGTAGCCGGAGGGATATTTTGTTGATGCTATTGTAGAAAATCCGGCCTGGATTTTGGGCCAAAATATGGTTTTTTCAGGTTGGAAGGTTGGAGGGTTAGAAGGTTAGAAGGTTGGAGGGTTGGAAGGTTAGAAAGTTTTTTGCTGCTGTTGGCGTCCCGCCAACAGCAACGGCGGAGCGAGGGCATGCCAGGGGCTCTGCTGGGCGAAGTCTTCACCCAAGTTTCGTATGTAGCCCCCAACTCTACGAGTCATTAATTTTCACTTTAAAAAAGACGCCTGGGAATCGGCATTCCGAGTAATTCATGGCTTCATAGATAACTGTGGCTTTATGTTCTGGTA
>JADLDL010000067.1 GCA_020846655.1 Saprospiraceae bacterium | reverse complement strand
GCCACCGATTGGGCCAGGTTGAGCATGGCGACGCGGACCAGGTCGTCGCTCAGGCGGGGAGCGATGAGGCTGTTGAAATTAAAGGTGAGGGGTTCGCCTTCGCGCTGGGTAATTTCGAAATCATCCTGGAATTTATCCTGCAAAGGGTTGACGCAGAATTGCTGAAGCAGGAGAAGGTTTTTACTGACTTCGACATCTGCCATGTTGGCAAACACCACGACGCCAAAATCGAAAGCCGCCAGAAAAGCAGCGTCATCGACGCGGTAAAACAATTCGGAGGGGTTTTCTTGCAACAAAGCCGCAGCATAGGCGGCCTTGAGTTGCTTGAGCGATAGTTGTTCAGCCAGGTGAAACGCCGTAATTTTCATAGATCTTGAATTGTGCGACAAACTTACAACATCCCCGGCACGACATCCGGGATGTAACTTACGAGTTTTCCATCTACCTTTGTCGCCACTAAAACGCACGGCTTTGGCCCCTACGCAAGTTGTTGACCTGGCGGTCGGTACGGTACTGGGATTGATCATGTTTGGCATTGGGTTGTCGCTGAGTGCGGACGACTTTGGCCGCATCGTACGTCATCCAAGAGCTTTTCTTGCCGCATTAGGCGCCCAGATGCTGGGTTTGCCGCTTATTGCTATTTTGATCAATCTGGTGGCGCCTCTCCCGCCCGAACTCAAAGTGGGGTTTATTATTCTGGCAGCCAGCCCCGGCGGAGCAACTTCCGGTTTTTTGACGTATTTGTGGCGGGGCAACGTCGCGTTGTCCTTGTCCATTACCTCAGTCAACAGTTTTCTCACCTTGTTTTCCATCCCGGTGGTGGTCAATTTGGGGCTTCATATTTTTATGGGCCGCGAAACAGACTTGCATCTGCCGTTTTGGGATACGGTTCGCCATATCTTTTTCATCACCATTATTCCGGCCGCCATTGGGGTCAATATCCGGCATCATTTTCCGGTATTTGCCGAAAAAATCAGCAAGCCGGCCAAGTACATCATGCTCGTGCTGCTGGCCATCGTGTTTCTGATCAAAATGTTTGCCGGTGAAAACTACGGCGGCGCCGGCCTGGTGTGGGCTGATTTTGTTCAAATCAGTCCGGTGGCCCTGATCCAAAACGCGTGCTGCCTGTTTTTTGGATACTTTTTTATGTACTACCTGGGCCTCCCGCACCCTTCGCGCCTGACGGCTGCGATGGAGAGCGGCGTTCAAAATACGACCCTTGCGTTTCTGATCGCGGGCAGCATGTTGGGTATGCAGGAAATGGTAAAACCGGCCCTGATTTATTCCATGTATTCGTTCTGGACCGCCTGCCTGTTTGCCTGGTTTACCAACCGGGCAGCGGGCGTAAGCCGTTGAGGCGCCGGATCACTAACGTTTTTGTCATCCTATGCTTTGGAAACAAGCCTTCACACTGGAAGGGCTGAACGCCCTGAATGCCAACACCATGAATGCCGCGCTGGGCATTCAGTTTACTGAAATCGGCGACGATTTTCTGGCGGCTACCATGCCCGTGAATCAAAACACCGTTCAGCCCTTTCGTATTTTACACGGTGGCGCCAGCGTAGTGCTGGCTGAGTCTTTGGGCAGTGTGGCCAGCACGCTGTGCCTGGACGACCTGAGTACCCAAACCGCCGTGGGCCTGGAGGTCAATGCCAACCACTTGAAAAGTGTTCGGGAAGGCGAAACAGTCACGGCTGTTTGCCGGCCGGTACGGGTTGGCCGGCAGATTCACGTTTGGCAAATTGAAATCCGGGATGAAAAAGGGGATATGTCGTGTATTAGCCGCCTGACCGTGGCAATTGTGTCCCGCAAATGACAAGGTACCGGGTCTGGGCAACCTACTTTTGTCGCTGGTAATTTTGTTTCTTTACTCACCAACTCTTACGCTACTCGTTTACATGAAATCCATTTTTCAAATGGTGCTCCCTGCCGTATTGGCGGTTTGGGCACTCCCTCTTTTTGCGCAGGATTACAACATCCAACTCCGCTCCACCCTAGAATTTTCCAACCAAACGCTCGCCAATGTGTGCGGGTACGCCCAAAACGGACAGGAATTTGCACTGCTCGGCGCCTCCGGAGGCCTGATCATTGTGGATGTGACGGACCCGGATAACCCGGCGCAAATCGTGCAAATCCCCGGTCCCAAGAACCTCTGGAAAGAAATAAAAACCTACAGCCACTACGCCTACGTTACCACAGAAGGTGGTGGTGGCGTTCAAATTGTGGACCTGAAAGACCTGCCCAGCCCAAACCTTCAATACCACCAATACAACGGCACCGGCGATGTAGAGGGCCAATTGGACGAAATCCATGCCTTGCACATCGACGTTACCAAAGGCTTTTTGTACACCTACGGCGGCACCCAAAGTGGCGCTGTGGCACACGACCTGAACGCCGACCCGTACAACCCGACCTATGTCGGGCGCTTTGACCAACTCGACTACGTGCACGATGGATTTGCAGACAACGACACCCTGTATGCCTGCCACATCAGCCCGAACGGCGTGTTGTCGATTGTCGATATGACCGACAAAGCCAACCCGGTGCTGCTAGGGTCGGTGGATACACCAGCCAAGTTCACCCACAACTCCTGGCTACTCGACGACCACAAGCATATCCTGACCACCGACGAGCGGCCCCCTTCTTTTTTGACCTGCTACGACATCAGCGACCCCAGCGACATCCGCGAGTTGGACCGCATATCCGCCACCTACGACGGCATGAACTCCATCGGGCACAATACGCACGTAAAAAACGACTGGGCCATTACCTCCTGGTATACCGAAGGGGTGACCATTGTGGATGCGCACCGCCCCACCAACCTGATCCAGGTAGGCCAATACGACACTTGGCCAGGCACCGCCCCTGTCACGGACGGCTGCTGGGGGGTGTACCCGTATCTTCCTTCAGGGAATTTGATTGCGACCAATATCCCGCTGATTAACAGCGATCAGCCGGGAAAAATGTTCGTCCTGAGCCCTGTCTACAAACGCGCCTGCTACCTGGAAGGCCAAATCAAAGATGCCTGCACCCAAACACCGCTGATTGGGGCCGACATAAAGATTGAAAGCAGCGACCCACTGGCATTTACCAAAAGTACCAACGACGGCACCTACAAAACCGGCCAGGTAACGCCGGGCAGTTTTACAGTCACCGTCAGCAAATTTGGGTACAACACAAAAACCTTCACGGTCGTGCTTAAAACAGCAGAACTTACCTTGCTGGATATCGAATTGGAACCGGAATCGGCTTACACGGTAAGTGCTGTGGTGATCAATGAAAACAACAACCTGCCGCTCGCAAATACCCAGATTATCCTGAAAAACGGCCCGCAGGAATACCAGGTACAAACCGATGCCAACGGCCAGTTTGAGTTGAACTGTGTGATCGGAGGCGCCTACCGGCTGGGTACATGGGGCTATATCCTCAGCGACCTCGCCGTAACTGGCGATAAAAACTACACCATCAACCTACAGCCGGTTTGGTACGATGATTTCGAACTGAACCTGGGCTGGAAGGCCACTGCTACTGCTGATGCCGGCCTTTGGGTGCGGGAGCAACCCACGGCGACCAACTTCGCCAATCAAATCTGCAACCCGGGCGATGATGCCACGCTGGACAACAACACGTTGTGCTACCTCACTGGAAATGCCGGCGGCCAACCAGGTACCGACGATGTTGACGACGGCGGCGTTTCGCTGAGTTCTCCGGCAATGCAACTCGGCGGCTACGGCGATGCTGTACTGAGCTTCTGGTATTGGTTTTTCAACGACGGCGGCACTGGCACGCCCAACGACCGTTTTGAAGTGAGCGTCTCCAACGGCTTGCAAAGCGCTGTGGTGTTCACGGAAAAAAATTCGCAAAGCCTCTGGCGCTATTCCAACGACATTCACCTGGCCGAATTTTTACCCCTGACCAACAATATGCAGGTCCAGTTCAGGGCCTTTGACGACAACCCCGGGCACCTCGTGGAAGCCGCTGTGGATATTTTCCAGGTAGTGCCAAGTCTGGTTTCCACAACAATCCCGGCCTCGGCCCTCCCCTTCTCGCTGCTCCCCAACCCGTCGGCCGATGGATTTTGGCTGAGCTATGCCGGCCAGGAAGAAATGCCAGCCAATACCGTACTGGAGGTGCGCAACCTCTTGGGGCAATTGCTTTTGACGAAAATATTGGATACCAACAGCAGTCAAGTGTTTTTTGGAAGCGAACTGCCGAAAGGCGTATTTTTGGTCAATCTGCGCACCGACAAGCGGGTGAGCCCCCCGATCCGCGCCCTTAAACAATAAACCCGCCTACCCCCAATCAGAACGCCTGCGCGCCAGGCCCGGATGCTTCCCGGGCTTGGCGCGTTTTTTCATCTTGGCATTCGTAAATAAGGCCGGACACTCATTTTGCCAAAAAATTGGCCGGCACGTCATATCTTTGCCCGGCCTGAACCAAATTATATTTTTCAGGTTACAATGCCCAAACGACCAACTGTTCACCCATCCAATATCAACGATTCGCACATTATGAACTTCGACGTCATCGTCATCGGCAGTGGTCCGGGCGGCTATGTGGCAGCCATCCGGGCGTCGCAACTCGGTCTGAATACCGCCATTATCGAACGCGAAAACCTGGGCGGCATCTGCCTGAACTGGGGTTGCATTCCGACCAAAGCCTTGCTGAAAAGCGCTCAGGTATTTGAATACCTCCAGCATGCTGATAAGTACGGCATCACGATCGGCAGCAAGCCCGAAGCCGATTTCAGCGCCGTTATTCAGCGGAGCCGTGGAGTAGCCGACGGGATGAGCAAAGGCGTTCAGTTTTTGATGAAAAAAAATAAAATCACGGTGATCAACGGCCACGGCAAACTGGCACAAGGCCCGAAAGTAGTGGTCACCGATGCCGAAGGAAAGGTCGCCGAATACACCGCGAAGCACATCATCGTGGCGACCGGCGGCCGCGCCAAAGCATTGCCGAACCTCCCGATCGATGGCAAAAAAATCATCGAATACCGGAAGGCCATGTCGCTCGAACAACAACCCAAACGTATGGTTGTCGTAGGGGCCGGCGCTATTGGCGTCGAGTTCGGGTATTTTTACCACACGCTGGGCACCGAAGTGAGCATAGTTGAATTCATGGAACAAGGCCTGGTGCCGCGTGAAGACGCCGATATTTCTAAGGAGTTGGGTAAATTGTATTCCCGCAAAGGCATGAAAGTGTACGGCGGCTGGGCTGTGGAAAACGTGGATACCAGCGGTGCGGAAATAAAAGTGAACATGAAAAACCGCAAGGACGGCAAAACCGAAACCATCCTGTGCGATGTGGTGCTCAGCGCTGCCGGCGTCACGCCCAACACTGAAAATATCGGGTTGGAAGACCTGGGCGTAGCCACCGAACGCGGCTACATCAACGTCGATGCCTGGTACCAGACCAATGTGCCGGGCGTGTATGCCATCGGTGACGTACTGGCCACGCAAGCCCTGGCCCACGTGGCGAGCGCAGAAGGCATCACCTGTGTGGAAAAAATTGCCGGCCTGCACACCGAAGCCATCGACTACAACAACATCCCGGGTTGCACCTATTGCTCACCGGAAATAGCCTCTGTTGGCTACACCGAACAGGGCGCCAAGGATGCCGGCTTTGAAATCCTCGTAGGCAAATTCCCTTTCACCGCCTCCGGCAAAGCCAAAGCCGCCGGCGCCCCGGAAGGATTTGTCAAAGTTATTTTTGATAAAAAATACGGCGAGTGGCTCGGCGCCCACATGATCGGCTACAACGTCACCGAACTCATCGCTGAGGTCGTGGTAGCCCGCAAACTCGAAACCACCGGCCACGAAATTATCAAGTCCATTCACCCCCACCCCACCATGAGCGAAGCCATCATGGAGGCCGCCGCCGCCGCCTACGGCGAGGTAATACATTTGTAATGATGAGTTATGAATGATGAATGATGAATGGGGTTCACCTTGAACGGGACTAAAAGCCTGCTGCGGACTCAAAAAATAGTCATCATTCATCATTCATCTCTGCCTGTTCAGGCGTTGAATGGCGCGGAAGATGAGGGCTGAGAATAGAAGCAGGCCGGCGGCCAGGTACCACCAGTTGATCCGGTCGCGGAAAACCGCCAGGAAAACGGCCGCCGCCAGAATGATCGTGGGCACCTCGTTCAAG
>JADLDL010000066.1 GCA_020846655.1 Saprospiraceae bacterium | reverse complement strand
CCTGGCCAAGGAGGTTCAACACTTCTATCCGAATCTCAGAGGGCTTGGCCAGGCTCAGGCTAAACCAAACGGCGTCCTGTGCCGGATTCGGGCCCAGCGAAAAACTCCGGATCAGGCCATTGCTGGCGGTACCCACCATATCGCCACCAACGGTGGCTGTGCGCACATAGGGTCCCACACATTCGGTGGCGTCGCTGATCGTCACGGTGTAGTTGCCGGGGCTCAGGTTGCTGATGTCTTTGCTCGACTCGCCATTGCTCCAGGCATACTGGTACAGGTAGGGGTTGCTCAGGTAGGCCGCACTGCCGCCGCTTGGGGCGAGCAGGATTGCGCCGTTGTTGCCCGGAGGGGAGGATGCGGGTATGGTGGTGAGCAAGGCGCTTAGGCTGGAAAGGGTGGGTAAAAGCGTGAGTTTCACGGACTCGCCGGTATAAAAACAGCCGCCTGCCGGATCGACATTGAACACATACGGCAAAGCGCCGCTGTTGATCAGTGTGCCGCCGCCGAGGACTACCGGAGTCAGGTAATACACCCCGTAATCCAGGCTGGCGCCATTGTTGGGCAGTGCGGGGGGGGTTAGGTCAAATGTAAACGGGGTACTGGCAATGCCGGGAATGATGCCCGGCCAGGTGCCCGCCGGTATGGGCGCCTGGCTGAAACACCAGGCCACGCCATTTTGGGCGCCTACCGTAGGCAAAACGAAGGAGCCGGCGTTGACCGACAAGATATCGGACAGGCTTTCGTCCTGGCACAAATAGCCTTGGTTGCCAAGAGAAAACGTGCCCGCCTGACCCTGGCTGCATTCGATGCCGCTCATTTTGGTGATCTGAATACAATACTCGCCGGTAGCCACAATGCCCTGGCTTTCAAAGCCATCGATGAGCATAAAGTAGGTTTGCCCCGATTGGGTTTGCAGGTTAACGCCGGCCCGAAAATCCGGTTGCCCCAATGCAAACAGGTCATCGTTGCATTTGACCGGGCTGAGGTTGGCACAGTTGGCGCCCTCAAAAATCAGCATTTGTGTGTCGCCATTGTGTCCTTGGGTGCTGCCGTTATAATCGCTGGCGTTGCAGGGCACCGTCTGGATATCGTAATGGCCGCCATCGCCCGTAAACGTAAACCACATGGTCGTGTTGAGGATATCGGGGCCGTTGTTGCCGGTTTCGTTCCAGCAATGTACCTCGGGGTCGGAAGCGGATACCGTGGCGGTATTGTTGTCAAACAAACCGGTGGTTTGCATGATGCCGGCTGGCTGTCCGAAATACTGGGAAATATCAACGGCGGTGTCGCAGGAGTCGACGTTAAAATCTACCGGCGGCAGGGCGACCAAGGACACATCGTCGACATAAAAAAGGTGGTCCTGGTCATTGCCATAGAAATCGATGCCGCCCAGTTTTTTGGTGTACACCCGTTTGAGCACAAATTTATCGTCAATAAAAACGGTCAGCAGGTTGTTGTCGAGGTCGAATAGTTGCCTGATTTCAAACCATTGGTCGTTCGGATAACTGAATTCGCGCAAAACCGGCCCGGTATAGCTCAACTTCAATTGACCGGCATTGGCAGCGCCAAAAAAGGCGTGCAGCGCCCAGTCGCCATTCAGGATGGGTACCTTATTTTGAATATTGTAATACCCTTTTTTGCCGCTGGGAATGTACATCTTCCACCGGAGCTCGTAATGGCCCCAGACGCGGGTGCCGAGGTCGAGCACCACATCCTGCGGTCCACCGGTCGAGTCGGTGCTCACAATTTTAAGTGCCTGGATGGGCGTGCTGGCTTGTTCGGTGCTCAGCAGGCCGTCTTCCGGGCCGCCTTCTGTGCCGCTCCAGGTTGTCCAATGCTCGGCCTGCGGTCCCAGTGCTTGAGTAGTTTGGTAACTTTCAAAATCGTCGCACAGCAAGGCGCTGGGGTTTTGGCTGCAGGAGAGATACAATTGGACGTCGTCAATTTTCCAATGGTACTCAAAACTGCCGATCCAGCGGAATTTCAGCCAAACCCTGGGCTGGTAATCGGCTTCGTTCAGGTCGAGTTCTACCCAGCCGTTGAACGCATAATCCGCCGGCAGGCTGTCGAACAGGGTGTGGTACTGAAAGTTGACGCCATCGGTGCTCACCCCTACCTGCGCGCTGGTACCCAGGGGATTGAAATAAATATACTGGCTGAAAAACCGCAGGCGCACATCGTATTTGCCCGTGCAATCGGCCGGTTTGGTCAATTGGGTAAGGGTATTGTCGTGCGGCGCGAGTCCGTTGTTGTTGGAATTAAAAAGGAAATATCCGTCGGACACGGAGGGAGAGTTAAAAGCCGGCAGGATGGGGTCCTGGAAGCCGGCGTTGGGGATGTCCGTCCAGAGCCATTTGGAGGGCCCGGCATTGGTGCCGCCGTGTTGCCATTTGGCGATAGCCTCGGCTTGCTGGGAGAAGGCATCGGACCAAAATACCTGGGCACGGGCAGGGGAGAGGCAGGCGCCGAAGAGGAGCAGGGCCCACACCAATTTTACCGGTACGGATGTCGTCATGTCACGTAAGCATTCATAGAAGCGGTTAGAACGGACTAAAAAGACAAAATTCCGAAAAGAAAACCCGTGTGTCACCGATTTGCCTCTGTTTTTTGATAATTTTTGACGAACAGGGCAAATCCGCCGCTGAGGCATAAAAAAAACGCAGAGGCAACCCGGGAACGGATTGCCTCTGCGCTTGAAAAGAGCAACGCAGCAGCCTTGAATTACTTGCCGCGCAGCGCCCGTGGAATTTCGATCATCGCGATCGGCACGGCGGCGGTGTTCGTGATTTCCACGCCCGAAGGCAGTTGGATATCGCGTACCCGGATCGTATCACCCAATTCCATAGCGGAAACATCGGCCGTAACCTCGTCCACTACGTTTTCCGGCGTGGTCAGAATATTCACCTTGCGCACTTGCGGGATGAATTTGCCACCGGCTTTTACACCCGGCGCCACACCCGCAAACCGAAGCGGTACGATAGCCTTAAATTTCACGCCCGGCACCAGCTCCAGAAAGTCCAGGTGCAACACCTGATCCGTTACCGGATGGAACTGAATGTCTTTGACGATACATTTGTGCGTTTTGCCATTCAGGGTGATTTCGGCCAATTTGAATTTGGGCGTGTACACCAGATGGCGAAATTGTGTATTTTCAAGTCCGAAATGGATGGCATCTCCACCACCACTTTTATACATCACGGCAGGCACCATGCCTTGGTGCCGAAGTTTTTTCGACTCCTCTTTTCCGGATTTTTCTTTCGGGTGACCTGTAAGAGCAATGATTTCCATTGTATTTCCAGTAAAATTTAAACCTTTTTCAAAAAGCGCCCGCAAAGGTAGACATTCAAGGCCGGAAATTCCAACCCGCCTGAAAAAAAGTTTTCAAGTATTCTGCCTCGCTCCTTGCCGGCTTAGCCCCCTACAACTAAGTGCCCTCAATGTTCTCCGTGGTTCGAAAATTTTCAAACCACGGAGGACACTGAGGGCACTTAGAAAAGGCGTAACAGCGCCGGCAATTACCGCACGACGATCATTTTCTCCGTTGCAACAGCCGGACCGGCCTGGATGCGTACGAAGTAGAAACCGGCCGGCAGATTAGCCGTGCTCAGCGTGTACGTTTGCTCGCCGGCAGCGGCTTGCTCCTGCACCGGCTGGCCGAAGTACTGGCCTTCCAGGTTGTACAGTTCTACCGTCAGATCAGCCGATTGCGGCAGCGTTACTTGCAGCGTGGCGTGGTCGTTGACCAAGGTGGGGAACAGTTTCACCTGGCTGATGTATTGCTCCACATCTTTTGTTTCTACGAGGCAGGAGGCGTTCAATTCCAGGAACTTGGCCCAGCCGCAGGTCCAGTCGTCGTTGCCACTGAAAGCGCCCACGAAAGCGACTTTGTCGAAGAACGGCTTGTTTACGCGAGCGGCCGTGAAGGCAGCGGCGCCGGCAGCCACAGCCGGCGACAAGCCGGTCGGTTGGGCATTCGGGAAGTCGAGGTCATACGGGTCTTGCAGGGCTACTGCGCTGGCAGCAGCAGCAGTGCCATTGCCGTTTCCGGCTGTGTTGAACCAGGCGGCAATATCCCAGCTGGCATCCGTCGAGTTCAGCAGGGCCGTTGGGCCGGCTACCCAGGTGTTTTTTACTTCCAGCAAGCCATTTTTGGCGTTGTCAATCGTAGCCGTACCATCGATGAACAAACCCACCGGGTAGCTGCCCATCAGCAGGCTGTTGAACAGACCGATTTCGGAATTGCGGCGGAGGTGAGCGGCACGTTTGTAGTCAGGACCCGGGTTGGAGCCAGGGCCCAGGAGAGTGACATTGGAAAAGGTCGGCGCCGTTTTTGGGGTGGTAGCGCTGCCGGTAGCGTTGTTGTCCACTTCAAAACCGTTGGAGCCGCTCACGTCGGCCACGAGCGGGTCGCGCACCGACAAGGCGTATTGTACATTGCCGCTGAACCCGAAATCGCAGTCAAAATCATCGTCCAACGCGCGGTAGGCAATCAGGTGCTTGGCATTGACGGTGCCGCCAAACCATTCAAAAGCGTCGTCGCCGGAGTAGGAAACCTGCACATAATCGACGGTCGTACCCGAGCCGACGCCGCCAAAGGTGATGCCGTTGATCTCGTTGTTGGGCTGGAACGCGATGCCGGGGTATTCCACCCGCACGTGGCGGAGGATGCCGGAGTTGTCGTCGGCATGGCCGCAGCCGCCGGGCTGGTCGCCGCTGCCGTAGAGCCCTTTTACAGCATCAATGCCGCCCTCAATGAGGCCCAGGCAAGCGGTGCCGCTATAGGTTTGGTTGGTGGGTGCGTAGCCCAGGATGATCAGGCCACCCCACGAACCGTAGGACGGATTCGGGTCGTTGGTGGTAAATACGATGGGCAGGTCCTGTGTACCGTCGGCAATGATTTTGGAGCAACGCGACACGATCAACGCGCCTTTGGAGCCTTTGTCGCCTTTGATGACGGTGCCGGGGGCGATGGTCAGGGTGGCGCAGTTGCTGACGTACACAAAGCCTTGCAGGATATAGGTTTTGTCGGCAGTCCAGTTGGTATTGCTGGTAATATCGCCGGCCACGATGACTTCCTGGTTGGAGGGCAGGCAGCCGCTGTTGGCCCATTTTGCCCAGGGGCAGCTCCAGTCGCCCGAAGGACCGAAAGCGCCGGCATAGCTCACCGGGGTGAAGAATGCGTCTTTGATACGGGCATCGCTGTCAAACCGGGCGTAACCCAGCACCGGCGAAGTAGCGCTCGGGCGCGGGTTGGGCAGGTCGATGTTGAACGGATCGAGCAGGCCGGCGGCGGCCGAGTTGGTGCCTGTCGAAATTTGGTTGGCTGCTGCATAGGCAGCGATATCGAAGCCAACGCCAGCCGAAGCATTGCTGCTCAGCGGCGTAGTCATGCCGTGGTAGAACGTGTTTTTGATCACCATTTTGCCGCTTTGTGCATTCACGGCACAGGAGTCGCCGTCAATGAACAAACCTACCGGGTAGGCGCCCACAAATACCGAGTTGTACAAACCGGTTTCGGAGTTGCGGCGCAGGTGGTTGGCGCGTTTGTAGTCGACAGCCGGGTTGGCGCCCGGGCCAAGGAGGGTCACATTCGAAAACGTCGGACGGGTTTTGGGCGTTGCGCCCGAGCCCGTGGCGTTGTTGTCGATTTCAAAACCATTGGAACCGCTCACGTCTGCTACCAGCGGGTCGCGCACCGAGAGCGCAAACTGAATTTTGCCGGCATAGCCGAAATCACAGTCGAAATCGTCGTCGAGTGCGCGGTAGGCAATCAGGTATTTGCAATTGACGGTGCCGCCAAACCACTCGAAGGCGTCGTCGTTGGCGTACGATACCTGTACATATTCGATGGTGGTTTTGCTACCCACACTGCCCATGGTCAGGCCGTTGATCTCGTTGTTGGGTTGAAAAGCGATACCGGCGTACTCAATGCGCACATAGCGCAGGATACCCGAGTTATCGTCGGCAATCGCGCCACCGGTTTGGTCGCCGCCGCCGTAGAGGCCTTTTACCGGGTCCAGGCCGCCTTCGATCAGGCCCAGGCCAGGAGTTCCGTTGTAAAGTTGGTTGGTAGGCGCATAGCCCAATATGATCAGGCCGCCCCAGTCGCCATAGGTCGGAGCCGATTCGTTACTCGTAAATACGATCGGCTCGGAGGGCGTGCCGTTGGCGATGATTTGCGCGCCGCGCGCTACTATCAAGGCGCCTTTCGAGGCTTTCTCCCCTTTGATCACCGTCCCCGGCTCGATCGTCAGTTTGGCGCCACCGGTTACATACACGAATCCGCTGAGCAAATAGGTATTGTTTTTTGTCCAGGTGATGTCGGAGGTAATGTCGCCTGAAACGACAATCTGGGCGGAAAGTTGCAGGATGGCAACCCAAAAGCAAGCAAGCAGTACAATTGCTCTTCTCATAAGTAGGTGAATTATAATGGAGGATGTGTTTATAAGCCGCAAAGGTCGCCTGCTACCAGGCAGTACGGCAATCCAATGGGTTAAGTTTGGTTTAAGTCTGTATTAAGCCTGTGTTAAGCCATAAAAAATCCGGACCAACTTTCGTCGCCCGGATCTGCGTAGTTAATTCCTAACCTTATAAACTACTGTAATCTGTATCCATAATTATTAATGTGGCCAATTAGGCCAATGTGGCCAATGTGATGAAATGAAAAAATAATTTTTTAATTTATTTAATTAAAATTCAATCATTCTTCCATTGAAATCCATTATAAAATTGACCACATTAGCACATTGATCACATTGGCCACATTTATAGAATTGGCCACATTCATCACATTGGCCACATTAAAATTTGTATCCCAGGCTCAGGGTGATGGTGCTGCCGAAGTTGAGGCTTTGCATCACGTTGTCGGAGCCTTCGTCGTATTTGTGGTTGGCGTTGTTGTCCTGGTAGTACAGGAAATCCGGCCGTAGAATATCGCCCCAGGTGAGTTTGACTTCGGCACGGCGCCAGAGGGTTTTGCTGATTTGAAAGTCGAGCAGGTTGCGGTGGCGCTCGTAGACGTCGGCATAGTCGTTTGTGCCAACTTGGGCAACCCGGTCGCCGATTACGTTGTACACCAGGGTGGTACTCAGGCCCCAGTTGCGCTGGTTGTAGGTCAGGCCGGCGTTGATCAGGTAGGGCGACTGGCCTTGCAGGGCGCGTTTGTTGTCAAAACTGGACACGTTCGACAAGTCGAGTGCCGAGCGGATAACGGCGCCGTTGGTGAAGAAGGTCAGGTCTTCGAGCCGGGATGAGATAAACCCGAGGGTTTTGCGGAGTTCCAGTTCGACGCCATAGTTCTGTGCGCTGCGGATATTCTGGAACGAGAACGTGCGTGTGCCGGCGCCCAAGCTGGTAAAGGTAAACTCGACCGGGTTGTTGAATTTTTTATAAAACAGGCTGACACTAAACAATTCATTGGAGCCCGGGTAAATTTCATAGCGCAGGTCCAGGTTGTAAATATCGCCCGGCGTGAGGGTAGGGGAGCCCACGATGCCGGCGTTCAGGTAAAAATCGTAGAACGCAAAGGGCGCGATTTCGCGGAATTCCGGCCGGCTCACCGTTTTGGAGCCGGACAGGCGCAACTGGTGCTTGTCGTTGAGGCTGTAGGTCAGGTTGGCCGACGGCAACCAACTGTTGAGGTCGGTGTTCACCACGATGGGCGTGCCGGAGTAGTCGTTGGATTCAAGGTGCTGGGTGAAATGCTCCAGGCGGAGGCCCCAACTGATCCGCAATTTTTCCCACAGTTTATTGTCAAACAAAACATACCCCGCGCTGAGTTCCGACTGCGCCGTGTAGGCGTCGCTCAGGTTGGTGATTTCATCCAGCACAAACGCGCGGTTGCTGATGTTTTCGGGAGCAAAAATCTGATCCTGCGGCAGGGTCAGCAACGTATTGTCGAAACCGGCAATGGTGGCCCGTACATAGCCCATGACGCGGGCATCGAAAGCCCGGTCTTTGTTTTGGTACAAGCCGCCGATTTTCAGGGTTTGTTTTTCGCCCGCCACTTCAAACGGAATGCTCAGGTCGGCGTTGCCGTTGATCACATTTTCCGACAGGTCCGAGTAAAAACGGCCGCTGCGGAAAGGGTCGGCCGAGCCGAAGGGCACATAAGCGCGGTACGGGTCGCTGGTTTCGGCATCAAAATTTTTGGAGTAAAACATCCGGCGCAGCGAAGGCACATTGCGGCTCACCTGGTTGAAACCGCCGCCCCAGGCCAGTTTGATGTTGTTGGCGCCGAAGGCATGCTCGCCGCCCAGGCGGGAGGTCAGCAGGTGGTTTTCGGTGTATTCAATGGCTGTGGACCGCACAAAACGCTCTTGCTCGAAATCGCTGCCTTCGCGGCTGCTCACGATGTTGTCGGTGTTGGTGGAATAGGTGCCTTGCAGGAAAAACTTGTGCCGGTTGTTGATTTTGACCGCTGTGTTGAGCAAGCCACCCCACAATACGTTGTTTTTGAACTGGTTGTCCTGGTAGGAATACAGTTGGCTGGCGTTGTCAAAATCGTTGCGCTCGCCGCTTTGCAGCCGGTTATTGTTGCTGTACGAGAGGGCCAGCGTGGTGCCGAACTGCACTTTGCGGGTCGGGTCGGTGACCATACCTGTGGCGATTTGCAGGTTGGTGTTGGGGGCGGCGCTGCTTTTGTCGAGGATGGCCCAGTCGTTGGCCATCAGTTGGGAATAGCGCACTTTGTCGTCTTTGCTGGCCTGCTGGAAGGTTTTGGCATCGGGGTAGCCGCCCGGCAGTGCGCGGGCGCCGTTGTCGAGGCCCAAGGCATCCGAACCGCCGGCCGCCGAAGTTTGGTAGGGCTTGAACGTCGTGACGTTGTTGTAGCCGGCGCCGAGGTTGACGCGGACGTAGTTTTCGTCAGGAATATCTTTGGTGTTCAGAATAATAGCGCCGCCGGCGAATTCGCCGGGCAGGTCGGCACTGGCGGTTTTCATCACCACCAGGTTGTCAAGCATGGCCGAGGGGAACAGGTCGAAGGAGAAGGCCTTGCGGTCGGGCTCAGTGCTGCTGAGCAGGGCGCCGTTGAGCATGGCGATATTGTACCGGTCGTTCAGGCCGCGGATGATGGCGAATTTGTTGTCCTGAATACTGGCGCCGCTCACCCGGCGGATCACATCGCCGGTGGTGCGGTCGGGAGTCCGTTTGATGACCTCAGCGCTGATGCCGTCGGCGATCACCGAACTGTTTTTTTGCAAAATGGTCAGGGCGCTCATGCTGGAGCGCTGCGCGGTAGCGGTGACGACCACTTCGGCGATGACATTGGCAGCGGCATCTTCGAGAGCAATATCCACCGTCGTCGCTTCACCATTTTTGACGACAACCTCGTTAATGGATTTCTCAGCGTAGCCGGTATAACTGACGATAATTTTATAAGAGCCTACTGGAATGTTGGCAATCATGTAGTTGCCATCAAAATCCGTTACAGCGCCACCAATGCCGCCGTCCAGGCGAACGGTACAGCCAATCAGGCCTTCGGCCAATTTGGCGTCGATGACTTTTCCGGAAATTGATCCTTTCTGGGCAAAAATGAATAGGGGAGCAAACAGCAGGACGCTGAGCAAAGGGTAGGAATTGCGTTTCATACTATGACTTTAGATACAGATTTGTGGTTGCAAAAGTCGGTAGGCTATGTTACGCGGGCTTTGTTTCTGGTTTAAGTTAATGTTAAGTTTGCTGTAACAGGGCTTCAGGCGCCGGCTCAACGGTCGGTATACAGGTATGCCCTGCTTTTTCCCGGCACCGCATCCGGAATTCAATCACTCCGGCCGAAAGGACCGTCAGGACACCAATGAAACCGATCGCCCAAAGGATGCCCAGCCAATCGGCGATCAAACCGGTGAGCAAGGCGCCGGCGGCATAGCCCAAGTCGCGCCAAAGCCGGAAAATGCCGACGCTGTGCGCGCGGTCTGCGGGGTTGGTGTGTTCGGCAATGGTAGCCAAAAAGGTTGGGTACACCAGGGCTGTGCCCAGACCCAAGGCAGCGGACAAGGCCATAAATGTCCAGTACTCCCTGGCCCAAATCAGCAGTACCATTGCGATACCTTGCCCCAACATACCCCAAAACAACATGTTCTTTTTACACAGGTGGTCGGCCAGTTTGCCGGTGAACAATTGGCTGATGCCCCACACCGCCGGATACACGGCGGCAATTTGGCCAATAGCCGCCAGCGAAAAATCCCGCTGCGCCAGCAGCACCGGCAGGATGCCCCAAAGCATCCCGTCGTTCAAATTATTGATAAAACCCGCCTGCGTGACCGATCCGAGGTCCCGGTGCTGCCAACTCGTCTGCCAAAACGGCCGGTTGAGCAAGGGGACGGCCGAAGCCGTTTGTTCCGCCTGCATATGCCTGCCGGTGTCCCGGACCAGCAGCCAAGTGCCGAGCAAGCCCAGTACGCTCAAGGCTATGCCGATATAAAAAGGATACGGCCGGAGGCCATAGGCGTCGGCCACAGCAGCAGAAAAAAAGGCCGCCACGGCAACGGCGAAGTACCCTGCAAATTCGTTGAGGCCCATAGCCAGTCCCCGGTCCTTTTCGCCGGCCAAATCCATTTTCATCACGACCGTGCTGCTCCAGGCCAGGCCCTGGCTGAGCCCCAGCAAGACGTTGGCGAAAACGACCCAGCCCCAGGTAGGCGCCAGCATCAACAGCCAGGGCACCGGCAGGGCCAACACCCAGCCGATCAGCAGCAGCCTTTTGCGGCCGTAGCGGTTGGCCAGCACGCCGGTGTAATAATTGGCCAATGCCTTGCTCAGGCCAAATGCCACGATAAACGACAACACGGCCGATTGGGCCGTCAGGCCAAATACCTCGCTGGCCAATTGGGGGAAAATAGAGCGCTCCATTCCCACCATGCCCCCAACAAAGGCGTTAATGACGACCAGTAGGGTGAATTGCCGCCAGTTTTGGCGCAGCCCCAATTCGATGTGGGTACTTGCCGGACGGGCCATCAGTTGGGAGCGGTTTTCAGATCCAGGTAACTTTCTTCCAACCGCATGGCCTGAAAACCATTGGCGCGCAAGACCTGCACCGCCTCGTCGGCATAGGTACAAAATGGCCCCCGGCAGTACGCAATAATCGTTTTGTCGCGGGGCAATTCCTCCAGCCGCTGGGCGAGTTCGGCGATGGGAATGGACCAAGCCTCCGGCAAATGCCCAGCGGCAAATTCATCCAGCGGTCGCACGTCGAGCCAGCAAACCTGGCCCTGGGGCGGCCGGTTGGCATACGAGACGCTGTCGGCGCTGCCCATGGCTTCCCGGAATTGCCGGAGCCCGAGCTGCACGGCCGGGTCCTGCTCCAGGGCCAGGGCCCGGAGGGTTTTCCAAGCCGCGTAGGCGCTGGGGCCGTTCAAGGAGTATCGGATAAAAATGCCTTCCCGCCGGCTTTTGACCAGGCGAGCGGTTTTCAACACCTGCAAATGTTGCGAGGCATTGGCCACCGAAATGGCCGTCTGAAAGGCGATCTGTTCTACTGTTTTTTCGCCGTTGGCTAATAAATCAATGATTTCCAGCCGGTTCGGGCTGGAAAAGGCTTTGGTGATACCGGCTATGGCGGTATACATGTTGTCTTTAAACGTACGTTTTTCCACAGTGCAAAGTTAATTCAAGTATTCAAACATATTCTTGAATAATAGGTTTTAAAAAACTGTTTTTACCCGGTTCCGGCTTCTTGCCGGTTTTGGCTGCCCGTCCCGTACTTTTAGCCCGCATTCCATTTTTTAAACGCACTGTATTGTATGAAACTATGGCTACCCGCGCTGCTGTTCCTGGCGGCATGTTCTTCCTCAAAAACGCCTGAAACCGATACCCGGCCCCTCGTTTTCGTCGGCACCTACACCCAGGACCTCGGCTTTGTGCAAGGCAAGGCCGCCGGCATCTACACCTGCCGGCTCGACACGGTTTCCGGCGCCCTCACAATCGTCGATACCGCCACCGGCATCAACAACCCTTCGTTTTTGACGATTTCGCCGGATAAAAAATACCTGTATGCCGTGGCCGAAAACGGCGGCAAGCCCGAAGCGCCCTACGGCAGCGTGGTGGCCTACCGGATCGAAGCGGATGGGCATTTGAAAAAACTGAACGAGGTGCCGAGTTACGGCGTGGCGCCTTGCCATATTTCGACCGACGCCAGCGGCCGCTACGTTCTGATCGCCAACTACGTCGCCGGTAACGTGCTCAGTTACGGCGTAAAGCCCGACGGCTCGCTGACCGATTCCCTGAGCCTCGACCAACACCCGGGCAAACAGCCCTGGGCCCACATGATTATCCCGACGCCCTTCGGCCCCGAACGCGTGCTGGCCGTAGACAAAGGCGATGACCAGGTGTTCCTGTACCGCCTCGCCGAAGGCCGGCTCCAACGCCTCGACAGCCTGCACCTCTCGCCCGGCGCCGGACCCCGGCATTTTGATTTTCACCCACAAGACAAAACCCTCGGTTTTGTCATCAACGAAAACAGTTGCAGCATCGCCTCCGTCCGCTTCAACGCCGATGGCCTGCAACCCCAAGTGCTGGACAGCCTGTCGACGCTGCCCGCCGGTTTTCAGGAAAAAAACACCTGTGCCGACCTCCACGTGCACCCCAACGGCCGCTTTGTGTACGGCTCAAACCGCGGCCACAACAGCATCGCCATTTTTGGCGTAGACCCGGCCTCCGGCAAACTGACGGCCCTGGGCCACTGCCCCACGCAAGGCGCCCTGCCCCGCAATTTTATGTTAAGCCCCGACGGCAAACTCCTGCTGGTGGCCAACCAGAATTCCGGCAACGTCGTCGCGTTCCGCATTGACCCTGCTACCGGTGCATTAAGCCCCACCGGCGCCAACAGCGCTGTGCCGACGCCGGTTTGCCTGAAAATGATGGGCCGGTAGAGATCCGGCTGTTTTTTGCCGCAGGCAAAAAAAACGTCGCCTTCTCCGGCTACCGGAAAAGGCGACATTTTTTATTGAAAAAATCGGCGTGAACCGTACGCTTATTTACTGATGACAATCTTGCGGGTCACCAGTTGTTTGTCCACCCGGATCAGCATCATGTACAAACCATCGGGCAGATCAGACAGGTTGAACTCCACTTTTTTAGGCGTGGACGCCACTTGCTGCTGAATCCGGCGGCCAGTCAGGTCGTATACCGTCAGGTCCACTTCCTGGTTGAATTGATCAGGGAAAATGACGGATAAGTTACCGCTGGTCGGGTTGGGCACAATCATCAGGGCGCCGGCCCATTCGGGCAGGTCCTGGGTGCCGACCAGGTTGGAAATCACAAAGGTGTCGCTCACGGTGGTGCAACCCACTTCATCGGTTACGACGACGTAGTATTCGCCGGCGCCCACGTTGGTGAGGTCTTCCGTTACGCTAATGACTGCCGGGCTACCCACCTTAAACCACTGATAGGTGTAGGGCGACAGGCTGCCGCTGGCGGTGATCCGGATTTGGCCAATCATCTGGTTGCCGATATCGCTGATGGTATCGTTCAGGGTGACGACAAATTCATCCAAAATGGTGACTTCAAACGTGCAGGCGCCCACGTTGCCGTCGGCATCGGTGTAGGTGTAGGTATTGGTGGTGGTGCCGACGGAGAATTGAGAGCCGCTGGGCAGGCCCGATACCAGGTTGAACGAACCGCCGTTGCCCAGGCAGTTGTCGGTGGCTACCGGTGCGGCGTACTGCACGATATCGTCGCCGAAGCAACGGATAATGCTGGCCGGGCACACGAGTGTGGGCGGCAGGTTGTCGACCACCGTTACGGTGATGGTCTCTACCGACACGTTGCCGGTTTCGTCTGTGGCGGTGACCACAACATCGTGCGGGCCCAGTTGGGAACAATTGTACGTATTGGGTACAAACGTGACCTCGCTGATGCCGCAGTTGTCACTGACGTCCAGGCCCAACGATTGAACGCTGAGCGTGACGTTGCCGGCTGTGCCCAGAGGGGCTACCAGCGGCGTATTGACGATGACCGGCGCATCCTCATCGAGGGCTGCTACCACCACTTCCAGGCTCAGCGTGCAGTCGTTTTTGTCCACCACGCTCACGGTGTAGGTGCCAGCAACAAGGTCGGATGCCACCGGGCCGATTTGGCCATCGCTCCAGGTAATGTCCAGCGGATTGGTACCGCCGCCGGCGCTGACGGTTGCGGAGCCTTGCGGCAGGTCTGGGCATGGGGTGGTCACCACCGTGTCCAAACTCAGGGTGAGCAGGGCAGGGTCGGTCAGGGTCACGGCGGCGATAATTTCACAAGCATTGTTGTCGGTAACCGTGACGGTATAGGTCCCGGCCGGCAGGCTGGCTTCTGTTTCGGCGCTTCCGCCTGAACTCCAGACGTACACAAACGGACTTGCGCCGCCGTTCAGGACGACCGTGGCAACGCCGGTGCTATCTCCGTTGCAAGCCACGGGGGTGGTCACAAAATTGGCGATGGCTCCGCCGCAGTCGCCGGGCAGGACTGACACGACTTGTACATCTGTGCAGCCGTGGGTATCGGTCACGGTCACGGTGTAATCGCCTGCACTCAGGCCGCTGAGGCTGGCCGACGTCGAATCATTGCTCCACAGGAAGGTATATGGCGGCGTGCCGCCGGTCGGGCTGGCGGCAGCCGTGCCGTCGTTGGACGTTTGACCGCTCATGTCGGTGGAGGTTGCATTGGCGTTGAGCGGATTCGGCTCGGAGATCGTGAAGGCGATTTCTTCCGGGCAATTGGCAGCGTCGGTCACCACTACGGTGTAGGTGCCTGGTGGCAGGTTGCCGATGGAGGGCGTCTGGTCGGCGGTGCTCCACAGGTAGGTGAAGGGGGCTTGTCCGGCCGTTGTGACCACCGTAGCCTCGCCGTTGTTGGCATCAAAGCAACTGACGTCGCTGGCCTCCACTGTCGCGGCGATGGTACAATCGTAGGCGCTCACCGAGGCTACCGAAACAGCGGTACAGCCGTTGGCATCCGTTATCGTAACGGTGTACGAACCCGGCAACAGGCCCGAGATATCGGGCGTACTGCCGCTGTTGCTCCACAGGTAGGTGTACAGCGTGGTGCCACCTGCCGGAGCGGCGGAAGCCGTTCCATCGGCGCCGCCGTTGACCAATTGCGGGGTGCTGCTGGTATTGACGCTCAATGCGCTGGGTTCAACGATCGACACGGATACGGTTGCCGTGCAGTTTTCACTGTCCGTGATGGTCACGGTATACGTTCCGCCGCCTACGTTCGTCAGGTTGGCGGTGTTTTGCGTATTATTCCACAAGTAGGTGTAGGCGCCGGTGCCGCCGCTGGCGGAAACCGTTGCGTTGCCGTTTTGCTGGCCGAAACACAACACGTTGGCCGAATTGCTCAAGGCAGCGGCTACAGGCTGGTTTTGCACAATGGTTGCCGAACTCGTGCTGGTACAGCCATTTTCGGTATCGGTAATCACTACAGAATACACACCGGGTGCGGTAGCCGACAAGACCGGAATACTGCCGGTGGAGGCAGTGGTGCCGTCGGGGCGGGTCCAGAGGTGGGTGGTGGAGCCGGCCGGCGCTGTGCTGGTCGCCGTGATGTTAATGGCTGTGTTGTTGCAGTTGAGGTTGCCGCCGGTGGCCAGGGTAGCGCCGGGCGGGGTGTTGTTCAATTGAACAGTAGCCGTGGCGGTGCTTTGGCAGCCGTTGGTGCCGGTGACGGTGAGGACGTACGGTCCGGCTGCCTGTGCCGTAGGCGTGGGGCTGCTCGAACTAAAACCATTGGGGCCGCTCCAGGCATAAGTGGCGCCGGTAGCCGTCGTGTTGCCGTTCAGGGTGATCGAACTGACAAGGCAGGTCAGCGTGCCGCCGGTAGCGGTGGCGCCGGGGGCTGCGGTGTTGGCTACGACCGTAGCCACAGCCGTATTGCTGCAACCGGTCGAATCTTCCGTGATGACCACGACATAATCGCCGGGCGTGCTGACCACCGGATTGGGCAGCGTCGAGGCGAACCCGCCGGGGCCGCTCCAACTAAAGTCCGAACCGCTGCTGGCGTTGGATGTAAAGCCAAGGGTGACATTCGGCGCCGCACAGGTAAAGGTGCCGCCGGTAGCGCTCACGGCAGGTGGGAGCACCGAGGCCGTCACGATGGTGTTGTCGGTGGCTGTACAGCCGTTGATCTGGTTGGTTACCCG
The DNA here is from genome assembly GCA_020846655.1 of Saprospiraceae bacterium. Taxonomy (GTDB): domain Bacteria; phylum Bacteroidota; class Bacteroidia; order Chitinophagales; family Saprospiraceae; genus M3007. Next base: position 10,129 of record JADLDL010000066.1, on the reverse strand, counting down.
CAGGCGATAGGTACCTACGGCATTGACGGTGGGCGTGAGCGTAGAGGCCCCGGAAACGATATTGCCGCCGTTCAGGGCGATCCAGAGGTAGGAATATTGTGGCCCGGTGGAGCCGGAGCCCTGGAGTTGTAGTTGCGGGGTTTCGCAATTGAGCGTTCGGTTCGGGCCGGCGTTCGAAACGGGCGGCGTATTGTTTACCGGCACGGTCACTTCAGCGGTATCCGGGCAGGCGCGGCCGCCGAGGTTGTTGGTTACAATCAGGAAAAACGGCCCTGCCGAGGATACCGTAACCGAGGAGGTGTTGCTGAGCACGGCTCCATTGAGGTTGATCCACTTGTACAAGACCGAATTGCCGGTGGTCGTTAGGCTGTCAATGGTCAATACGACCGATGGGTCGCGGCAGGTGATGGTGTCGGGTGTTTTGATGCCGGCGCGCACCGGAATGTTGATGATGGTAAAATTCACGGTGCTGTCGCAGCCGTTTTCGGCGGTCAGGGATTCCTGGTAGGTGCCGGTTTCACAGAATTCGTAATCGCCCACTTTCAGGCACTCCGGTTCGCAGAGGTAGGTCAGGGGCAGGTTTTTGAATTTGCGCGGCAGCGCGGTGATCTTTTGCCGCACAAGACTGTCGCAGCCCAGGTACGATTCATACGGCGTGGAGGTAAAGGTGTAAGTGCCCGCGGTAGAGATGAAGTTGTTGGGTTGTTCTTCCCACACAAAGGGCAGCTCTTCAAAGCAGATGGTCAAATCCGGCAAATCCACAATGGGCAGGGGCTGGTTGGTAATCTGGATGCAGGTTGTTTTGGCGGTATCGCACACGTTGGAGGCTGTTACACACAGGTTGCCGCCTTGGGTGCCAAATTCCACGGTCACATTGGTGGCCTGGTCGCTGGTGGCTGGCAGGATGCGTACGTTGCTGCCGCCATTGATTTTGGAGCCGGCGGGCGCCGTCCAAACATAGGTCAGGGCATAGGTGACGGGCGGTATGGTGTAATTTACGGTAGCGCCGGGGCATACATCGGTGAGGCCTTCAATGGGGGCCAGGTTGCCCAATTCGGGGGCGATGGTAGATCCAGTGGTTACTTGTATGGTAAATTTACAAACATCAGCATTGATGCCATCCACGACCAGGTAATACACCTGGCCCACCGTGAGGCCCAGGGCAAACAGCGAGCTCGTGCCAAACGGGCCGGTGCCGTTCAGCGGGGCACAGGTAATCGCCTTGTAGGGAAGTTGGCATCCGGATACCACGGCGGCTTCCAGCCCGTTGGTACCCGTACATTGTGTAGCCTTTATATCAAACTGGATATCACTGGTGCCGGCAACGAAGGCATACCAGCGCGGGTTTTCAAGGGTAATCGGGGGGGTACCGAACGTGCAGTTGTCGATGGTCAAAACTGGCGTCACCGGTGCTGTCGTCACATCTTCCAAGCCATTTAGGTCGCAATGCACGCAAGCCTGTTCGCAAAAAGATGCCCCCAGCGCTCCTGGCAAGCACCCATTGAAAATCTGGGCTGAAAGTTTTACTCCTCCACAGAGGGACAAGAGGAGTAGAATAGTTAGAGGTAGTCTCATAACTCAGTTAATTTTAAATGATGAAAGAGTAAACTAGTTTGGATTATAAAGAGCCATTTGTTCGGTATTGTGCTGCAGGCCGGGGCGGCCAACGCAGTGGGAGCCTGCCGCTGGCAGGATGTGGTTTCCCAAAAGTATGGGGACGGGAAGGAAAACGCAAAATATTTATCGGCAAGCAGGCGGCCTGCGACAAATTAGCCTACCCACAAATGGGTAGATTGTAAAAATATGCCACATTTTTGGCATGTTTATCCAGCAGATTTGGAATGACCCCGCTTGCAGGCCACCCGTTCCTGTGGCCATTCTTCGGGTGGGATTAGTCCCATGGAGCAAACTTCGACATTGGATATTCGGTGTTTGATATTCGACATTCCTCGGCGTTCCATATTCGATATTCCTCGGTGTTTTTCCTTTGAAAAATGTCGAGCATCGAACACCGAATATCCAATATCGAGGTATCAAAACCCAGAACTGATCGCGGCGGGTGGGACTTAGGGGAAGAGCAACTCCACCACGGCCCGCTTGCGGGCCCGCGCTACCGGAATCCGTTGCGCGCCAATCAGCAACGCATCGCCCTCCAAGCGGCTCACTTTTTCTCTGGCCACGATGTACGATTTGTGCACCCGCAGAAAATACGCCGCCGGCAGTTCTTGTTCGAGTTTGTTCAGGCTTTCGAGGGTAACGATTTTTTCGGCAGCCGTAAAAATCTTCACGTATTCCTTCCAGCCCTCGATGTACAGGATGTCACTCAGCGGAATTTTTACCCACTGGCGCTCGGCTTTTACACTCAGGAAACCCTCGGGACCCGTAGTAGCCGAGTGGCGCAGTTGCAGTTGCGCCCGCGCTTTCTGCAGGGCATGTTCGAAACGTTCGAGCGAAAAAGGCTTGAGCAGGTAATCCACGGCGTCCAGATCAAAGGCTTCGTGGGCGTGCTGCGGATACGCGGTGGTAAAAATGGTTACGGGCTTGTTCGAAATGTTGCGCAATAAACTGATCCCGCTCAACACAGGCATCTGGATGTCCAGCAACAACAGATCTACTGCCTGGCTTTGCAGGATTTCAATGGCCCGGACGGCGCTTCTACAACTCGCCACCAGTTCCAGATCGGGCTGCTGCTGTACGTATTTTTCCAGCAAAGCCAGCGCAAAATGTTCATCATCGACAATCAGGCAACGTATTGGCACAGGCAATCAATTGAATCAAAAGAGTTGACAAAAGACAGGGTCAGGCGGCATGTAATTCCAGCTGCACCACAAAAACACGATCCCGCGCCACCGCACTAAAGCGGTGCCGGCCCGGGTAGTTTAGTTCCAGCCGGCGCCGGATGTTTTCCAGGCCCACCCCACCAGCACGGTCCTTCTGCTCATCGGAGGGGTTGAAGGAATTTTCTATAATAAACAACAAAGACTCGGGTGCGCAATACAAGGATACGCGCACAAATCCATCGGGCTGCTCCTCTACATCGCCGTGTTTGAGGGCGTTTTCCACCAGCGGCAGCAGCAACACCGGCTCAATTTGCCAGCCCCGGCTGTCGAAGGGGAGGTCGGATGTCAGCTGCAAGGGGCGGTCCGACTTGAGTTGAAACAGGTCAAAATAAGCCTGAATTTGATGAATTTCTTTGATCAGCGGCACCTGGGCCGCCTGGCCCTCGTAGGTCAGGTAGCGCAGCAAATCGCTCAGGCGCAGCACCATTTGCGGCGTGTTGGGGTGTTGCAGCAGGGCGGCAGCGTAAATGTTGTTCAGGGTGTTGAACAAAAAATGCGGGTTGATCTGGGCTTTCAGGTAGTTCAGTTGGGCTTCCACATGCCGCACCTCCAATTCGCGGTGCCGCAGTTCCAGCACGTACCGGTTTTCCAAAAGTTGGTACAAGGTGCTGAACAACAACAGCAAAAAATACGACAAGGTGTACATCAGCAGCAGGCGCCGGCCATTGTCGGGCGGCAAACGCCCATCCAGCAAGCCCCCGCCAAACACATGCAACTCCGTCCAGGTCCGCAACAGCGACATGCCCAGCCAAAACACCAGCGCCTGCGCCACCAGGGGCCGGTACCTGCCCTTCTCCATGAATCGGTTGACCAGCCATTTGGCGTTGCCATAAAACAACACCAACAGAAAAAGCATGTTGACCACCGTACGCGCCAAAGCCTCTCCCGGCCCACGCAAGCCGCTGATCAGCGAAAAAAACAAACGCGCCACCAGGGTCCAACCCACCAGTTGGGTAATCCATCGCGCCCGACCTGAAAGTAAAATAATCATTAAATGTGGCCAATGTGGCCAATGAGGCCAATGTGAGAAATTTTTTAATTTTTTTAATTCGTCAAATTAACCGCATTTAATTAATTCACCACATTGGCCACATTCATCCAATTGACCACATTGGCCACATTTAATTAATTGGCCACATTTAATTAATTAATTAATTATTTTGGTGATTAGGGTGGCGCCTTGTGCGGTTTGAATGCGGAGCAGGTAGGCGCCTGGGGGCAGGTCGGAGAGGGTGGTGGTTTCGCGGTAGAGGCCGGGCGCGGCATCGGCCCGCAGGGCAAATATTTTCAACACCCGGCCCTGCAGGTCGGTAAGGCTGCCCTGGATATCGGCGGTTTGTTTGAGTTCATATTCCACGCTGACCGGGCCGCCGCTGGCCGGATTGGGAAATACCCGCAGGCCGCCCAAATAGGCGTTGTCTTGTACTTCCGGGGCCGAAGTGGCGATCAGGGTGCTGTCCAGCACGATGTTTTCGTCGCCCGCTTGGTAGGCCATGTACAGAAAATAGACCAGCATCATTTCGTCGGTAGTGGCTTCGCCCAACGCCACGTTTTTGGGCGGATTGGAGGGGTTGTTCGGGTTGTTCGAGGTATTGTCGTAGGTAGCGTAGGCGTGTAGTTTGGCGCCGGCAGGTACCTTTTGTACCTTTTGAAAGGTGTAACTGCCTTGCCAGTGGAAATCCCACTCCGGAATCCGGATGAGCGGGATGGTGTCGCCCAACACCGGTTTGGCAAAACACTCCATGCGTTGGCCCAGCAGGTGCATGTGCGGGGCTACGGCCAACAGGGAACCGGCAATCGGCGTCGTAAACTGAGCGTGAAAGGTTTTCACGGCATTGGCCGGAATCACCAACGGGCCGTTTTGCAGAGAGGGCGGCAGGTGGTTGAGCAAGGGCGCCATCGTCACCTCGCGGATGCCCTGGTTGCCGGGGGTGAAAAACAAATTCACTTTCGAAGATTCCGTTTTGCCGTAGGCGCTGGCCGGAAAATGCACCTGCACCACGAGGTCGGCGCCGGCATCGAGTTTGATGCCCATAAACGGCGGCAACAGCCTCGACTGCGAGCCGGGCACCCAAGCGCCCACCAGCCGCGCGCCATCCACCCCAATGCCGCCAAAACTGACGTAGCCGGGCTCGGGCGTCTGCTGGTCCAGTTGACGGGCTTGTCCGGTAGCGTCCTGAAACACCAGCACATGGTGCACTACCTCGTGGTTGCCCGGGATGACCTCCAGGCCGCGCAGAAAAGCAGTTTGCGCAAGTCCGGCAGGCAACACAAAGCAGCGGTATTCATCTTCCGTGGCCGTCATGGTGTGTAGCGGGGTTTGCAGCACCAGGTCCGGCGAGCCGAGCGTCGAACTCGAATTGAAGACCGGATCGGGCGGCGCCTGCGCCAGGTTGCCGGGCAAGGTCCCGCCGGCCACCCAGTCCTTGATCGTCTGGATCTCGGTTTCGCTCAGCACATTTTCTCCGGCAAAATGCCGGTAGTTGGGGTCCGCTTTCCAGGGCGGCATCTGCCGGGTTTCGGTTTTGTACTGGATGGAGCCTTGCGCAGCGACCGCATTGTTGTAGCCGATGAGCGAAAAATGGCCGATGCCGCCGCTGCGGTGGCAATTGACGCAATTTTTATAGAGAATCGGGGCTACATCGGCGGCCCAGGTGACCGATTGCGCGCTGGCACTGGCGGCCAGGCCGGCCAATACAAGGGTAAAGAAGTGTTTGAACATGATGGCAGTATTTGTTTGTTGCGTAAAAGGGGTGTTCAACATTCGGCAACGGCCGTTTCGGCGTGCTCGATCTGGTCGTGGAGGGCAGCCACCCGCTGTTCGTTGTCGCGGTGCAGGGTGCCCATCCAGCGGTCCCAAAAACTAAAATACAGGCAATAATTGCCCTGAAAACGCTCGTGGTGGAGGTTGTGAAACACCGCCGAGTTCAACCAGCGCGCCACCGGATGCCGGTAGGCCTGCCGGGGAAACAACTCATACCCCAGGTGCCCGTAGACGTTGAACCAAAGCATGAGCGTCACAAAACTAAACAAAGCGATAGGGTGCAGGGGGATTAAAAATACAGCCAGCGGCAAAATGCCCGCCTCCAGCATGGCCTCCAGCGGATGAAAAGAATAGGCCGCCCAGGGCGAGGGGTTCACCGACTGGTGGTGTACGCGGTGTACGTGCCGGTACAACCAGGGCAAGTGCATCAGCCGGTGTATCCAGTAAAAATACGTATCGTGCAGCAATACCACCAACACGACGCTCAGCAGCAGGTAGCCCAGGCCGTGGCTCTGCACCTCGGTATACAAACGCGTGTACTGCCGCAGCGAAGTGCCTAATAACAACCAGCCGACGGCAGCGAAAATAAGCGCGGTGAGGGCAGAATGGCTGATTTCGCGGTAATAATCGGCCGTTTGGGGAAAACGCTGCTGGATTTTGCGGTACCACCAGGCCCGCCGTTTCCAAACATAAAACAAGCCGAACAACCAACCGCAGAGCAGGGCATATCGGCCAAAAATAAGCAGCGGTACGAGCAGCCATCGTTCGGGAGATACCTCAGTAAAATACAACATGGTCTTGGACGCTTGCGCCGGCTCTTGGTTAAATGCCGGCAGGTGAATTTTTATCAAATATACTACCAGGCGTTGCCTGGCGGCCGCTCCGTTCAACCAATGGTAAACTTATTTCAACCAACGGCAGGCGCAGGCCTCGCTGGTTGAATAAAAAATACCGCTGGTTGATCCGGTTTTTCCGGCAGCCTGGTCCACCGCCATCTTTGCTGCATCGAATCCAACACAACTCCTTTTTTATCACCAGAACAAAACACATCGCAGTATGAACTTCATCCGTCAAAATCAAATGCTCCTCGCCGCCCTCGTGCTGACCGCCGCTCTCCTGGCTTCCTGCCGCAAAAGCCCCGAAGAAGTGGTGGCCCTGCTCAGCGACACCGAAGCCGCCGAACTGGTGGAAAACGCCGTCGCCGAACGCTCCGCCGGCGCCACCTTGCCTACCGTCGACATGGCCGCTCTGATCGAGAATTTCCTCCAGGATTGCGGCGTCCCGGGCGATACCACGCTCCAGCGCAACAACACCCTCGGGCCGGTGACCTACAACTACAACTTCGAACTGGGTTGGCTGGTCAATTGCAACGGCGCCAACATCCCACAGGATGTCCAGGTGACCATCGAAGGCAACGGCGCCTTCAGTACCGCCCACTGGGCCGGCTCCGACACCTCGGAGGGTAGCCTCACGTTTACCGGCCTCGGCCTTCAGGCCACCGCCTATGTGGCCAACGGCTCCTACTCCCTCGAAGGCGACGTGACCGGCAGCCTGCGCAACGCCGACCCCTCGCTGTCGGTCCAGACCAGCCTCGAACTCAAGGACCTGAGCATCCGCAAAACCGACTACTACATCACCGGCGGCACCGGTACCGCCGTGCTGGTGGCCACCAATGCCCGCGGCAATACCCAAACCGTCAATGCCGCCTTGCTGTTCAACGGCAATGGCACCGTGACGGTCACCGTAAATGGCCATAGCCATACCTTTCCGATTCAGTAAGCCATCGTTTTTTGCGGCACACCAGTGGCCCGAAAGGTTTGCAGCCTTTCGGGCCACTGTTTTTTTTCCGGGACAGGATCGTTTGTTCGCACGGCATATCCTATTTTTTATCTTTGCCAATGCCGCGCGTTGGACGGGAAACCTTCCTGCCGCTCCTTGCCGGAACTCAGCCGTTAAAAACTAATCAATGAAACAATTTTCCCTGCTCCAGTACACGTGCCTCTGCCTGGTATGTTGTCTGTTTCTTCAATGGAGCCTCCCGGCCCAACAACTGGAGGTGCGCGGCGTCTACGTGGCGCCGTTTTTCCTGGAAAATGGCCAAACCAACAAATACACCATCGATATCACGGACAAATACCGCAGCGTTTTGTCAAAAGCCTTCAAGCGGACGCCCCTGATCAATTACGACGACGAAGCCATCCTGGAAGGCTTTCGGCGCGAGCACGGTTTTCCGGCGCAGTTCAAAGACTCGCTGATCCGGCGGGGCGCGAATATTCTCGTCATTGGGAAGGTAACCGAGCACCTCGCGCAGGGCTCCTATACTGTGAACATCAAATTTACCAATATTTACAGCAAAGAACTCTACGCCAATATCGACGAGAGCCTGGAAACTGCATTGTTTGAAAACAAAACGAGCCGCGATCTTTTTTTGCAAAGCCAGGCTCTGGTGCCCGACGAAAGTTACCTGCCCTCCACCTTTGTAGATGCCGATGTGATCCGGAAAAAGGACCTGCAAGCCAATGAAAAAATCTGGCGTATCCTCCAACCCAGTTTTATGGAGGATTTTACCAACCACAACGCCGCCGCTTTCCGGGGCGACATCTGGACCCTGTCGAATACCAAAACCCACCGCTGCCTGGTCAAAGACCAGCGGTACCTCGTCAAAAACACGAGGGATAATTTTTTCAAACACAAATACATCGAAGATAAACGCGTCGCCTTTTCGGATTTTTCCATGGCGCAGGCCTATTCCATCACCATCCATATCCCGGATACCACCGACTGTACCGCCAAAACCAACTGCCTGGGCCGGGGGCTTTCGGTGCGCTACGACAAGGTCAAAAACTCTGGCTACGGGCTGGCCATGAACGACGACGGCGAACTCAAGTTTTTTAAATTCTTCGCACAAGATCCCAACACCATAGAAACCCTCTGGAGCATGCCTGTGCCCGGCGTCCGACGGGGCAAAGACTACGAACTGGGCATCATCTGTGTGGGCGACACGTACTACCTGTTTCTCGACCGTATTTTTCGGCGCATGATCAACGACAGCACCTTTAGCAAAGGCCTGAACGGCATCCTCGGCATCGGGAAAGGCACCCACTGGTTCGATAATGTGACGATTTACAAACCCATGCGCGTGCAACCATGAACCGGACAACGCAAATCCGGGTCTTTCTGAGCCAGAACCGGTTGGAAGCGGCATTTCCGCTGTTCGAAGCGGCTTTGAAACATGCGCCGGAAGACCTGAAACGCCGGTGGATCGACCTGCGCGGCCAGGCCCGGCTGGCCGAAACGGAATACCAGCAAAACCGGATTTCCTTCGACGAATACAGCGCTGCCCGGAAGCGAACCCACCAGGGGCTTTTGGCCCTGCTGTCTGATTGGGAAGAACAAGGGCCTGCCCGCTCCGGCCTGCACCTGGCGTGGTATCTCGTGCCGGTTCTGGTATTCGCCGCTGCTGCCTGGTGTTTGTTCTCAGGTAAATCTGCGCAGCCGGTGGCCGCGCCGCCAGCGGTGCTGCAAGCCCCCGCTGCCCGGCCTGGTGCCGAGGTTTCTCCCGAAACGAACAAACCGGAGCGGCCGGCACAACAGCCCGTCCGCCCAATTGCGCCGCCGCCGCAGGTAGCCCCGACGGTACGGCTGGTGTTGGTGCACAACACCTATTGCAAAGACGAACCGGTTTGGGTGGATGGTCAGCCGGCCCGGCTCCTGGAGCCCGGCATGAGCCGAACCACCATCGAAGTGCGCGCCGATACGTTTCATTCCTTCAAAATGGGCAATTGGGCCGTGCAGGGTTTGTACATCGGCGCCGCAGATGCCGGCCGGGAAATCTTGGTCAATTGCCATTAGCCGCCACGCTCCCGGGGGGGGGGCAAAAATTTAAACCCCCATCCGCCATTTCCCCTTGTTTATCTTTGCCGCGCTGCAACACAGCACACCCGATTTATGATGCAACTGATCGACACCCACGCGCACCTCTATTCCCGCAAATTTGACCCCGATCGCGCCGACATGGTCCAACGGGCCATCGATACCGGCGTCACGCGCCTGTACCTGCCGAATATAGACGCGGCCTCTATCGAGCCAATGCTGGCGCTGGAGGCGGCTTTTCCCAACCATTGCTTTGCCATGATGGGCCTGCACCCTTCTTCGGTGCAACCCGATACCTGGGAGCACGAATTGGCGGTGGTCGAAGATTGGCTGGGCCGGCGTGCCTGGGCTGGGGTAGGGGAGACCGGCATCGACCTCTACTGGGACAAAACCACGCTCGGCATTCAGCAGATCGCTTTTGCCCGCCATATCGAATGGGCCAAAGACCTGAACCTGCCCATCATCATCCATTCCCGCGAAAGCAACGAAGAGTGCCTCGAACTCGTGCAGGCCGGCCAGGACGGACGCCTGCGCGGCATTTTCCACTGTTTCAGCGGCAGCGTCGAACAAGCGCGGCGGATGGTCGACCTCGGTTTTATGCTCGGGATCGGCGGCACGCTCACCTATCCGAAATCCGAACTGCCGGCCGTGT
>JADLDL010000065.1 GCA_020846655.1 Saprospiraceae bacterium | reverse complement strand
GCCACCTGGTTGCTCAGGTCGCGGGTGTCGGCGCCCATTCGGGTCTGCACCTCGTCGAGGGTATCCAGGCCCAGCATTTTGCGGACCATCCGTTTGCGCGCTTCGCCGCTCACTTTCGACAGTTCGGACAACTCGCTTTGCCCCGAAAAAACGGAGCGTTTGAACGCGTCGCGCTCCATGTTCAGGACCCGCGCGATTTCATCGTTGACCGCCGCCACGCCTTTGGCCACCAACTGGTCGTTTTTAAACAAATCGGCGTACACCGTCATCGTTTTGCCCCGAAACTCGCGTTTCACGGCATATTCCGCCGGCCCCACGGCAAATTGCAGTGTCAGCACAACGTTGGCTTTGGGTTCGGCAAACGAAGAGCGGATGAAGGCTTTGTTGGCTTCGTCCCGGCCAAACAAACAATACAAAATGGCTTCAAAAATGGTGGATTTGCCCGCGCCGTTGCGGCCGATAATCCCCACCAGGCCCTCCCGGAACTCCAGGTCCAGCAGGCCGTATTGTTTGTAATTTTCCAGGTGCAGCGCGCGCAAAATCATGATCGGAGTCGGTTGGAACAGCGGGGTTCAGGAAGCGGAATGAAAATAATTGGCGGCTTTGGCAGCCAGTTGATCGGCCAGTTGGGCGTTGTCCGGAAATTTGTCCCGGATGTATCCCTTGAAAATCAGGTCCAGCCGGTCAAACTGGTTGGCGTCCAGGTTCCGGATGAAATTCCGGTCGGCAAAGCTGCGCCGTTTGGGCAACAACTGAAAACTCCCGGCAAACAGGCCCCGCAGAAACACATTGGAAAGTTCCAGGGATTGCTCCACTTTTATATCATTGAAAATCAGGGAAATAATTGAATTTTCAATCGGATTTTCCGCTTGAAAACGCTCCAGTTCCTCGCGCAGGTCGGCCACTGTTTTTTCATGGCACTGCTGCAATTCGAGTTTGTACCAGGGCCGGGTCGGAATGGCTTCAAACTGCACCTTGCTGGAGCCGTCGGGATGAATTTGTAGTTCAATAAACCCTTTTTCGTTTCCAATTTCCGTGTCGCTCAGGCGTTCCACCGAGCCGCTGTACCAGGCATTGGGATGCCGGTCGATTTGTTGAAAATTGTGCCAATGGCCCAAGGCCAGGTATGAAAAGCCAGCCAATTTGTCGACAAAAGCCTCCGGAAACACTTGCTCTCCGTATTCTTCCATTAAAAAACGCTTGCCCAGCGAGGTGTGCAGCATCAGAATATTGTAGGCCCCGGGCAAGGGTTCGAGGCGCTCCAACTCGCTCAGCAACAGGCGGGTATCGTTGATGTGCGGCAAGCCGTGAATGGCCAAGACACCGAGGCGGGCGCATTCCCAGCGTTCGCCAAAAAACGGGTGGATGTTGGGCAGGCTGTTGAAGGCCCGCAAAATGGGGCTGGTATACACCGTTTTGGGTGTTTCGTGGTTGCCGGCAATCACATACAAGGGGATGCCGGCGTCGGCCAGCCGCCGCAGTTGCTCCAGGCCAAAGGTCAGGGCGCGGTTGGAGGGGCTGGGCCGGTGAAAAAAATCGCCGGTGTGCAAGACGGCATCCGGCCGCCGCTCCAAAATACGGTCGATGGTGTACCGGAAGGCGTCGTACACGTCCTGTTCGCGCGCATTGACGCCTTCGGCGTTCACCACGTCGAAAGCCTGAAAGCCCAGGTGGGTGTCGGAAAAGTGAATAATAGTCATCACAAATGAGCGTGGGGAACCCTAGCCCCGGGTGTGGCGCACATACACCAGGTAATCGGTGTGCGGCACATCGGTGATACCCAAATGGCGGGCCATGGTGACCAGTTGCCCGCGGTGGTAGGTGCTGTGTTGCAGGCAATGCAGCACCATTTCGGTGTGGCTATGGGTAAATGTGGTGCCGGAGGAGTGGGTGTAGGTGTTGGGTTGATCAAAAAAAACGGAGTCTTGCTGTTGCAAAAAGGTACGAAACAAGGAAGATTGGTGCAAGACACCGGCAAACAGCGCATCCAGGTCGCCGGTAAAATCGTTGGACAGGAAACGGGTAGGGGAGTGGCCCTGCAGGCGATTCAGCCAGATATTTTCGGCCGTCCAGATATGCAGGAGGGTTAGGCGCAGCGTAGGGAAACTGGATGCCATTTCGCGGTGGAGGAGTTCAGGATCTTGTTCGCGCAGCCACCCGACCATTTGGTCGTTGGCCCAGGAGTTGTACGCAGCGTAGTCTTTTAGTAAAACAGACAAATCCATTTGGAATGTAGTTTTTAGTACCAATTAAAAAATGCCCCACATGGCTTTCACCAGCATCAGGGCGAGCAACAGACCAATGCCAACGGCCATCAGCGTCAGGACATGGGCATCTTTCGGCTCCGGGCCGGCGACTTGTGCGTCTATTGCGGCTTCCGTCAGGATCTCCCGGGCGCGGTCCAGGTCTTCCGGCAGCACGTGCAAGCGGATCAACAGGTGCAAATGCGGCAACACCGATTGTGCCGTGCTGTTTGCCAAAAAACAAGGAATGCCTTCTGACCGAAGCCGGGATGCGGCTACCTCTGCTTCCAGGGGGGAGTAATATTTGGCGACAACCTCCTTCGAACCATCCTCGAAAAAAGGGTCGGCATCAAACTCAAAATCATCCAAAATATCATTCTTGGCCATACCACAAAGGTAGTGTTGGGTTGGGTTATTTGATGTGCCTGGCAGCGCAAATACCTGCTGTCAAGATGCCCTTATTAGCAGAAGCAATAATTTTTAAGCACCTTCAGCAGAGTCGTTTTACTTTCGCATAAAGATGAACATTACCTTCTCATTCACCAAACAACATCCGACTATGAAATTACCTATCGCATTAAGCCTGTTTCTGGTGATCCTTGGATTGGGCTGGGCCGGTTGCGGCTCCAAAGATGAAAATTGGCTCGACAAAGCCAATTGCACGG
>JADLDL010000064.1 GCA_020846655.1 Saprospiraceae bacterium | reverse complement strand
GTGTTGCTTCGTGGGGTTGTGCAGCAGCAGCGGATTCCGTCGTTTCTGCAGCAGCAGCGGCTTCTTCAGTGTGTGCCGGAGCACTGTGTTCTTCTGGTGCTGCGCTGGAAGTGGGCGCGGCCTCGTGCTGCTTGTGTTTGCCTTCGGAAATTTCTTTGGCTTCATGGGCGGCTACGCGGGCGCCCGGTTTGATCATGTAGAAATAATCCCACCAGTGGCCAAAGAAAACAATCAGGCTGACAAAGAACAAGGTGCCAAACTTGCGTTTGGTATCGTTCCGCATAAGGATCAGGAACGGCGTGATAAAGTTCAACAAGAGGTTGCCCCAGAACAACACCGGATAATCATTCATCCGCTGTTTGAAATAGATGGTTTCCTCCCCTACGTTGGCATACCAGATCAACATAAACTGGTCAAACCAAAGATAAGTCCAAAACACGCTGATACCGAACAGGTACTTGCCCAGGTCGTGCATGTGGTCCCGGTTGACATACTCCATGTAGCCTTTGGATTTGAGGTAGATGATCAGCATGATCATCAGCGCCAAACCACCGAGCAACACCGAGATGGTGGAGTACCAAGCGAACATGGTGCTATACCAGTGCGGGTCGATCGACATCACGGTTTCCCACAGGAAAACGGTGCTCAGAAAGCCGCCCAACGGCAGGAAGGAGGCCGCCCATTTGCGTTGCTTTTTATAGTAATCAAACGAAGCCGTTTCGTGTTCGTCTTGCAGTACGGAGGTTTGCCGCAGTTTGTAGGCCCAGAAATACCAAATGCCCAGGAATCCCAGCACGCCAACGGTGTAGAACATCGGGCTGAGGAAGCCCGATTTGCCGGCAATTATCTTGTCATACAAGGGGCTGTTGGGATCCGTCAGGCCCGGCACATTCCAATGGTACAGGTGGTGGAAATGTCCCCACACACCGGCAACAACCACAGCGAGGAGGATAAGACCTACCCACATAAACTGGCTCATGGCCTCCCAAATGCGTTTTACGGCCGTCATCCACCCCGCGAACGCGGTGATCTGAGCGGACATAAAGAACATTGCCGTGAAGGCAATACCGGTGAAGTACACTGAATTGTGGAGGTAGTTGGTCCAGAAGCGGGTATGGTATTCATCATCGCCGACGAGGGACCAGGCAAGGCATACTACCCCAAGCACCATCCCGATAACGAGGTTGCGCTTTAGTTTGCCGTCAAATACGAATTGCGTATTCAGATTCATATCACAAGACCGGTACACTTACCGGATAGTTTGATGTTGATGGTAGCAAGTTGGTTTCTTCAGAACGTTAGTTTGCCGGTGCTGGCGGCGGTGGCGGAGGAGCAACCCGGGAGCCACCGGTAGCTACACCCATGGCAGGTTTTTCGATATTGCTCAAGGTGTTGCCCGTTTCATCGTATTGCAGGCTTTTGCTTTGTGCCTGCAAGGACCGGATATAGTGCAGCACCTGCCAGCGCTCTTCAAAAGAAAGTTTATCCGCATACCCGCCCATGACGTTTTTACCATAAATCATAGCAAAGTAAAAGCGGCCATTGCCGGCATTGATCATATCATCGGCAATCAGGTTTTTCGGCTGAACCGGATATTTCGCATCGGGTACCGATACCATGGTGCCCTGGCCATCTCCTTTCGGGCCGTGGCAAACCCCACAGTAGATATCATACAGCGGCTTGGCTTTGTTCAAACCGGACTTGGTAATGGGAAAAGGATTGGAAACCATCTCCTGTTCGCAGCGCAAGCGGTCGTCTTCCGTATTTACATAATAAAACGGCGCCTCACCATTTACCGGTGCTGCGATGGCATTGCCGGCATTTTTACCCCGAATGATATCCAGTTCGGAAGCGCCATTGTAGAAAACACCCGTATAGCCACGCGCAATCGTGCCTTCCACTTTGGCGCGAGGTTGGGAAAGTTCTGCTTTGGTGAATGAATTATTGTCATCCCAAGTATTCCAAAAATAGGCACCGTAGGTATTAGCCTCATAGCCCACCGAGTGATACATATCCGGCATGTACTCGTGACCGGTCTTGTTTTTGCCGGCCGGCGAGCAGAGTGAAAAAAGCCAGGCAAACAAGGCAAGTCCGATAATGGTGCCAATTGCGTATTTCATATTTTCTTGTTATTCGTTGATCGGTGATCGTTTTTGATGGTGCTGCTGTTGGCGGGAGCGCTGCTAGATTCGGCAAGCCTCTCCACCAAACACAATCATATCGTTTTCACATGCACTTCCGCAGCGCCCGTTTTACTGAAAAAAGCCTGTAAGGCGCTGACTTCACTGTCGGCCGATTCGGTGACGTTGAAGGCGATACAGAATTTATCGTCGGTAATGCGGTTGTCCAGGACTTTGGCCTGAACACCTGGCCACATGCCGCAAATCGTATAAAAAGTGAGCGTCATGCCCCATGCTGCAAATAAAACCGTCAACTCAAAGGTGATCGGAATATAGGCAGGGACCGGCCAGTACGGCTTGCCGCCGAACAGAATGGGCCAATCGCTTACCACCGCCCAGGACATAAATCCAAAGCCAAACGTAGCGCCAATCGCTCCGTAAATAAACCCGAGGTAGTGCAGGCGGCTTTCCTTTAGCCCCATGATGGGGTCCAAGCCGTGCACCGGGAACGGCGTTAGCACGTCCATGATATCCAGGTGCGATTTGCGGGCAGTGCCGATGGCGCTTTTCAGGTCTTCTTCGTCGTTGTAAAGCCCGTAGAGTACTTTTTTACTATCTGCAGCCATAATATAGGTTTGAATGCCTGAGTTTTAAAATTTGGAGGATTAGTCTTCGTGCTTGTCTTCTTTTACCGGAGCCGATTTGTGCCCGCCGTGGTGGCCATGCGCCTTGGCATTGGGGCCAATATACTGGTCGCCCGCAACCTTCAGGATGGCTTTTACCTCGGCAATAGCCACTACCGGCGCAACGCGGGTAAAAATCAGGTAGCAAACAAAGAACAACCCGATGGTGCCTGCGAACAGGGCAATCTCGACCCAACTGGGGCTATAGTAACTCCAGGAAGAGGGCAAGTAATCGCGGGCCAGGGTCGTGGCGATGATGACAAAGCGCTCGAACCACATACCAATGTTCACAATAATGGACAGGAAGAAGGTCCACCAAATGCTGCGGCGGATCTTGCGCGACCAGAACAACTGCGGGCTGACCACGTTGCAGAACATCATCCCGAAGTACGACCACCAGTAGACACCAAATACGCGGTTGTAGAACGCGAACTGTTCGTAGATATACCCCGAGTACCAGGCGACAAACAATTCCGTCAGGTAGGCAACCCCTACAATCGTACCAGTCAGCACGATTACTTTATTCATCGACTCAATGTGGTTGATCGTAATATATTCTTCCAGCCGAAGTACTTTCCGCGTGATGACCATCAGGGTTTGTACCATGGCAAAACCCGAGAAGATAGCACCGGCCACAAAGTAGGGCGGGAAAATCGTGGTGTGCCAGCCGGGGATAACCGAGGTGGCAAAGTCAAAGGATACAATGGTGTGTACCGAAAGTACCAGCGGCGTGGAAATACCAGCCAATACGAGCGACAGCGACTCCCAGCGTTGCCAGTGTTTGGCACTACCCGTCCAGCCGAAGGAAAATATATCGTACATTTTACGGCGGAAGCCGGAAGCACGGTCGCGCACGGTGGCCAGGTCAGGTACCAGGCCCGTATACCAAAACAAGAGGGATACGGAGAAGTACGTCGAGATGGCAAATACGTCCCACAACAGCGGCGAGTTGAAGTTCGCCCACAGCGGACCACGGGTGTTGGGGAACGGGAAGATGAAGAAGGCCAACCAAACCCGTCCCATGTGGATAATGGGGAACTGGCCGGCACAAATCACCGCGAAGATGGTCATGGCTTCTGCCGCCCGGTTAACCCCGGTACGCCAGCGTTGGCGGAACAACAAGAGGATGGCTGAAATCAGCGTACCAGCGTGACCAATACCGATCCACCACACAAAGTTGGTGATATCCCAACCCCAGTTGATCGTACGGTTCAGGTTCCAGGATCCGATACCTTTCCAAACCGTCCAACATACCGCAAAGACATACAGTCCTAATAATGCGGCAGATATGATGAACGCAAGGATCCATTCGCGGGAAGGCGCTTTTTCAGTAGGAGAGCACAAATCCTCCGTGATGTTGTGGTAGGATTTGTTTCCTTCGATGAGGATGTGCCGTACAGGCGCTACGGGTTGAGACATATTATTCGTTGATCAGTGATCGTTGAATGTTCACATGCGGTTGGTTGGGGTGAACATAAATAAAATACAGGATTGACCCTGTTGACTAACAATTCGTTATGAGTGCAGTTCTTCGTTGGCGTTGCGCACCTTTGCCGAGTAGCGTACACCCGGGCGCACATTCACTTCTTCCAGCACCTGGTAGGCCAGCGCACCACTTGTTTTGCTGGCTTTAGAAACGGCACTGTCGGGGTTGTTCAGGTTGCCGAATACGATGGCGCCTGTCGGGCAAGCCGTTTGGCAGGCACTGCGCACATCGTTATCCAGGATCGCACGGCCCTCTTGTTTGGCCGTCAATTTGCCTTCCTGAATCCGTTGGATGCAGAACGAGCATTTTTCGATCACACCACGCGAGCGAACCGTTACGTCGGGGTTCAGTACCATCCGAACGAGGTTGTCAGCATAGTACGGTTTGTCTTCACCCTCTACCCAGAAGACGCGGTCTTCGTTGCCGGGCCAAACGTCGGCGGTCGTATAATCCAGCCAGTTGAAACGGCGCACTTTATACGGGCAGTTGTTGGCGCAGTAGCGGGTACCGATGCAGCGGTTGTAGGCCATCTGATTGATGCCTTCCATCGAGTGGTTGGTGGCGTTCACCGGGCAAACGTTCTCACAAGGAGCGTTGTCGCAGTGCTGACACATCATCGGCTGGTAGACTACTTTCGGGTTTTCGATATCGCCGTAGAAGTAGCGGTCGATCCGCAACCAGGTCATTTCATGGTGGCGGTTCACTTCGTTTTTACCGACGACCGGGATATTGTTTTCGCTGACGCAAGCGATCTGGCAGGCGCCGCAACCAATGCAGGCATTCAGATCAATGTGCATGCCCCATTTCAAACCGGTGCCAAAATATTCGGCAGTGTCCGGATACAGGGTTTGAGCATTCAGGTGACTGGCTTCTTCGTGGAACTCGGTCATTTTTTCAGCCAGTTCCGGCAATTCGCTCAGGTTGGTCTGGAAAATAATCGAACGATCCGTCAGTGAGCCCTGGAAACCTTTCCAGCCCAGCGATTTTTCATCCGCGTTGATCACTTTGCCTTCTTCTTTGCCCATCGCTTGTACCCCCATCGTGTGGTGGAATTGTACGCAGGCAAAGTTTTTATCTACTGTTCCGGCAGGTGTTACACGCGCTTCTTTCGCGGCATACTGGATAAAACCACCTTCGATCGGGAGCCAGGGATTGACATTTACGCCATACCCTACCCCACAGCCACCGCTTTCGCGGCCACCGCCCAGGGCAATCGCAACGGTACCCGGCATTTGGCCAAAGGTACGCACGACCGTGCAGCTCAGTTTCTGGCCTTTCACCTCTACTTCGACATTATCGCCGTCGTTGAGGTTTTTCCAGCCGTTGATGTTATTGACGCCGTCCCATTCCACTGGGATATTCAGGTAGTTGCCCCAAACTGTGCGGTTGACCGGGTCGGGCACTTCCTGTAACCAGGGGTTGTGCGCGTACTGCCCGTTGCCGGTGTTCACCGTTTCGAGGAAGGAAATTTCAAGTTCGCTGGAGCCCGGCTGGGTCACACCCGAAGCATTCAGCGCGATACCGGCGATGAAAGACACGGTTACCGGTGCGGCATGCATGTCAAACACACCGCCGTGCAGGGTCATATCCCAGAAAGCAGCCGGCGTGCTGTATTTATTTTGTTTGGCAAACATGTCGCTTGCCCACACAGATTTCAGATATTGGTAGTAGGGCTGATCGTCCTGTCGGTTGAGATTCTGGCTGTCGGCCCATTCAAGCAGGGAGTGTTCGGCCTGGCGGGTTTCAAAAAGCGGCGCGATGGTCGGTTGTTGCAGGCTGTAGTGCCCCGTTTTGGGCTCAGCATCGCCCCAAGCCTCGAGCGTGTGGTGTGCCGGAGCGGCATGGGAACACAGGCCCGTCGTTTCGTCCAGCGATCCGTTGAAGGAGATCCGCGTATTTACTTTGGCAAAGGCGTCCTTAAACTGGCCTGCATTCGGCAATTCATAGGCGGGATTCGCCCCCCAAACGATCACGATAGAGACCTGACCGGCGTTCATTTCGCCAATGAGGCGCATCATATCGCGTTCGTCGCCCTGGCGCATGTTGTTCACTACGCTGAAGTCGACGGTCGTGTTGATGTTGCCCAGCAAATCATTGATTTTGTTGACAATGATTTGTTCCATCACATTGTTGGAGCCACTGACGACCAGCGATTTGCCTTTGCTGGCCACCAACTCGGCTGCCACTTTTTTCAGGGAAGCCTTGGCTTTGTCGTTCAGTGTCGGTCCGCCAATGCCTGCGCCGCCGGTAAGAGCGGCCACTTCATTGTACAGGGCACAAATGGCGGCGCCTTGTTCGCTGGGTTTTACCAAAATACGGTTGTCCGCATTGGAGCCTGTCAGCGACATATGGCTTTCCACCTGGTAATGGCGCGACATGGTAGCGCCTTTGATGGATTTGATTTTCCGCTTGGCAGCGTAATCGCGGGCATACTCGATCGGGCTGATCCAGGTGCCCAGGAAATCGGCGCCAAAGGAAACGATGACGTCGGCCTCACCGAATTTGTAATTCGGAATGCCACGCACACCGAAACACTGCTGGTTGGCGGCCAGCAAGGCGGCGCTGGACACCGGGTCGTAACTCACGACACGGGTATTCGGGTATTTGGCCGTGAATTCAGCCAGTGCCATTTTGGCCGTGGGGCTGAGGATCGTATTGGTAATCAGGCGAATGTTGCCGCCCAATGCCAACTGGCCTTTTACTTTATTGTCAAGTTCTTTCCAGTCGAGTTTTTTCACTTCTCCACCTTCTACCGTACCGGCCGAATGGATGCGGCGCATGTCGTACAGGCCCAAAACAAGGGCTTGTGCGCGGGCGCTGGTACCGCCGGAAGTAACGCTGCTCAGGGTGTTGCCCTCGATTTTGATGGGGCGGCCTTCGCGCGTTTTTACCAAAATGGAGCAATAATCACCGCCATTGACGAAAGAAGAGGCGTAATAATTGGCTACACCCGGCACGATTTCATCCGGCTTGGTCACGTACGGGATTGCTCGTTTGACGGGGATTTCGCAAGAGGCCGCCAGTGTGGCTGCGCCCAAGCCAAAGCCCATCAATTTGAGAAAATCGCGGCGGGAGGCCGTCCATGAGCCGTCGGATTCGGCCATGGTTTCCACGGAAAATTCTTTTTCAGCCGAGCGCAGGAACGATTCGTCGCGTGTCAAATCTTCGGAGCTGACCCAAATACCGTTGTCGTGGTGCATATTATATTGAATGTGGTCAATGTTCTAAAATGTGGTCAAAGTGGTTCTTGGAGGCGCAGACCGTGGTCTGAATTAATAGTGGCATTTCTGGCATTCCAGGCCGCCGATATCGGATACCGTAACTTTGGTACGTTTGCCGTCTTTAAGTTCTTCGTGGTACCGTTCGTATTGTTTGTAGTAGTCGTTGTCGGCAAATTTCACCTCCGTTTCCCGGTGGCAGTTGATACACCAGCCCATCCCGAGGGTGGAGTACTGGTACACCACATCCATTTTTTCAACCGGGCCGTGGCATTTCTGGCAGGCGACCTGGCCGATGGATACGTGTTGTGCGTGGTTGAAATACGCGTGATCGGGCAGGTTGTGGATCCGGGTCCATTCGATGGGGCCCTGGATTTTGCCGTTGGAGTCGTTTTTAAGCGCTTTTACAATGCCTTCCCATTGCGATTCGACAACGGTGCGGCCGGCATCGTTCATGGCAGTAAGGCTATTGGCCGACATGTACTCCTGGCCGATCCATTTTTTGTAGAGGTCTTCGATTTGCTTTTCACTCCAGTTTTCATAGTCCGGAATGTACTGGCTCATGAGCGGATCGTAGCCGATCGAAGCAAAGATTTTCGTGATTTCGGAAGTGCCGGAAATCGTGCCTTTTTTGACGGCGCTGTGGCAGTTCATGCACGTATTGGTTGCCGGGATAATGGACTGCTTGGAGCGGCGGGCGCCGTCGTGGCAATATTGGCAATCAATTTTATTGACACCGGCATGAATTTTATGGCTAAAGGCGACCGGTTGATCGGGCTGGTAATTTTGCTCGCGGCCCATCCGGGTAGCGTTGTCCACGGCTTTGTAGCCCAGGAAAAGTACCAACGCAAAGACCAGGAAAGCAACTGCACCTTTAGTAGACAGCACCTGCGACAGGGTGCGCGATACCGGCGATTCGCCAGCCTGCACCCTGGTGATATTGCCCAGGTTGTCGATGATGCGCATCAGGGCGAAGGCCAGCAAGCCCAGAATCAGGGCCAAACCGGCAAACAGCCACATGTTGCCAGATTCTTTCGGTCCATCGGTCGGATCTTCCGGTGGTTTCGGCGGCCCACTTGTTGGCTCTTTAATATACAACAACAGGCTTTCGATCTGCTCGTCCGTCAGCCCGGGGAAGTTGTTCATGATCGTGGGCTTGTACTGGTTCCACAATTCTGTCGCCCGGGGGTGTCCGGCGGCGATCATGGCCTGCGAAGCGCGAATCCATTTGTACAAATCCGTTTTCGGATAGGCCGCCCAGCGCTCCTCTACCCCGCCCAGTGCCGGGCAGGTGAGGTTATCTTTCATATTTTTAGCGTGACAGGAGCCGCAGTTGGCAGAAAAAAGTTCCTTGCCGGCTTCTTTGGTAGGCGCCGCTTGTAGGGCGATAGAGGCAAGCAAAAACAGCGAGAAAACCCAGCAGATGCGTTTCAGCAACATATTTGAAGTGCTAATTAATGGCAAACGGTCGAGTAATAAATTCAGTTGATCCAAGAATCCCGGTCATTACGGTTGCAGATCAGCGTCATCAATTTGTCAGCGCAAAAATACCAACGGTCTGATTTCCGCCAAGCAATGTGTTAAATCATGTCATTATTTAGATGCCGTCTAAACTTATTGTTCCTTCTATTGGCGTTAACAAACCGTTAAAACAGGCGGCGCAAAGGTAGAGAAGGAATGCTCGTTTGCAAGCAGGAACACAAAAAATGTCAAGAAATCTGACAGGCTTTTTTGCACCCCATCTAAACCCGGCACCACTTGGGGGGCAAATACCGGTTTTTGGGCTCTAGCGCAGTTCCAGCACCACTACTGAGGCCGGCGGCAGGCTGAGGGTTAATAATTCGGCACGCAGCGTAATCGCCTTAAAATCGGCAGGTTTTATCCGGTCCGGTTGCTCAAAACTATTATAGTCCTGCACCTTGGCCGCCTGCAGAATCCGGCCGGTAACGCCAGCCGCTTGAAGGCCACGCAAGACCACCGTAAGTTCCTGTGGGCGGTTGGGGTCGATATTCACCAGGGAAATATGCACCCGCCCGGCTTTGTCGCGGGAAGCGGAGGCCGAAACGGCAGGCAGTTTCTGCTTGCCGAAAACATAATCGTTCGTCCGGATATCCAGGGGCAACGACAGCGCATCCTGGTGCACGTTGTACATTTCCAGCACATGATAGGTGGGTGTGAGCAACATTTTTTCACCTTCTGTGAGTACAACTGCCTGCAGGACGTTCACGGTTTGGGCCAGGTTGGCCACCCGCACCCGGTCGCAATGCCGGTGAAAAATATTGAGCGTTACGCCAGCGATCATGGCGTCCCGCATCGTGTTTTGCTGGAACAAGAACCCCGGATTAGTACCCGGCTCCACGTCGTACCAGCCGCCCCACTCATCCACGACCAGGGCAATTTTCTTGGCTGGGTCGTATTTGTCCATAATGGTGGAATGGCGGGTCACCAGTTCTTCCATGCGGAGGGCCTCACTGAGGGTTTTACAATATTGTTCTTCCGAAAATGCCGTTGCCGAACCCTTTTTATTCCAATCAATTACCGAATAATGGTGCAGGGCCACGCCTTCGAGCATGTTGTGGGGAATATCACGCAGCAACACTTCGGTCCAGTTGTAATCAGACGAATTGGCGCCCGAGGCCACCCGGAACAATTGGCCTCCGGAGCCCCAGTTGGACATAAACGTGGCGTATTGGCGGTATATATTGGCATAATACTCCGGCTTCATGTTGCCGCCACAGCCCCAAACCTCGTTGCCGACGCCCCAAAAGTTGACCCCCCAGGGCTTTTCCCGGCCATTGGTTTTCCGCAGGGCACTCATCGGGCTGCCCGTTTCCTGATTGGTGTAGGCTACCCAATCCGACAATTCCTGGACGCTACCGCTGCCGACGTTGCCGGCCAGATAAGGTTCAGCCCCAATGGCTTCGCAGAGGTTCAGAAAATCGTGGGTACCGAAACTGTTGTCTTCGGTCACTCCCCCCCACCATACGTTGGTTATGCTGGGCCGTTTGTCCTTGGGGCCAATCCCGTCCTTCCAATGGTAGGTATCGGCAAAACAGCCGCCGGGCCAACGCAAATTGGCCACTTTCAGATTTTTCAGCGCGGCCAGGATGTCGCTGCGTACCCCCGCCTGGTTCGGAATCTGTTGATTGCCTTCTCCAACATAAAACCCGCCGTAAATACAGCGGCCGAGGTGTTCGGCAAAATGCCCGTAAATGTGCCGGCTAATCGTATCGCGGCCGCCATCTGCGTTCAGGATGATCCTGTTTTGAGCCCCGGCGCCTGCCCCCATCCCCAGTACAATCAAAAGCAGTATTATTTTTTTCAGCATGGTGTGTTTTTATTTAATTTTCTCGTTCAGGATGCCAGGTAGTTTGGTTTCAAGGAGTTCAAAGCAAACGCTATCGCAACTGCTGCAACAAGTCCTGCGCCGCTTCGTAGTGGTCTTCGCCAGGCTGTAGTTGCTGTAGTGCCGTTTGGCAGCCTTGCGGATTGTCTTCCAACAAATAACTCAACGCAACATACCACTGCGCATCGGCCCGCAAGGCGGTCTGGCCCTGCACCAGGGGCAACAGGGCTTCGCGGGCGTCGGCCGGCCGGCGGAGTTCCAGGAGGCAAAGCCCCCGGTACAAACGGGCAACCGCGTTGGCGGGTTCCTGAGCCAGCAGCCGATCCAGTGCCTCCAAGGCCTCCGGATAATGCCGGGCATTGAACGCCGTTTCTGCGGCGGCAGCATCAGCAACAGCACTGCCGCGTTCGGTGAAACTCAGCGCCGAATATTGCGCATATTCCTGGTACAGCGAGGTTTGCGGCAGATTAAAAAACCACAGCGCAGCGGACAGCAGGATCAAAACGGCCGCCGCAGCCAGCCACCAACGCCGTCGGTTGACCTGCACGGTGAACTCCTGGACTTGCTGTTCGCCCGTTTTTTCCTGAAAAAATTCATCTCCGAGGGCCGGCAAATTGGCGGCAAAGGCCTGGCGCAGGGCCTCCCGGCGGGGCCAGTCCTCCAGTTGGCGGCGCAGTTCGAACGCCTGCCCAAATGCAGGTTCCGCAGCGGCTTTTTTGAGCACGACTTCCTGCTCAGCCTCCGAAAGCAGGCCGTTGAAATATTGATCGAGCAATTGAAAATCTTGTTGTTCCATGGTTAAGGTTGGCTTGCACCGGTTTCCAGATACAGTTCGCGCCAGCGCTGCATACAAGCGTTTTTGCGCCGGTACAAGGTATCGACGCTGTTGAGTTCGAGTTGCAGCACGGCCTCGGCCGGCTTGATGCCGTTCGACAGCAGCGTGAGCAGGCGGCGGCAGAGTTCGCTCAACTGACCAAACACCTTGCCCAGGCGCTCCTGTCGCTGTTGCTCGGCCAGGGCCTCTTCAGCAATCGTCAGGGCATCTTCTTCCACCGCTTCTTCGGTATATCGCTGCTCCTCTATTTTCCTTACCCCGCCGTCTCGTACTTTTTGCCGAAGGCGATCGATCCATTTGCGCGAGTAAAAAACGTGCAACAGAGCGCCCAGCGGGCATGTCAGCACAAACCCGGGGTCCAGGGCTTTTTCGTACAAGACCAGTACCGCCTCCTGAAAAATATCCCGGGCATCGGCCGTGGTCCCATTGTGCTGCGCCACCCAGCGAATGGCCTGGCCGGAAAAACGCTGGTAGATTTCGCGAATGCCCCGCGCATCGTTGCGCCGCAAGGCTTCAATGTATTGGTGATCAGTATGCATACGTCTGGCAAAAGTATACCCCATAGCGCAGTACCTTTAGCCGTAAGATCATAAAATATTCAAATCAAATGAGCATCGAGCAAAAACTGGAGTCCCTGGGCCTTGCGCTGCCTACTCTCCCGCCGTCCAAAGGCATCTACAAAAAATGTGTGACCGACGGCCATCTCGTGTCCGTCTCCGGCCACGTGTCGGTGCGCACCGACGGCAGTTTTATCACCGGCAAACTCGGACAAGACCTCGACGAAGAGCAGGGCCAGACGGCTGCCCGGCAATGCGGATTGGGCATTTTGGCCTCTCTGCAGGAACACCTGGGCGATCTCGGGCGCATCAAACGCGTGATCAAACTGCTCGGCATGGTCAATGCGACGGCCAACTATGAAAAGCACCCCATCGTCATCAACGGCTGCAGCGCCTTGTTTGCCGAACTCTGGGGCGAAGCCGGCATCGGCGTGCGCAGCGCCGTCGGTATGGGCTCCCTGCCCGGCAATGTGGCCGTAGAAATCGAAGGCATTTTTGAAATTCAATAAATCCGACCATGCCCGCTTCCTCCTGGTACGCCATCGACCCCGCGCTGCTGCCCGACTCGCCGGCCCTGCTCCTTTACCCCGAGCGCGTACAGCGCAACATCGACCGGGCCATCGCCCTGGTTGGCGATGTGCAGCGCCTGCGCCCCCACGTCAAAACCAACAAATCGGCCGAAGCCACCCGGCTGATGCTGCGCACCGGAATTACCAAATTCAAATGCGCTACCATCGCCGAAGCCGAGATGCTGGGCCAATGCGGCGCAGCGGATGTGCTGCTGGCCTACCAGCCCGTCGGCCCAAAAGTGCAGCGCTTTGCCGCACTCACGCAACAGTACCCCGGCACCCGGTATGCCTGCCTGTGCGACCACCCCGACGCTGCCCGCCAACTGGCTGCCGCCTTTGCTGCGCTGGGCCGGGAAGTCTCGGTGTTTCTTGACCTGAACACTGGCCAACACCGCAGCGGCATTGCCCCAGGCGAAACCGCCTTCCAATTGTACACGGCCTGCGCCGGCATGCCGGGTATCCGGCCCCTCGGCCTCCACGCCTACGACGGCCATGTGCGCCAGCCCGACCTGGAAGCGCGGCGCGCAGCCTGCCACGAAGCCTTTGCCCCGGTGGATGCGCTGCGGGAGCGGATTCGGGGCGCCGGCTTGCCCGAGCCCACCGTCGTGGCCGGCGGATCGCCCACCTTTCCCATCCATGCCGAACGGCTGGATGTGGAATGCAGCCCGGGTACCTTTATTTACTGGGATCAGGGCTACAGCAGCCT
This sequence comes from Saprospiraceae bacterium, assembly GCA_020846655.1. Classification (GTDB taxonomy): domain Bacteria; phylum Bacteroidota; class Bacteroidia; order Chitinophagales; family Saprospiraceae; genus M3007. Next base: position 23,017 of record JADLDL010000064.1, on the reverse strand, counting down.
TTGCCCGGAACAGCCGTTCGAACCGGCCGCCTTGCTGCTCACCCGCGTGGTGTCGCTGCCCGATGCCACCAAACTTTGCCTGGACCTGGGCCACAAATCCGTCGCCGCCGAAAATCCCCTGTCGCAACGGGTTTCGTTCCTGAACGCGCCCCATTTGCTGCCCATCGGCCAAAGCGAAGAGCACCTGGTAGTGGAGGCCGGGCCCGGACACGGTTTCCAGCCGGGCGATGTGCTGTACGGCCTGCCGTATCATATTTGCCCGACCGTAGCGCTGTTCGAACGCGCCTACACCATCGAAAACGGGCGGCTCAGCGGCGAATGGCTGGCGGTAGCCCGCGACCGAAAAATCACCTGCTAAAACAACTATTGCCATGTTTCTTTTCGACGCGCACCTCGACCTCAGCATGAACGCCATGGAGTGGAACCGCGATTTGCGGCAGCCGGTATCGGCCATCAATGCCCGCGAAGCCGGCCTGAACGACAAGCCCGACCGCGGCCGGGCCACGGTGTCGCTGCCCGAATTGCGCAAGGGCAATATCGGTTTGGTGGTCGCCACTCAGATCGCCCGCTTTGTGGCGCCCGATAATCCGTTGCCGGGCTGGCACTCACCCGAGCAAGCCTGGGCGCACACCCAAGCGCAACTCGCCTGGTACCGTGCCATGGAAGCCGCCGGTGAAATGACCCCGATCCGCGACCTGGCCGGGCTGGAACAACACCTGTCGTTTTGGAACGACGGCGCTCCTGTAGAACACAAGCCTGTCGGGTATATCCTTAGCCTGGAAGGCGCCGACTCCTTGGTTCACCCGGATTACCTCGATATCGCCTGGGCCTATGGCCTGCGGGCCGTCGGGCCAGCGCATTACGGCCCCGGACGCTACGCCAACGGCACCGACTCCAGCGGCAAAATGGGGCAAGCCGGTTTGGATTTGTTGAAAAAAATGGAATCGCTTGGCTTGATTCTCGACGCCACCCACCTCTGCGACGACGCTTTTTGGCAAGCCCTGGATCATTTTCAGGGCCCGGTTTGGGCCAGCCACCAGAACTGCCGGGCCCTGGTCCCCCACAACCGGCAATTTTCAGACGAACAAATTCGGGCGCTCATCGACCGCGACGCCGTACTCGGCGCCCCAATGGACGCCTGGATGATCGTGCCCAACTGGGTCCGGCAGCAATCCACCCCGCAGGGCATGGACTGCAACCTGGAAAAAGTGGTTCAACACATCGACCACATTTGCCAGTTGGCCGGCAATGCCCGCCACGTTGGCATCGGCTCCGACCTGGACGGCGGCTTCGGCACCGAGCAGTGCCCCGCCGACCTGCACACCATCGCCGATTTGCAAAAACTAGATGCCTTGCTGGCCGCCAAAGGCTATTCGGCCACCGATATCGAGCAAATCATGCACGGCAACTGGCTGTCCTTCCTCCGGCGAAACTGGGAGGAAGCAATGTAAAAGGCAAAATGTAAAATGTAGAATGTAAAAGGTTGAGAACGGCTTGCCGGAACGACGGTGTCGTTTCATTTTTTCTTTGCTGTACTTTGTTTAAGGATTAAATTCCTTGCCCCAACCTTCCATTCGACCCCATCCACCCTTTTACATTTTACATTTTACATTTTGCCTTTTACATTTCTTCCTCCTTCATTTATTGCCGCAATATTTTAAGCACCCCTACCCTACCCGATTCGGTGCGCAGTTCCAGGGCATACACGCCGGCCGGCCACTGGGCTAGCGACAGCGTTTGCTCCCAAGGGCCCGCAGGCAGGGATAACGTCCTGGTTTCGAGCACCTGGCCGGTCGGGTGACGCAGTGTCAGTACGGCTGGTTCGGCGGTGGCGGTATACCCCGACAAGCGCAGCGGGCCGGTGCCCGGGTTGGGGAAAGCGGATAGTTTCAGGTCGGCATGCTGAAGGGTATTCGTACCGACGAGGGGTTGGCCGTTGAGCGCGATCTCGTCGAGGTACAGGTTGTTGCCATAGCCCGATTGGCTCAGAAATTTTATGGTGATGTATTTTCCGGCAAAAGCGCCCAAATCCAGCGTGACATCGCGCCATTCGGCGCAGGATTGGGGCGAAAACGCTTCGGTTTCGTACAAATTCCCCGGGCCGCCGCCCGATGTGGTGGTGCTCAGGGCTTCGCCGCCGCTGCGGAACAAGGTTTGAAACGTAGCGCCGCAATCGGCCGACACCAGCACTTTCATCGAATCAATAAAAATGCCACCGGCGTCAATGTAAGGGGCATAGGCTACCCGAAACGAGAGCATGGGCTGGGTCAACTGGGTCAGGTCCAAATTCACAGGCAACACCAGTTCGTCCTGCCCATAGCCGCTGTACACGAAATTTTCAACAAAATAAGCAGTGTCGCCGGCGGGGTCGCAGGTATTCAGTGCCACCGGCCTCCAGGTGATGGAATTGTCTGGGTTGACGATGCTGCAATTACCCAGCCCGTTTTCGAAGGTATGGATGCTGGGTACCGGACTGATGACCGGCTCGTACACCCGAACCATTTTGGCTACGGTTTTACTGCTTGAACCCTGCGGATTGGTCACCGTGAGGGTCACGTCGTATTCCCCGGGCGTTTGGTACACCACCTGCGGGTTGCGGAGGCTGGAACTGGCCGGGCTGCCGCCCGGAAACTGCCAGGCCCAGGTAGCGCCGGCGTGGGCCAGCATGGAATAATCGTCGAACTGGAGGGTGTCGCCGGGGCAACTGGTTTCGCGCTGGTCGACCATAGGCTGGGCAACCGGGCGGGACGGCTCGAAAAACGGGCTTTCCCAGATACCCTTGCCGTAGGCGCCGAGCCGGAGTTTGGCGTCGCGGTAAAACGGCCGCAGGATGCAGGTAGCCACGCTTTTGGGCAAGCCGTCGCCGAACGGCTCCCAGTCGGACATGCTATCGTTCCGGTACCAAATACTGCGATACGTGCCGAGGTACACGCCGCCGTTGGTGCCGCCCTGGTGCAGCAGATACGACAGGTGTTCGCCGTCGAGGGCAGGGGTACTCAGGTTGTCCCAAGACTGGCCGCCGTTGGCGGAACGGTATATTTTTTGGCCATCTGCGCCATCCGGGTAGGCTACCCAGAGCAGGTTTTCGTCCTCCGGGCTGAGCGTCAGCAGCATACGCCGGGCATAACCGGGGGGCAGGGTAAGGCTCAGCCAGGTGGCGCCGCCATCGGTTGTTTTCCAGAGAAAACCGGGGTCCCAGGTGTAGGCTGCCCGTTGGAACAGGTACAACACATCGGGGTTGCTGCGGCTTTGTTCGAAACCGGTGAGGTAGGCGTCGGCGCCGCCGGGAAAGGCAAACACCGTATCGAAGGTAGCGCCGCCGTCGGTGGTTTTCCAGAGGATATTGGCTTTGCTGACGTAAAAATGATTCCAGCAGCGCGGGTCCCATTCCATTTCGCCGCTTTCAGCGTCGTAGTAACTCTCGTTGGGGTATTTTCCGATAGAAAAATAGTTAGCCGGGCCGTTTTGAATCTCCGGCAGCACCACGCCACCGATATCGGAATAATAGGTCCTGCGGGCTTCGCCGGGGTTGACATAGCCGGTGGGCGCCTCGCCACCGCCCAGGCCCAGGCATTCGCCGGGCAACCAGTCTTCGTACCAGCCCATGTTTCCGTTGTGGTAGCGGCCGCCCACGAGCACGTCGTCGTTCCAGCCGGTAGCGAAGCCCCAGAAATCAGAACTCGTGATGCCCCGGTTGCGGGCGTAGTGGGTCTCGAAAAAATCGCTGGAATATTCCACGCCGCCGTCGGATGTCATCCAGACGTCGGCGCCGTTGATCTCGATTTCCTGGCAATCGGGGTGCACGTAGTTGAACGCATTGCCGCAGTAGCCGCCGATGCACTCGAAGGAGGCGGCGCCGTCGCGCGAGCGCCAGAGTTTGAGAAAACCAGCCAGCAGTTCGTCGGGGTTGGTGTCGGAGGCGTCGAGGCCGAGGTTGTAAAAGCCCTGGTGGTAGCCGCCGGTGAGGCCGATGGTGGCCATATTGGGGTGCAGGGTATCGTCGAAGGGTGCGCCGGCGGGGCCGTTGGGCAGGGTCCAGGTTTCGCCGGCGTCGTTGCTGCGCCAGATGCCGATGAAGCCGTCGTCGCCGGCTTTGCCTTCGCCGATGAGCACCGCGTAGAGCCGGTTGGGGTCGGCGTCGGTGACGGCCAGGCGCGCGCCGCCGTCGTTGCGGGCAGGGTCGTCGCTGAAAAACCAGCCCTCGGTGCGCACGGTCCAACTGAGCCCGGCGTCGGTGGATTTGTAAAACCGGCAAATCTTGTCTGTGGCGTCGTGGCGCAGCAGGAAGGCGGTTTGCGGGTCGTCGGTTTTCCAGTGGACATCGTAACTGGGTTCGGGCCGCAGTTGGGTCCAATTCAGGCCGCCGTCGGTGCTGCGCCAGAGGCCTTTCCAGGTGGCAGCGAGGGCAATTTGCGGGTCAGCAGGATTGAACAACAACTCATTGGGCTGGAGATCGGGCACGTCGAGCACGATGGACCAGGTTTGGCCGCCGTTGGCGCTGCGGCGCAGGCGGTTGCCTTCGCCGGCGAGCACGATGGCCGGGTCCGAGGGGTGAATTTCCAGGGCAGTGACAGAGGAAATTTCGTAGTCGCGGGACACGCAGGTCCAGGACTGGCCGCGGTCGGTGCTTTTGAACATTTCGGCGCCCTCGGTGCCGCAATACAACACCTGGGGGTCGGACAGCGACTGGTCGATGCAGTACACGTTGGCTTGTTCGGATTTGGCCAGCGGGTCGGGGCCGGTATTGGTGTTGAAGGTTTCGAAAGGGCCGATGTTGGTCCACTGGCCGGCGCCGCTGCCGCGTTCGTGGAGGCGCGCGTGCGGTGGAGATTTGTCGATAAAACCTTCGGCGGTGCACCAGGGTTGGGCTGCGCGCCGCCATTTTTTATAAAATTGGGAAAAGGTCGTTTTTACGCCGGGGTTGGCGGCGCGCCAGGCGCGGTAGCCGGCGTCTACCCGCCAAACGTTGGGCTGCGGGCCGTACATTTCGGCAGCCCAGGCCGGCAGTTTTTCGCCGCGCACCGGAGCGGGCGGGAAGAGTTTTTGAGCAAAAAACAAATGCGGGAGCAGGCAAAACGCCAGAGCAGCAAGCCAATTTTTCATAACAATACAAACGGATGGTACGGGGGCAAAGAAACGGAATCGCACGGGATGGAGAGCGTGTTTCGTGTTTCGGGGTGCGTGTTTCGGGGTGCGTGTTTCGGGATGCGTGTTTCGGGATGCGTGTTTCGTGTTTCGGGGTGCGTGTTTCGTGATGCGCAAAATGGCTTGAAATTTTACACCCTGATTTTCCCCATGGAGAAAAACATACTTTGAAAGCCCCCGCACTCCGCAACACGCACCACGCACCACGCTCCCCGAAACACGCACCCCGATTTGGCTACTGGCAACTAAATCCCGGGCTTTGTCGTTTTACTGCCCGGCTAAATGTAACCCCCGGTTCGCCGGCTTGTTTTGTTTCGACTATGCGATACTTCAGCCTTGTTTTTTTACTCTTCCTGTTTTCCTTTTCGTCTTTTGCCCAAACCCATCCCTACGCGGCCATCGACGCCCATGCCGACAGCATCCGGGAGGATAATTTTTCCAAACTAGACCAACTCACAGCCCGCCTGATCGAGCCGGCCCGCAACGACACGGAACGGGTTCGGGAGCTTTTTTGCTGGATAGCCAAAAACATCAAATACGATCACGAAGGCCTGCACAAACGATCCTGGCAGCCATACGACCTGAATACCGACCTGGCTGCGGCTACTTTTGCCTGGAAAAAAGGCATTTGCGGTGGTTTTTCGGTTTTGCTCAAATACATGCTCGACGCCGCTGGAATAGAAAATGCCCTGGTGACCGGCCACGGCAAAGGTGAGTCATTTTTAAACGAAGACCGGCGCAGCAACCATGTCTGGAACAGCGTCCGCCTGGGCGGCCAGTGGCAACTCCTGGACGTCACCTGGGCCACTACGCAATGGACCAAACAGGACGTCAGCGACCTGTTTTTCCTGCCGCCGCCGGCCCGTTTTGCCCTGAGCCACTACCCCGATAGCCTCCAGTGGTTGTTGTACGACAATCCGCTCCCGTACGAGCTCTACCAAGCCCTGCCGGAGATCGGCTACGCCTACTACACCCTGGGCTTCGGCCCCGAACCACCCCGCATGGAGCGCGACTCCGGGCAAGTGACATTTCGCCTGGCCATTCCAAAATCGGTGACCCTAGGGGTGATTCTGCGCAATGTCGATACGTTCGAAGAAACCATCCTGCCAACGATCCAACTGGAGCGAGAGGGCGATTTGTCGGTGCTGCGGGTGCCCTTGCCGGCGGAAGGCCATTTTGACGTAGAACTCACCGCCATTTCGGATAAAACCCCGTACCGAAAATATTTTGCCGTATTGACGGCGCCATACCCAAGCCTTCGTCCATAACAATCTAAGCACCCAATGTCTGCACAACGACTGATGATTCTCGTTGCCGGGCCCTACCGCTCCGGCACCAACGACGACCCCATTTTGATCCAACGCAACGTCGATGCCATGAATGAAACCGCCCTTCGCCTCTATGAAATGGGCCATTTGCCCGTGCTGGGCGAGTGGTTTGCCTTGCCGCTCATCGAAACGGCCGGCTCCAAAGCCACCGGCGACGCCATTTTCAACAGCCTCTTTCACCCTGTCGCCATCCGGCTGATTTCCTTTTGCGACGCCATCCTGCGCATCGGCGGGCCCTCGCAGGGCGCCGACGACATGATCCGGATCGGTGCCGAACACGGCAAACGCATTTTTATGTCTCTCGACGACGTGGAAACGGTGTGAAAGTCAACATGTAACATGTAAACGTCAAAAGGGTGTTCGTGGGGAGGGGTAGCGTACCCGCATGTAGTGCGTGTAAAACATATATCGTTGAAAACGGGGAAGCGGGGGCAATTCTTTGATTTTCAATTCTTTAAAATCCACCCAAAATCAACCCCAACCTTATCCTCCCGGCCTTCCATCACCACTACCACCCTTTTGACTTTTACATTTTACATTTTACATTTTGCCTTGCTTCACCACCTTTCCGCGCGCTTGCCGGCCGTCGTCCGCCGTGAGTTGGTAAAAATACACCCCGGCGGGCAAGTCTGCCAGGAGCCAGTCGCCGTGCGGGCCCCGCCAGGCGGTGTGGGCCAGGAGCCGGCCCGTGGCATCGAACAACACCGCATCTACGCGCTGCCAGGGCTCTACCGGCGCCTCGAAGGACAACACTGAACGAAAAGGATTGGGCAAGGCCAGGGCGGGGAGGGGGGCGGACGAAGCGGCTTGTGTGGTCGTAGCGCCCAGTGTCAGCGCGTAACAGATGGTATCGGCGCCGTAGTCGTTGCTGACGATTAGGCAGACCGGGTAGGTGCCGGGGGCGGCATAGGTGTGCTCCGGGTGCTTGTCGGTGCTGGTGGCGCCGTCGCCGAAATCCCAATGCCATTCCTGTGGGTCGTACACCGACAGGTCGTTGAAAAATACATGCAGGGGCGAGAGGGTATCCCAGAACGCCCAACGGAAATGCGCCACCGGGTGGTTGTCGAGGCCCAGGGTGTCGCAGGCGGAGCCGTCGAGCGGCCCCAGGCGGTAGTTGGGGAAGTTCGGAAGGCTCCAGTTGTTCAGGGTAGGAATAGCAAAGGCGTGTTGCTGAAACTGGCAGTCGGCGCCGGCAAAATCCGGCGCGCTGATCACGTGCAGCCGGTTCACGTTGGAAGCGCTGTTCATGTAGATTTTTCCATCCGGCGCCAATTGGAGCATGAAAAAGAAGGTGGGCCACAGCGGTGGCGACTGAAACCCATCGTACTCGCCCACTACGGTTTCGCTGCCTGCCAGGTCAGCAGCGTACAGGTCATATTGGTACAGTACCCGCCCAAGAGAAAGGTATAAGTATCTGGAATTGGGTGAAATGGCTAACCCGCAAATATCTCCCGGCTTTTTGAATATTTTCCGGTAATTGCTCAAGGTACCTGTGCAGCGATCGAAATCGTAGATATCCAGCCAGGCGCCCGGGCTGCCGGGCGAATTCAACTTGGCATAGGTGCTTCCATCGGGTGAAAAAACGGCCTGGCCTGCATTTGAAATCGGCGGCTCGCCGAGTTGTTGTTTACCCATGTAGGTAAATCCCTCAGGAGAGAGCAGGAAGGAAAAATAGGTCGCGCTGTTCCACTGCGGGATCAGGATCCACCAGTCCCGGCCATTGGCGTGTTGGCAGGCGGTGAGTTTTCCATAGCACAGGATATTATTTAGCAGCAGCCGGTTGGCTTCGGTCACCACTCCCCGCCCGTTGTCGCCGCTCATATCAATGATCGAATACAGACAGCGGTAGACTTTGTGAAAACTGTACATATCCGGCGCCAAGGTACTGACTTCGTGGATCAGACAGTATTGGTTGGGATGCCCCGGAAAGGGAAGCGGCAAAACGCCTTGGTAGAGTTTGTTTTGCCAAACGGTGGTATCCGGGTTGATGCTCCCGCCCCCGACCATCGTGTCGTTTTTGGCATTGGCGATATAGTAGCCATTGGTATAAAACAGCAAGCGGCCACTGCTGTCGCTCATACTGCCGTCTGTGATGTCAAAATCCATATGCCGGTCTTCTCGGATCGTTTTGGGAGGGTTGGAGGAAAAAAGAATCCGGGTGCCGCCCCAATCGGGAGAGGTCCCGAAACTTTCGTAGCCCATCAGCCAAACATTATCATGCAGGGGGCGGTAGGAAGGGTTTTGGGCCAAGGCCAGGGATTGGATGCACAACAGAAGAGCGGGTAGGAAAACACGGTGCATGGGAAGGACGGATGAGGTCAGTCAATGAAGTAAAGATCGGGGGTGTTGCGCGATGGAAGCAAGCCCTGGTCCAAAAAAACACAACTCCCACACAGCCAATCCATTAAAACCATATCTCCCATTTCTTTTTCCTAAAAAAACTTTTTTTCCATTCCGCAGGGTAAGGTTTTGGACCATCCCCGATGTAAGGAAAAGGCGGCCACTACAAGCGGCCGTTTCCATCCACCCGAACATCGTACCATCCAAAACGTACTACTATGCGCCAGTTTTTGAACTACTACCCGGCCCTGCTCCTCAACACCTTGTTGTCTGCCATCCTGCTGTTGAGCCAAAGCGTTCTCAGCGGCCAAACTTTTCAAACCGCCATCGGCTACCCCCTGCCCACCGACGAACGCGCCCCCTCCGGCCTCATCACCAACGCCGGCGAGTACCTCTTGCTCGGCACCAATACCCAGCACCCCGCCGGGTTCTTCAACCCCGCCGGCGATCTCCAACTGGTGTGGCTCAACAGCACGGGCGCCGTGTTGCCGCCGTCCAAAATGATCGGCCAGGATGTCGGCGAAACCGGCGTCTGGATCGAAAAAGCCACCGGCTGCAACGGACAACCCGGCTACATCATCGCCGCCAACGAACGTAACGGCAGCAGCCGCAACATGCTGCTCACCCAAACCGACCTCAGCGGCACGCCCCTCTGGGTGCAGCGCTACGGCATCCCCAGCGACGACGAAACCAGTGCCTGCGTCAAACAGGACGGCGCCGGCAATTTCATCCTCGTGGGCACCAAAATCGATGGCAACACGGGCGTTTCCAGCGTGTATGCCGTCAAAACCGACTGCTCCGGCAAGTTCCAGTGGAGCCGCACCTACACCGTCAGCGGTGGCCTGCACAGCGCTTCCGTGACCGCCTTCGCCACCCTGCCAGGCTGCGCCAACACACCCAGCGCGTACTACGTAACCGGCACCTACACCAGCCCCACCGGCGCCGAGGAGGTATTTATCCTGAGCATCAATACCAACAACGGCAGCGCGGCCTGGCTGAACACCTACGACATCGCGCCCAATACCCAGGAGCGCGCCACCTGCATCCAGGGCAGTTGCAGCCTCGACCCCAAACTGGACGGCGACCTCTGGGTGTCGGGCTATTCCCAGGACCCCAACACCAACGACAAAAAAATTCTGATGCTCCGCACCGACATCAACGGCACGCTCTTCTGGGCCAACCACTACGAGGTGCTGAACAGCAAACAGGAATGGGCCAACCATTTTAAATTTACCGGCGCCGGCGACCTGGCCCTGACCGGCAAAGCCGAAGCCTTCGCCACTTCCGACGGCTCCGAAACCGGCCATTGCCTGCTCCTGAACCTGGGCAACACCGGCTCGCCCGTGCACTGGACCCGCTTGTACACCCTCGGCGACGCCTCCCAGGGCAACCGCGTGGCGCCCACCGCCAACGACGAATACTATATCATGGGCCATTCCCAAACCCGTATCCAGGGGCAAAACGCCGATTACAACCTGCTGGCCATCAAAACCGATGCGCAAGGCCTGACCGAGTCTTCCTGCTACCACAGCCCCGAAACGGAGATCCTGAAACAAACGCCAAAGGTGACGCCCTGGCAAGTTCAGGTGAGCCCCCGGCAGGATTTCTCGGCGGCCAGCCTGCTCAACAAAGCCTACGACGACAAACAAACCTTCTGCCCCGCGCCACCGGTCGATCCTTGTCAACAAATCGCCGTCAACGCCGCCTTCAGCACCACGGGCAGCGGCGCTACGTTTACCTTCACGGACTTGTCGACGGTAGCCAGCGGCACTATTTTTAGTTGGGACTGGGATTTTGGCGACGGCAACACGGCATTTTTCACCAGCCCCACCAACCCCAGCCATACCTACGCCAACTCCGGCACCTACCTCGTTTGCCTGATCGTCACCGCCGGCAACGCCGGCATGCTCTGCCGCGACACGTTCTGCCGCGAGGTAGTGGTGACCGTTTCGCAGCAGGATTGCCCCGACAACCTCCTACTGAACGGTCAGTTTACAGCCGGCCTCAACGCCGGCAACCTGGGCAGCGGCGGCACGGTGTCCAACTGGAGCAGCGGGTTCAACACGCCGCAGGTCATCACGCACGACAGTTGTGCCGACATGGGCGCCATCCAGATGTGGGGCAACCAGGTGGTGGGCGAAGGCATCGTGCAACCCCTGGCATTTCTGGCCGGCAACACCTACGAAATCCAATTCTGCGGCATGTGGATGCCGACGGTGCAGGATTCCGTGCGCTTCCGCTTCCGGGCTTCCACGACTCCACTGAGCAACTATTTCAACTGCACCAGCGGCACTTGCGACGAAATTTTTCTCTCGCCCATACTCAGCACCACCTGGGCTACCTACACGTCGGCACTCTGGACACCCACGCAGAACTACAGTTTCCTGAACATCACCATTTGGAACAATTTCGCCATCAACGACGGCGCCTATGTGTCCTGGGCCCGCATCGACGACATCTGCGTCCGCAACCTGGGCCAGGCCACTGCCACGGGCGAAGCGTCTGCCGAGCATTCCCTGCGCCTGTTCCCAAACCCCACCGACGGCGAGATCACGCTGGAACTGGGCGAAGCGCTACCGGAACCGGCCCTGGCCGTAGTGACCGACCTGCTGGGCCGCCGCCTGCAACAAACGCCGCTGGCCGCCAACCAGGTTCGGCAAACACTGTCGCTGCGCGACTACCCGGCCGGCGTGTACCTGGTGCAGGTTTTGGGAAAAAACTCGGTTTGGCACAGCCAAAAAATTATCAAAAACTGAGTAGTTATTTCTAAGTGTCCTTAGTGCTCTTCGTGGTTTAATTTTTTAACCACGAAGAGCACTAAGGACACTTAGAAATATTCTTTGAGCAACCGCCTGCCTGTTTTTTTGAACAACAACAAACGTGCTCTCCGCCTGCCCGCCCCGTCTGTGGCACAGGTTTTGGAAGTACACCTGCAAAACAACTGTGTCATGAAAACGCTCGCCGCTTGCCTTTGCCTGCTTTGGTCCGCAACCTTGCTGGCGCAAAGCACCACCCCAGCCCCCCGGGAAGCCGATTTCAGCGTCGCCGCCGACAGCCAGGGCACGCGCTTTACGGCGCAGATGCCGGCACTGTCGCAGGTTGCCGGCGCGCCGGAAGCCTTTTACACCTGTTTTTGGGAGTTCGGCGACGGCAGTTTCAGTTTCGAAGAAAACCCAACGCACCGCTACCGCCAGCCGGGCAATTACACGGCCTCGCTCGATCTCACCAACAACTACGACGACGGAAAAAAACCAAAAAAGAAGCGAAAATCGGTGCTCACCGGCGGCAGTGGCGGCGGTACGACTACAGCCGGCGTCTTTCAAAACCAGGAGCAAGGCCTGGCCCTGAAAACCAACAGCCAGCCCAAATCCGGCGAGGCGCTGACCTGCATCCTCAGTTACCGCAACCGCAGCGCCCTCACGACCGGCGGCCGGCTGCATTTGTTTTTTAATGAAAAAAAATTCCCCAACGCGCACTTCCGCTACGATACGGCCCGCACCTATTTTGGTGAACTGGCCGACAACAGCTACTCCCTTTCCGACTTTCCGGAAGCCACTCCGGGACTAGACTGGGCAGCCCTGATCGGCGCCCATGCAGGCGGCGCGGGCAGCCTGGCCCCGGCCGAAGCGCCCTTTGCCGAAGTACAGGCCATGCTCGAACAAGCCCGCCGCCACTACCGCCAGGAGCAACAATGGCGCTTCACCGAACTGCGACCCGGCGAGCAGCGAAACATCTTCGTCGACCTCAGTGGCACCGCCCACATGCTCAAAGACACTTCAGCGTTTATTCATCTGGAGGGTGTTTTTGAGCCTTTTGACCCGATGGTAGCGCCGGAGCGCTTCGAACTGGAAATCGAAATCGTCAGTTCGCACGACCCCAACGCCATTTTTGTATCCGACAACCGCGTCAACTACCGCTTGTTGAAGTACAAAAACCTCGACTACAAAGTCCGGTTCCAGAACAATGGCGAGGGCCCGGCGCACACCGTGGCCTTGCAGATCGATATTCCGGAGGGGCTCAACCTGGCCCGCATGCGACCGCTCGATTGGTACCCCGAATGCCCCATTTGTCCGCCGACACCCTACAACGGCAGTTGCCTGGACACCGCCTCTTCCCAGGACGGCCTGCTGTTCACCTTTCGCAACATTTACCTGCCGGGCAGCCGGCAAAAAGGTGTGACGGACAAGGACTCGACCAAGGGATTTGTCACTTACCGGATCGAGCCGGAGTCGCGCATGGCCAAGCGCAGTTTCCACAGCCGCGCCCAAATTGTGTTTGACAAAAACCCACCGATTTTCACCAACTACTCCAAAACCGGGTTCAAACCGGGCTTGTCGCCGGGTTTCAAAGTCGGGCATGCCTTTCCGCCGGAAAACAGCGGCGATGGGTATTATTTCCTGGGGCTGAGCCTGTCGCCCTACAAATCCTGGAAAATCTATCCCCAGGTAGAACTGCTCACCGGGCTCAAAGGGCGTGCTGCGCTGCCGGATCTCGTGTTTCGCGACTCCGTAATCCTGGCCGACGCGACCTTCAAGCGGGTCACCTACCGCGACAGCAGCATCAGCGCCGAGCGCCGCTTCGTGTCGTTCGAAGTGCCTTTTTTGCTGCGCAAAAATTTCTCCCGGTACTGGGGGCTGGGCATCGGCGCTTCCGCTCGCCTGCTCCTGGAAGACGGCGAAGACAAGACACGGGTACGGGTGTTGCGGCGCTTTTTTGGACCGGCCGGCACCAATGTGCCACCGCCCGAGTTGCTGCGCGACACGACCACGGTGACGCCCTATTCGGCAACGAGCACCCGGTTTGCGGCCTTTGCCGAGCTGCGCATCGGGTTCGTGCGCGCGGGCCCCAGCCTGGGCATTCGCGCCGGCGCCGTGCTGCGAAAGCGTCAGGCGGAGCCATTTGTTCAAATCGCCCTGGAGATGAAATTTTAGCGCCCCGGGGCTTATCTTGCTGGCTAAAAAGCGAGCATGCACCCAATCGTTTGCGCCAGCCTGCTGTTGTTGTTCCTGCCTGCCACACTGGCCGCGCAGGCAGCGCCTGATCTGGAGCAATACGACGCGCGCATGGCCTATTTTGAAAAAACCGGGCAACGTGACAGCGTATTGCACTACGCCGGCCGGAAGGCAGCACTGGCGCGAAAAGCCGACCAACTGGCCTTGTGGACCTGGATTCAAATTGAAACCCACGACTACCTGTCCGACGCGCCCCAAGCCGCCCTCCACAACCTGAATTTGGCGCTGGCCGGCCAATGGCGGGCACCCGCCAATGCCCCCGAAACAGAGGCCCTGGTGTACCTCCAGTCGTACCGGGGCTACTACCTCTCGGCCCTGGGGCGCATTTGGGACGCCGTGGAAGCCTACGAAGCGGCGGCGGCCGGGTATGCCCGGCACCCCGTGGAGGACCCAGACTTTGAGGTTACAGAAATGATTTACAAACCTCTCGGCAACCACTACACCCGCCTGGGCGACAACGAGAAAGCGCTGGCGATCTTCCAGCAGGCCCTCGCCGCTACACCAGCCGATGCCCTTGCCAGTCGGGCCGGTTTGTACAACAACATTGGAATCGCGCAGTGGAACCAGGATGATTTTTCGGCCTCGGAGCAGAGTTACCGCGCCGGCCTGGCACTGCCGGGGGCGCCAGCCGACAAACGGCTGCTGCTCCTGACTGGCCTGGCCCGCACCCAACTCGACCAGGGCCTGCCCCGCCTGGCCTGGCCCACCGCAGAAGCCGCCCTGCGCCTCCTGCCGGGCTTGGCAGCCGGACCGGAAGCCCTCGAATACCGCGCTTACACCCAACGAACGGCCGGACTGATCCGGCTCAAAAACGGGCAATGGGGCGAGGCCCAACACTTGCTCCGGCAGGCGCTTGCCAGCGCCTTGGCGGCCTTTGGCCCGTTCTCCCGCGATGTCGGAAAAGCCCATTTGGCGCTTGCCGGTTTGTACCAGGCGCAAGGCCAGTGGACCGCCGCCCTGGACGCCGCCCACCAGGCCTTGCGCGCCGTATTGCCGGAATTTCGCTCAGACCGGGTGGAAAACAATCCGGCAGCCACTCTTTTTTACGAAGAAAACACCATCTACGAGGCCCTGGGCGCCAAAGCGGCCGCTGCCGAAGCGCTCTACCGGCACAGCGGCCGTGTCGATTGGCTGCGGCTGGCCATGGACTGCCACGACCTGGCCTGGCAGGCCGAGTGGCGCGTCCGGCAAGTGTTTCAGTACCGGTCGTCCAAGATTGGGCTGCAAAACATCGCGCGCCGCCGCGAAGCATCGGCCTTGCAGGTAGCCCGCTGGTTGTATGAAAAAACAGGCGCGCAGGAGTGGTTGAAAAAAGGCTTTGCCATTGCCGAGCGCAGCCGCGCGGTGTTGTTGCTCGAGAACTTGCGCGACAACCTCATCCGCCAGCGCCTCGCCGGCAAAGACGCGCGTTTTGCCCAATTGGAGGCCATGGAAAAAAGCAAAGCCTGGTACGAGCGGCAATACCTCCTGTATCGCGAGCATGCCCAACGACAGCAATGGGTGTCGGATGCCGATGCGCTCCAGGGCAAGATCAACGCGTTGAGAAAATCCTTGTACCAGAGTTACCCGCATTTGTATGGCCTGGACAGCGCCGCGCCGGAGCCCGGCAGCGGCCGGATGGCAGCCGGCGAACTGCTGGTGGAATATTTCCGCAGCGAATCCTTCCTGGATATTTTCCTGTGCAACAACAGCGGCCCGATGTATTGGCGCCGCATCCCCTACGACAGCATGTTGCAAGGGCAATTGCAGCGTTTTTTAGGTTTTTTCAAAGATGCCAATGCCATCCTGGCCGATCCGGCCGGCTACCTCGAACTGGCCTACGCCCTGGGCCAACAACTTTTGCCACCCGAAACGGCTTCCGCGCAACGGCTCTGCCTTGTGCCCGACGGTTTGTTGCATTTTGTTCCATTTGAAGCCCTGCTTCGCTCGCGGCCTGCGCCCGGTGCGAGCTTGCGCAGGGCAGACTATTTGATTTGCCGACAGGAAATTCGGTATGCCTGGTCCTGGGCAACCTTGCAACAGCAGGAAGCCTTTGCGGGAACCGCCCCTGATTTTTTCCTGGGCCTGGCTCCTTTGTTTCCGGGCAGCGAACGCGGGCTGGCACCCTTGCCAGCCGGCGCCGCCGAATGGAATGCCCTGCCGGCCGGCAGTCCGGAGAGCTGGCTCGGGGCGGAGGCCCGAGCGAAGCGGTTCTGTGCTGAAGCCGGGCGATACCGGTTGCTACACTTGTGTACGCATGCCCGCGCCGACCAGCAGGACAGCCTGCCGCCACGCATCGAACTCTACGACGAAGCACTGTTGCTGCCGGACATTTACACCTTGTCGCTGCACGCCGAATTGGTCGTGCTCAGCGCCTGCCAGACCGGCATCGGCGCCGAGCAAAGCGGCGAAGGGGTGATGAGCCTGGCACGGGCCTTTGCCCACTCAGGAGCGGCCTGTATTCTGTCGAGCCTTTGGACGGTCAATGACCGGAGCAGCACGCGCCTGTTTCAGTCGTTTTATGGCTCCTTGCGCAACGGCAAACCCGTGGGGGCGGCCCTGCGGCAGGCTAAGTTGCAGTACCTCGGCGACAACTCGATTGGCGCGGCTTGGCAGACGCCCTATTTCTGGGCGGGCATGGTGGCCGTGGGCGCCAACCGCCCGGTCGACATGCCCTGGTCCTGGCATTGGTGGTGGGTGGTTTTTTTGGTGGTTGGTGTTTCGTATTTCGTGTTTCGGGGTGCGTGTTTCGGGGTGCGGGGTTCGGGGTGCGTGGTTCGTATTTCGTGTTTCGGGGCGCGTGTTTCGGGATTATTTATGAAAAAATAGATGTTTTATGGTGGATTATAAGGAATTGGATGTTTGGAAGGAAGCAAAACAATTAGCCATTGCTACCTATCGATTTTCAGAAACCTTTCCTAAGCACAAAGTTTTTGGGCTCAGCAGTCAGTTGCGCCGAGCCGCTGTTTCTATTCCTTCCAATATTGCAGAAGGTTGTGGGCGCCGTACGAACAAGGACAAAGCACAGTTTATGTATACTGCCCGCGGCTCACTCTTCGAGTTGGAAACCCAAATCCTGATTGCGCATGAGCTGAATTGTATCGCCGAGCCAACCCTGTCTGCCATTCTTTCCAAAATCATCAAATGCCGCCAATTGATTAACGGGTACATTAATTATTTGGAAAAGTGATTTTCGTGTTTCGTGGTGCGTGGTGCGTGTTTCGGGGCGCGGGGTGCGTGTTTCGGGGCGCTCGAAGTATGTTTTTCTCAAGAAGTAAAATCAGGGTGTATAATTCCAAGCCATTTTGTGCACCCCGCACCACGAAACCCGCACCCCGAAACACGAAACACGCACCTCGAAACACGAAACACGCACCCCGCACCCCGAAACACGAAAAACAAACCCATCATTTTTCGCGAGACAGCCGCAAATAAACGCCGTTGGTCCAGCCGAAACCATCCTGGTTGGGGTATTCGCCGCCGCCGGCCTTGAGTTCGGGTTCCAGGACGTTGTATTTTTCCATCATTTTTCCGGTGCGGGCGTAGACTTGTTCGGCGGTGTGCATCCAGCGGCGGCGGATTTCGCCGGCGAGTTGGGTGTGGCCGTCGTGCCGAAGGCCCTGGTAGGCGATCCATTGGAGGGGCGCCCAGCCGTTGGGAGCGTCCCATTGCTGGCCGGTGCTGCTGCAGGTGGTGCGCAGTCCGCCGGGGCATAAAAATTTGTCGGACAAATGGGCGGCCACCCGCGCAGCCTGATCGGCGGTTGCGACCCGGAAAAACAGCGGAAAAACAGCAGCCAGGGTCCATTCGTTGGAAAAAGCCTGCGTCCGAAACTGAAAATCAAAAAAGAAACCTTTCTGTTCGTCCCAGCAATACTGTTGGATCGCCGATTGGCGGCGAGCAACTTTAACCTGAAATTTCCCGGCCTGCGCGTGTTCACCGGCGGCCGCATAAATCTTGGCCAGCGCTTCTTCCAGGGCCAGCAGGAGGCAATTGAGGTCGACGGGAATCAGGTGGGTGGTCTGGATGGTTTCCATGTGCTGGCCGTCGGCAAACCAGCGGCTGCTGAAATCCCAGCCGGATTCGGCCGCAGCGCGGATGTGGCGGCAGGTATCGGCGGAGCCGGTCTGTTGGGCGATGTGCAGGTCTTCGACATAGGCTTCCGGGCGGGGCGCGTCGGAGTCATCCCAATAGCGGTTGAGCAGGCTGCCGTCGGGGAGCCGGACGATGCGGCGGTGCGCCTGCTGGTCCAGCGCCTTTTTTTGCGCACCCTGCATCCAAAACCGGTATTCGGCTTCCAGTTGGGGGCGGTAACGCATCCAGGTTTCCGGCCCTTTCAGATCGGCCAGCAGGCCCACCATCAGGACAAAAAAGGGCGGCTGCGAACGCCCCAGGTAGTAGGTCCGGTTGCCATTGGGGATAAAACCCAGTGTATCAATGAGGAACGCAAAATTGTCCACCATGTGCTGGATCAAGTCTTTTCGGCCGGACACCTGGAGGCCCAGCATGGTGAAATAACTGTCCCAGTAGTAAACTTCGCGAAAGCGCCCGCCCGGCACGATGTACGGGAAGGGCAAGGGAATAAGCGTGCCGCCCAGGCTGTCGGGGCGGCGGGTCAGTACGTCCCAGAGCGCCGGCAGGTGAGAAGCGAGCGGTTTACCGGCCGATTCGTAGTGCGTGTCCGGCGTATGGGGCGGGTCAAAATGGGTGTCGACAAAGGTTTTCAGGTCAAAGCCGGGCGCCTGTTTGGCGCGCTGGTAGGCCGCAACAATGCTTTGGGCGGCGGCCCGGGGCCGGCAATCGGGGAAATATTTGGAATCGGGAAAAATGCCGGCCAACTGGACGTCTTCGTAGAGTGGCGACAGGCTTTCGATCAAAAACCGGGGTTTCATATTTTTTCCATCTGGCGTTTGAAGAAGAAAAGTGCTACGAGCAGGACTGTGATGGGCAGCAGGGAGAAATAAAAGGCGTTTTGGCCGCCGTAATGTTCAAAAATATAGCCGGTGATGATGGAACCGGTGGTACCGCCCAGGGCCGAAAAGATGATGATCAGACCCGACATAAGGCCGTGTTTTTGTGTGGGCAAGGCACTCAGGATCAGCGAATTGATCGCCGGGTAAATAGGGGCGATGAGCAAGCCGATCAGCGGGAACACATACACGGCCAGGGGGGCATTGCCCCAGCCCGTGACGGCGCGCCCGTCGACACCTTTGGCCAGGGGAATGGCGGTGAGCACCAGCGCACCGGCCAGCAGCAGGCAGGAACTGAGCACGAGGTACCAGTTCAGTTTTTTTAACAAAACACCCGCCAAAAAGCGGCCCACAGCGGTGGAGCCGGCCAGGATACTGGCCATTTGGATGCTCAGGGCGGCAGGCAATTGCAGGACCTGCTGGTTGTAGGTGGGCAGCCAACTCATGATGCTTTGTTCGATCAGGACGTAAAAAAAGGCGCAAACCACAAACACGATCACCAGCGGCGCCACCATCAGGCGGAACATCTCACCAAATTCATCCAGCGAGGCGCCGGAGCCTTCTTTTTTGGCGGCACTTTCGTCGAGCGGAGCACTGAGCAGGAGCAGGAAAGCGGCCAGCGAAATAGCGCCCAGCAGGTAGTACACTTGCAGCCATTGTGTGGACTGAGGGTTGTTGCTATCGACAAACGAACTGAAAATAAAATAGCCCGTCAGGATGCCCACCATGAAAAAGGACTCGATGAAATTCATCAGGCTGATGTGCTCTTTTTTGTCGCTGGTGACCAGACCGATCGTGCTGTAGACCGACATTTTGATCAATGCAAAACTGGAGCCTACGGCGGCAAACAGCAATGGGGTGGACCCAAAACTTGCGGTCAGTGGCATCAGCAGGCATGCGCCGGTGACGATGCCCAGGGCGATCAGCATGGCGTTTTTGTAGCCGATGCGAATGATGAACGACGACACCAGAAACGAGACGGCGGCAATGCTGAGGTCTTTGAAGGCTTCCAGCACCGAGGCGCCGGACTGGCTGACCCCGAAGTTGTTTTGGACCTGAAGAATGACGGTGCCGACGCTGTTGAGCAGGATGGCGAAGACGAAGTAGTTGAGGAACAGGGAGAGTTTGATTTGCCAGTTTTGCATCAGGACATGTTAGTATTTCGTACGACAAGGGAAAGGTGCAGTGCGTATTGGTGCGGGAAAGGTAAAAATTCGATGGTATTTTTTGCAGGCTTTGCAGTTTCGGAAAGAACAAAGGCTCGCCGGTTTCCCTTACTTTGATTTTGCGCCTAAACAATTTTTCCTGCTACCTTCGCCTCCGTTTTTTTGCCTAACCAAACTGATCCGGAGCGGGAGTTCCGGGATATACCTATGGACGCGAACAGCCGCATTTACTGCGATTCCGAAATCGGACGCCTGAAAAAAGTCATCGTTCACCGCCCGGACGAGGGCATTGCCCGTATTACCCCCAAGCGCGCCGGCGAACTCCTGTTCGACGATATCGTGCACCTGCCCAACATGCAGGACGAGCACGATATTTTTATCAATGTGCTCAAAGCCTTTTTGGGAA
This sequence comes from Saprospiraceae bacterium, assembly GCA_020846655.1. Classification (GTDB taxonomy): domain Bacteria; phylum Bacteroidota; class Bacteroidia; order Chitinophagales; family Saprospiraceae; genus M3007. Next base: position 2,671 of record JADLDL010000064.1, on the reverse strand, counting down.
AAGAAAACGTGCTCGAAGTGCGCGACCTCCTGGCCGAAAGCACCCGCGACGAGGAAAGCAAATACGAGGTGATTAACAAAATCACCGACTTCGAGGAGTTGCCCTACTCCTTTATTCCGCGCCTGGCCGGCCTCTCGCCCGAACAACTCGCCGACACCCTCATCACCGGCTACCTCGAACCCGAAGACCGCATCCTCTTCGACCCCATCCCCAACCTGATTTTTACCCGCGACATCGCGGTGACCATCAAGGAAAACGTGCTCATCACCAAGGCCAACAAAACAGCCCGCTTCCGCGAAAACTTCCTCACCCGGCTGATCTTCAGCAGCCACCCCGTGTTCCGACGCCTCAAAGCCGACGGCAAAACGGTGAACCTGAACCGGGTCGACAAGTTTCCGCCCTCCAAAAAAGGCGAAACCATCAGTATCGAAGGCGGCGACGTGATGGTGCTCAACAAAGACTACCTGCTCATCGGTTGTTCCGAGCGCACCAACAACTACGCCTTCCAACTGATCAAAAACTACCTCTTCGACCGGGGCATCATCAAAAACGTCGTGCAGGTCAATATCCCCGCCGAGCGCACCTACATGCACATCGACACGGTATTTACCCAGATCAACCACAACCACATGGTGGGCTACAAACCAATCGTGCAAGACGGCCTGGGCTCCTACGTCGACGTGTACCGCTCCAACGGCGAGGAGATGGAATACCCCAGCCTCAAAGATTTCCTGCTGGCCGAAGTGAACCCCAAAATGGAGTTCATCTGGGCCGGTCGCGGGGAAAGCCCCTACCAGGAACGCGAACAATGGACCGACGGCTGCAACCTCGTAGCCCTCAAACCCGGCGTAGCCGTCACCTACGACCGAAACCCCATCACCGAAAAAGCCTTCAAAGATTTTGGCTACAAGGTGATCGGCGCCGAAAAACTGCTGCGCGATTTTGACAACGGCAAAACCACGCCTGACAAAGTGGAAAACACCATCATCACCATTCCATCCAACGAATTATCCCGCGCCCGGGGCGGCAGCCACTGCATGACCTGCCCCATCGAACGGGAAGAAATTTGATATGTACGCACACGACACGCAGCTCCGGGTTCGGTATGGAGAAACGGACCAGATGGGCTACCTCTACTACGGCCGGTATGCCGAGTATTTTGAGGTGGGCCGGGTCGAAACGATCCGTTCGCTGGGCCTCACCTACAAGGACCTGGAAGAGGTACACGGCATTTGGCTGCCCGTGGTGAGCCTGGACATGCGTTTCGTGCGGCCGGCGTTTTACGATGATTTGCTGACGGTGCACACCGAAATCCGCAAACTGCCGGACGAGTACATCACGTTTCATTGTGACATTTTTAATGAAAAACGCAAACTGATCAACGCCGGCACCGTCCGCTTGTGTTTTTTTGCGGCTGCCGCCAAAAAGGTGGTGCCGGCGCCTGCTCATTTGCTGGAAAAACTACAACCCTTCTTTTGAAACGGTTTATCGAACGCGCAACTCGTTATTTTCCGGAGCACCCCCTCTGGCTGGCGGCGGTGGAATGGTCGAAGACCCACTCCTTGCCGGGCTTGAAGCGCATTCCCTTGTACAACCTGATCGTTTTTATCCAAAAAGAAACCCGCGACGACACCATCGTGACCCGCGCCAACAGCATGGCCTGGGATTTTTTTCTGTCGCTTTTTCCTTCCATCATTGTGTTGTTTACGCTGTTGGCTTATACGCCGTTGTACAACAATTTTGACGTGGTGTTGCGGGCGGCCATCGACGAGGTGATGCCCGGCTCGGCGGGCGACGCGCTGTTTGTCACCATCCAGGATATCGCCACGCGGCAGCGCAGCGGCTTGTTGTCCTTTGGTTTTGTACTGGCCATTTGGTTTGCTTCCAACGGCATGTTGTCGATGATGAAAGGGTTTGAAAAAGACCACGAGCACACGTTTCGCCGGCGTACGGGCCTGGAAAAACGGCTCATCGGCATTCAATTGACCTTCCTGATCGGTTTGGTGCTGGTGGGGTCGGTCGTTTTTGTGATCCTGGGCAACATCATCCTCGACTTTGTATTTCACTACATCAAAGCCACCTGGATCACCAAACTGGCGTTCTGGAGTTTCCGGTGGATTGTGGTGATTATTCTGTTTTACACGGGGTTCAGCACCATTTACCGCTACGGCGCGGCTACCCGCACACGCATTCCGTTTTTCAATCCGGGCTCCCTGCTGGCCACGCTGCTGTCGATCATTATTTCCTGGGGATTTTCCTTTTATGTCGACAATTTTGGCAGTTACAACACAGTGTATGGTTCCATCGGCACCCTCATCGTGCTTATGATCTGGTTGCAACTCAACTGTATGATCCTGCTCATCGGCTTTGAAGTGAACGCCGGCATTGCCGTGCTGCGCAATTTGAGAAGGATGGAAAAGGAGCAAGCGGCCAAAGCCGCACAAGGGGCTTGAGTCGGCATTATTTTGCGGTTACCCAAAACTAATTTCCCCCTCCGGCTGTTTTCCCCTCCCGTATGAAAGATCCTCGTCACCTCCACACCCTTGGCGGCCTGAAGGCCAGCGGCTACGAAGCCCGCAGCGTCAAGGAAGAACTCCGCGCCAACCTGATTGAGAAAATCCGCCGCAAAGAGACCGTTTTTCCGGGCATTTACGGCTTCGACGATACCGTG
>JADLDL010000063.1 GCA_020846655.1 Saprospiraceae bacterium | reverse complement strand
TTTCCGCCACCCGGCGGCCGGTTTCGGCAGCGCCGTTCATAAAGCCCCAGTACTCGGTACTGGTGTGCTCGCCGGCAAAGTACAGGCGGCGCACCGGTTCAAACGCGACACCTTCAAATTCAGTGACCTGTCCGGGCTTCAGGCAGGAGTAACTGCCCTTGACAAACGGATTGGATGGCCAGGCCGCCAGTTCCATTTTGCCGCTCAGGCTTTTTTGGCTGCCGGGAAATGCTGCCTCCAGGGCCGGCAGCACGTATTCCAGTTGGGTTTGCTCGGAGCCGCGCAAGGCCGATTGGCCGCGCTGGCCGCCAAAATAGCAAGTGAAACTACCGGCGCCGGCGTTGTCATTTTGCATTTGGGCGCTGTCCCAACCGTTGGAAATTTGTTCGTTGAACAGGAAGCCCCGGTAGCCGTTGTTGCGCCAGGGCCGGTCGTGGGTTTCCAGGATAAATTTGGCATTGGTGCCATAGCCCAACTCGCGAATCACGCGCTGCTTGATCGGCGGCAGTTCCATTTTCATATCCACTTCGCGCAACACCGAAAACGGCAGGGTCAACACCACCACATCAAACGTCTCCTCCACTGTTTTGCCATTGACCGAAAACGTCAGACTCAGGCTCTTGTTGGCGTTTTCCCGCAGGGCAAGCAGCCGGTGCTCCAGGCGAATCTGGCTTTCCAGGATATTGGCGATGGCCTTGGGAATTTGGTCGTTACCGCCAATGACCTTAAAGCGCTCGTCGCTGGAGCCAAAGGGGTAAAACTTTTGGTTCCTGATCTCCAGGATGCTCACCAGGTTGGCCGCGCTTTGCTCGGCGGTTTCCAGCCCGTTTTCGCCGACAAACGCCGCGTCGAGCAGTTTTTTCATCCAGCCGCTCAGCGGTAATTTGTCGATATATTCGGCCAGCGACAGGCGGTCGAGCAAAGCGGCGCCTTTGCCATCGAGTTTTTCCTGATCGGCCAGGATTTGCGGGTACACCGGGTTCAGTTCGGCCAGGATTTCAGCCAGACGCCGGTGTTGGTTTTCAAAGAAAAACGCGTCGCGTTCGCCGAACAGGTCTTTTTCCACGTCCATCAGGCGGGTATCCACACCAGCCACCCGCGCAAACCAGAGCATATCGGCGTGCACGGTGTCGATAAACTCGGCGCCAATTTCGGTGTTCAACTGGCCGTTGTCAAAAATCCGGGCGCTTTTGATCCGGCCCCCGACACGCTTGTCGCCCTCAAAAATAGTGGCCTGCACACCCTTGCGCCGCAGGTGGTAGCCCGCACTCAGGCCGGCCATGCCGGCGCCTACGATGGCAATTTTTTGTTTGGGCCTGCCCAACAACAAATCCTGCGCCATGGCAGGGCCGCCAATGCCGAGCAGCAGGCCGGCTTGCGCGCCGGTGCGCAAAAACTGGCGCCGGTCGAGCATATGCCGAGAGGGCGAAGGGAATAGTTTTTCTGCGGAAGCATCGGGGTGGAGTTGGGCGCGCTGGGCCAGTTGGAACGCCTTGCGGAGGCTGTGCAAAAGCGGTGTTTTCATTGGACGCTGGGTTGGGTAGTGAGCTGTTGCCGGTTGGGTAGTATTTCCTTTTCGGAAAAATACGGAGGTAGAACGATCCGCTTCGTGCCGAAAGTATGGTCGAAACAAAGGTAGCAACTTGATTTTTTTCTGAATCCGCAGCCGTTGCCAAGTCAAACGAAGCGCCTCAAATTTCCACTGAGTCGTGGCAAAAATGGCATTTAACCGGCTGCCGGCAGAAACGGTTCCAAGGCCAAAAGTTGCAAGGCGCTGGCAAACAAATCGTCAATCGGCGCCACGATACGAACCGGCGATTTGGACACCGGATGCTCGAACGACAGTTCGCGGGCGTGCAGCAGCATGCGCGGCAGTTCGAGGGTGTTCCAGAAATAGAGGTTGTGCTTGTTGTCGCCGTGGCGTTTGTCGCCGATCACGGGGTGCAGGATGTGGGCAAAATGTTTGCGGATCTGGTGGCGGCGACCGGTTTCAGGAGATACTTCCACCAACGAAAACCGGGCCGTCGGATATTTGTAGCCAATCGCCAGGGGCACCTCGCTACGACCCAGCGTGCGGTAGTGCGAAACCGCCGGCAGCAGTTCGGCGCCGGGCTTGTCCTGATCGCGGACAGCGTAGTCGATGCTGCCCTGCTCGTCGGTCCAGCCCCGCACGATGGCCAGGTATTTTTTATCCATCGATTTTTCACGGAAATACGCCGCGAGCATTTCGGCGGCCTCGGGGCTTTTGCCGTACACCAGCACCCCCGAGGTGGCCCGGTCGAGGCGGTGGATGGTAAACACCTGCGCGCCAATCTGGTCGCGGAGCGATTGCAACACAAACACCGTATCCTCGCTGATGCGGGTACGGTGCACGAGCATGCCCTGGGGTTTGTTGATGGCGATAAAATCAGAATCTTCGTACAGGATCGGCAGTGACATTGGGCAAAGGTAGTACTTCAGCGTTGGAGCCGGGGTGTTTGAAATACAGCATTCCACCCCCCCCCCGGCTCCAACGCCAACTACCGGATCAGGGTCACATCGCCGGAAAAAATTTCCACTTCACCGTCTATAAATTCAATTTCAAGATAATAGGTAAACACGCCAGGGTTCGCATCGCTGCCCTTGAACGACCCGTCCCAGCCTGCCGATACATCCTGCGGCAGGAATTGCCGGCGCTCGTGTACCAAGGTACCCCAGCGGTCAAAAATTTGAAAATTGTGCACCAACCGGACGTCTATGCCACCAAAAAGCGTAAATATCGAATTGCTCAGACTGCCCGGTGCAAAGACATTGGGGACATACACGTTTCTGCGCTTGTCCACCAAAATCAGCCGCTTTCCGGCAGCCGCACAACCATTGGTGTCGCTCACCGACAAGGTATAGATGAATGAGCGAACCGGGAAAACGATACTGTCCTGACTGAGTTGGAAAGGGCTGGTCGAAAACTTATCAATCCGTTGCGGCACGTTTACGGCACTGCCAACGGCCAGCAGGATCGGCGCGCCCAGGTGAATCGTTGTGTCCGGGCCCAGGGTGACGACAAACGGCCCGGGCTCCTGCACAAGGGCGCTGGCTTCCAGTTCACAGCCAGCGGCATCCTGCAATTGCAAAGCGTAGGTGCCTGGGCCAAGGGATTGAAACACGCTCGCCGCCGAAAAAGAGGTGCCGTCGAGCGAAAACAGGAAAGGCGGCGTGCCTCCGGTGACCGATTCAATGATTAGTGTTCCGTCCATTTTGCCAAAACAACTGACGTCGGATGCCTTGATGCGCATGCCGGTCGGCACATTGGCATTGACCGGCACCGTGACGGATTGCGTGGCCGTGCAAGCATTGAGCGCATTGGTGACGGTGACGCTGTACAGGCCGCCCTGGCCGGCTGTGGCCGAAGCCGTGTTGGCGCCGGCTACGATCAGCCCGTTGACCGTTTGCCATTGGAAGCCAAAGATTCCGGCCCCTTGTGTTTGGGCCTGAAGCGACACCTGTGTGGTTTGGCAGTTGATTTCAGCCGGCGGAAGAATGGAAACCTGCGGTGGCTGCTGGTTGGCAAACACAACAGTCGTAGCACTCGCCGAGCAACCATTGGGCCCGGTGGCGGTAACGGTGTACAGGCCGGCAACGCCAGCCAATGGGGCTTGTATGTCCGAGGAAAAATTGCCCGGCCCGCTCCATTGCCAGAGCGCCGGCACATTTGCCTGGGCGCCCAATTCAATCTGCAAGACGGCACAGGTCAAGGTGTCGCCCTGGGCCGTCACGTTCGGTTTGACGTTGTCCTCAGCCATCACGACCGTGGTCGCTGTTGTACAACCGTTCGGACCAACGACCGAAAGTTGATACGTGCCGGCCAGAGCTGCTGTAGTCGTCCATTGGGTAGCCGTAAAATTGCCGGGGCCGCTCCATTGCGGCAAAGCGCCGGGCGTGGGCGAACTGCCGGCAAGTGTTCCCAGCAGTTGGGCACAGGTCAGGGTATCTGCCAGTGCCAATACGCCGGGCGGCGCAATATCCTGGGCAACTGCAAGGGTAATCGTAGCGGTGCAGCCATTCGGAGCCGTTGCCAGGAGTGTGTAGAGTCCTGGTGCGGACACGAGTGGATTGGCCTGGCTGGCGACAAACCCAT
>JADLDL010000062.1 GCA_020846655.1 Saprospiraceae bacterium | reverse complement strand
CTCCGGTCTTGGCCGGCCTGCCTGCTGCTACGGTTAACGTAGAGTGCTCCGAGCAAGTACCGGCCCTGGCTGTTGTAACGGCTACGGACAACTGCGCTGCTCCGGTGGACGTAGAAATTTCTGAGATTGAGATTCCGGGAACTTGCCCGAATCAATACCAGATCACGCGTACCTGGACTGCCGAAGACGATTGCGGCAACTCGACCGTCTTCACGCAAACCATCACGGTTAATGATACGAAAGCACCTGTTTGGTCTTCTACGACACAAGTGGTTTGGATCAATGAGGTCCACTACGACAACGTAGGCACCGACGCTGGTGAATTTATTGAAGTGGCTGGTACCTCGGGTACTGACCTTTCAAACTACTCCCTCGTTCTGTATAACGGCGCCAATGGCCTGTCGTACGGTACGATGAACCTGTTCGGTACGATCGATAACGAAAGCAATGGCTTTGGCGCTCAATCGTTCGGCTATCCGGTAAATGGTGTTCAAAATGGCTCGCCTGATGGTATCGCCCTTGTGCTGAATGGCACGATGGTACTTCAGTTCCTGAGCTACGAAGGCGCCTTCCTGGCTACCGACGGTGTCGCTAACGGCATGATGTCGACGGATATCGGTGTAGTAGAAGACGGATCCAACGCAATTGGCACCTCGCTGAGCCTTACCGGCACCGGCAATGAATACGCTAGTTTCGTTTGGAATGCCCCGGCTGCTGCTACAGCTGGTTCGGCCAACAATGGCCAGTCCTTCACCCCGGCTCCGGGCGTAACGCTGCCTTCCGACCTGACCCTCCAGTGTGGCGAAGATGTGCCGATGCCGATCGTATTGACGGCTACGGACAACTGCGCTGCTCCGGTAGATGTGGAATACAGCGAAACGTTCCTGCCTGGCGCAGGCCCGAACGACGGTGTTACGATTGTTCGCACCTGGACGGCTGAAGACGATTGCGGCAACGCTATCGCGCACACCCAGACGATCACAGTGAATGATAACGAAGCACCGGTTCTCACGAACCTGCCTGCTGCTTCGATGTCGGTTGACTGCTCGGAAGATGTACCTGCTGTAGCCCTGGTTACGGTAACGGACAACTGCCAAGGCACGGTTGATCTCGACTTTAGCGAAGTAGAAGTACCGGGCACCTGCCCGAACCAGTACAGCGTAACGCGTACCTGGACGGCTGTAGACTTTGCCGGTAACACAACTGCCTTCGTTCAAACCATTACGGTAAATGACACGGAAGCGCCGACTTGGAATGAAGCGGCTCCGGCTACTGCCAATGTAACGTGTGCTGCCGATGTTCCGGCTGTACCAGTACAAACGGCTACGGACAACTGCAACGCTCCGGTGTTTGTTGACTTCAGCGAAATCGTTCAGCCGGGCAACTGCCTGAACAAATTCACGCTGGTTCGTACGTGGGTAGTAACCGATGATTGCGGTAATGCTACCTCGCGTCAGCAAATTGTCAACGTAAACGACGATGTGGCTCCGGTCATCAGCTGCCCGGCTCCGCTGCAAGCCCAGTGCTCGCCGGCAGAACAGCCGCCGTATGCTAACCTTGCTGAATTCGAAGCTGCCGGCGGCACTGCCTCCGACAACTGCGGCCTGAACGTAAATTCGTTCGGTATGATCAGCGAAGTGGCTAATGCTAATGTTTACACACGCACCTACCGTGTGGTTGACCAATGCGGCAACGCTGGCACCTGCACGCAAACGGTTACGGTATTGGATACGGAAATTCCGGTGTTCCTGAACTGCCCGGTTGGTCCGTTGGTGTTCGGTAACGACCCTGACCAGTGCTCGGCTAAGATCAACTGGCCTACCCCGGTTGCTGTTGACAATTGCAGCATCCCGACGGTAGTACAGACGGCTGGCCCGACTGCCGGTTCGGTTGTACCGGTTGGTACATACACGGTAACCTTCAAGGCTACGGACGCTATGGGTAACATGGCATTCTGCACCTTCCAGGTGATGGTTATGGATACGGAAAAACCGGAATTTGACGCCGACATCGTAATGCCGGCCGACGTAACGGTTCAATGCGATGCCGTTCCGGCTCCGTTCGTACTGACGACCAATGATGTGAACGACAATTGCACTCCGTCGAACCTGCTGGTGATCACCTTCACCGAAGTTCGCACGAATGGCAACTGCAAGTTCAACTATACGCTGACCCGCACCTGGACAGTAACCGACCAGGCTGGCAACATGCTGATCCACACGCAGGTAGTAACGGTACGCGACACCAAGGCCCCCACGGCCCTCTGCAAAGCCGCTACGGTTACCCTCGACAAGTTTGGTAACGCAACGGTAACGCCAGACCAAGTCAACAACGGCAGCTTCGACAACTGTTCGGCTGCTGCTGACCTGACCTTCTCCGTAAACCCGAGCGCCTTCACCTGCGCCAATCTGGGTACCAACACGGTAACCCTGACGGTTACGGACGAATGCGGTAACAGCGCTACTTGCACGGCTGTTGTGACGGTGCTGGAAGGCCCCGGCCCCTGCACGCCGCTATACAGTGTGATCACAAATTGCAAAAACAATGCGACGACCCTCGATAACGGTCAATTCGAAGACGTTATCACGGTGAAATCGCTGGCTATGCAGACTTGGTCGCTGATGACCAGCACTGGCTTGTACGCTTCCACGAGCCCGGCTCCGCCGGCTGCTCCGGTAGTACTGCCGGCTGGCACGCTCTTCCTCGCTGGTAATGCCGATGGCATCAACAACGATGGCGACGGCCAAACGGACGAAGCCGACGAGATGGTATACTACACCTTGAAAGGTATCCATGTCGATGGTCTTGGCTACTCGATCATGATCAAAAACAACCTGAACCAAACGGCTACGATCAGCAACAAAGGCTACTATCCGAATCCTTACTTCAAGAATTTGGAAGATCCGTTCTGCTTGAACACCCCGCCGTTTGTAATTGAAGTTGGCGAGTACAACAATGCACAAGGCACGGTAACGAGCATCACCGTAAATGGTGTGGCTACGAACATCTTCAACGCTGCTGCTTTGGGTATTGGCTTCCACACGGTAATGGCAACGTTTGACGCTGGTGGCGCAACGACCAACCTGGTTATCAATGGCCAGTTGATTGGTGGCACCGATGCTCAAGCCCAGGCTGACCCGGGTTGCCAACAGAAAATTACCAAGATTGTACAAGTTACCGGTACGCCGACAACTGTAGTGTGCAACGACCTCGTTTACATCTCCATCCACAACGACGGCGCCGACTGTGTGTTCCAAGTGTCGCCGGATGATGTACTCGAAGGCTCCTATGGCTGCTTCGACGACTACTCCGTGGTGCTCACGTATCCGTTCAATACGCATACGTTCAACCCGGCTAACCGCGTAGACTACACGCATATTGGCAAAACTTTGAACTACAGCCTTGTACACGCCATCAGCGGCAACGTTTGCTGGGGCCAGATCAAGGTTGAAGACAAAGAAGCTCCGGTACTTACCTGCCCGGGCAATATCACGATCAAGTGCAGCGACCCGACCGAACAGTTCTTCACCGGTTCGCCGCTTGTTTCGGATTGCAACCCGACCGTTAACGTAGTAGACACGGATGACTACACCGACTTCGGTTCCTGCGCCAGCCCGCGTGCACAAATTATCCGCACTTGGGTGGCTACGGACGGTAGCGGCAACCAGGCTTCCTGCTCGCAAACGATTACCATCTCGCCGTTCGATCTGGACGATGTTGTGTTCCCGGCTGACGTAACGCTGAACTGCGCTAACGTAAACAGCACGGAGCCTTCCGCTACCGGTGTTCCGACAATCAATGGTTCGCCGATTGGTACAGGTGGTCTCTGCATGGCTTCGATCAGCAAAACGGACGAACGTTATGACATTTGCCCGGGTAGCTACGAAATCATCCGCACCTGGAAAGTTCGCAACATGTGCCTCCCGATCAGCGCCGATAACCCGCGTGAACACACGCAGGTGATCAAAATCGTTGATACGCAAGGCCCGGCTATCGCTACTCCTGGTGACTTGACGGTAAGCACCGATCCGTTCGCTTGCTGCGCTACGGCTGCTCTTCCGGATGTAATTATCTCCGAAGGATGCTCCTATGTAACCAGCCTGGCTTACCGCGTAATCGGTACTGACTTCGCTACTGGCAATCTCGTGATCTACGAAGGCTTCGGCTACCTCTCCGACTTCCCCGGTAACAACCACTGGAATCCGGATACGCTGGGTGTCTTTGGCTTCACGCAGTGCCTCCCGCGCGGTGAATACCTCGTTACCTACACGGCAATCGACGGATGCGAAAACGTTTCCTCGATCGAATTCACGATGACGGTTGAAGACCAGGTTCCGCCGGTTGCGGCTTGCGACGAATTTACGCAGGTAGCACTGGGTGGCGACGGCACGGCATTTATAAATGCTTCCACCTTCGACGACAAATCCTATGATGTATGTGAAAACGTGCACTTCAAGGCCCGTCGGATGAACAGCAACGACTGCCAGAGCAACCTCTTCTTCTACGATCAGGTGAAATTCTGCTGCACCGACATCAACGATACCATCCAGGTGATCTTCCGCGTGTACGATGTTCCGGTTCCTGCCGGTGATATCAGCGTGAATGACGAAAGTTATGAAGGCCACTACAACGATTGCATGGTTCAGGTATTCGTTGAAGATAAGATCAAACCGCTTTGCAACCCGCCGGCCAACGTGACGGTATCCTGCGAGAATTTCGACCCGAGCCTTTGGGTGTACGGTTCCGCTACTGCAGCCGACAACTGCTGCATCGATACCATCACGACGACGAACAGCTACACCCTGTTTGACACGGTCTGCAACCGGGGCACGATTACCCGCACCTTCCGCGCATTTGACTGCGGCGGCCTGCAGGCTCAGTGCACGCAACGCATCTTTGTCAACTACGAACAGGACTACTACGTGAAGTTCCCGAACGACGTGATCGTAACGGTCTGCGACGGCACGGGTAACTATGGCGAACCGACCTTCTTCGGCAAAGATTGCGAACTCTTGGGCGTATCCCACGAAGACGAATTGTTCACGGTAGTACCGGACGCTTGCTACAAAATCGAACGGACCTGGACAATCATCAACTGGTGCACGTACAACCCGAATGCGGGCTGCATTAACGTACCGAACCCGAACCCGAATGCAACGGTGAACCACCCGTCGAACCTGCCTGGTCCGACCGTGTCGGCTGCCGGTGCAGCGGCTCCTTGGAACCCGACGGTGGTGAAAATCAACCCGACGGATCCGACGACGACGAACTACTCGACGTTCTGGGACGCAAATGCAAACTGCTACAAATACAAGCAGATCATCAAAGTGATCGATACGCAGGATCCGATCGTAGACAGCTGCCCGACCAGTCCGGTAGAAGTTTGCGACCTGACGCCGAATGCCGGCGACCTGTGGAACGAATCCTACTGGTACGACGCTTCGATCAACAGCCACAACCTGTGCGAAGGTCCGACGGACCTGACCATCACGGCTACGGACCTGTGCTCGGGCTCCAGCATCAACATCCGCTACCTGTTGTTCCTTGACCTGGACAACGATGGCTCGATGGAGACGGTGATTTCCAGCACGAACCTGCCTGGCTTCAACAACGTGAACTTCGGCAATGCCAACAACCCGAACTTCGGTGGCGGCACCCCGCGCGCCTTTGACGAGCGCGCCGTACCGTTCAACCAGAAGTATGGTTTCGCTATCCAAACAACGGTGTCGGGTACCAACAAAACCGCCAGCGTACGTTGGAACACGCAACAGCAACTTTCGAACTACGTGATTCCGGAACTGCCCTACGGCACGCACAAAATCAAGTGGATCGTGGAAGATGGCTGCGGCAACGAAACGGTATGCGAATACACGTTCGTCGTGAAAGATTGCAAAAAACCGACAGTGGTTTGCCTGAACGGCCTGAGTGTAAACATCATGCCGACGAAGATGATCAAACTGTGGGATACGGACTTCCTGAAATACACGGAGGACAACTGCACACCGAGCAATCAACTGGTAACGGCTGTACGCCGCTCCGGTACGGGTACGGGCTTCCCGCTGAACCCGGATGGCACGCCGCAGAAAAACGTGACGTTCACCTGCGATGACCTCGGTACGCAACTGGTAGAACTGTGGTCGATCGATAAGGCCGGCAACGCTGACTACTGCGAAACCTATGTAATTGTTCAGGACAATTCCGGTAACTGCGATCCGAACAGCAATCCGAGTGGTACGGTAGCCGGTGCTCTGGCTACGGAAACAAACAACGGTCTGGAAGAAGCCAGCGTCGAACTTGATGGTTCGCACCCGGCACTGCCTCCGGTCAATATGTTTGACTTCTCGAACAACAATGGTCAATACGAATTCAGCGCTGTACCGTTCCTGGGTGACTACACGGTGACGCCGACGAAAGACAACGACCCGCTCAACGGCGTATCGACGTTTGACTTGGTGCTCATTAACAAGCACATCCTGGGCCTCGAGCCGCTGAGCACCTCGTACAAAATGATCGCCGCTGACGCTAACAACAGCCGCTCGATCACGACCTTCGACATCGTAGAATTGCGTAAACTGATCCTGGGCTTGTACACAGAACTCCCGAACAACACCTCGTGGCGTTTTGTAGACAAATCCTTCTCCTTCCCGAACCCGAACAATCCGTTCGAAACGATCTTCCCGGAAACGAAGCAGATCGCTGACATGCAGAACAACATGACGGACGAAGACTTCGTATCGGTGAAAGTAGGTGACGTGAACGGCAACGCTATCACGAACAGCCTGATGAGCACGGACGACCGTACGGAAAGCGCACTCTTGTTCGACGTACAGGATCGCACGGTGAAAGCCGGCGAAACCTTCACGGTGAACTTCCGCGCTGCCGAACGCGCCATGGGTTACCAGTTCACACTGTACTTCCCCAACCTGGAAGTAGTAGACCTGGCACCTGGCACTGACATGAGCATCAGCAACTTTGGTATCTTCAACAACGACCACTCGCTGACGACCTCGTTTGATAACGAGCACACTGTGGGTGACTTCTCCGTGACCTTCCGCTCGAAAACGGCAGGTGCGCTGAGCCAAATGCTGGCCGTATCCGGCCGGATCACGAAGGCAGAAGCGTACAGCCTGAATCGCGAACGGCAGTCGGTAGGCCTGCGTTTCAACAACAACGGCAGCACGACGGTTACGGGTCTTGGCTTCGAACTGTACCAGAACCAACCGAACCCGTGGATGAACAAGACGCAGATTGGCTTCTACCTGCCTGAGGCAGCCGAGGCTACGCTGACGATCTTCGACGAAACGGGCCGTACCCTGTACACGCAATCCGGCAACTACGGCAAAGGCAACAATGCTGTAACGATCGAACGTGCACTGGTAAATACGACCGGCGTTCTGTACTACAAACTCGAAACGGCTACGGATAATGCCGTTAAGAAGATGATCCAGACGAAGTAATGAATGGTGTGCGATGAAGCCCTGCTTCATCCGAAATACAACCGCCTCGACCCGGATTCCGGGCCGGGGCGGTTTTTTTAGTGCGCCCCAAATCAAAACCCCGCACTTCCATCGCTCCGGTAGCCCCCCTTTTGGGCCATTTGATTGGGCAAAACAAAACACCCCGCCCCGAAAGACTCGGGACGGGGTGTTTTGTTTACCCCTGATGTGGAATGGGAAGCGCCTAGCGTTTGCCGAAGATACCACCCAGGATTTGGCCAAACAGGCCGCTTCCGCTGTCTTGCTGCGGTTGGCCCTGTTGGCCACCACCCAATACACCACCCAACACAGAACCCAACAGGTCGCCAAAGCCGCCGGACTGAGCGCCTTGCGCCGAACCCATCAGGATATTGGCCAGGCTCCCCAGGTCGAGGCCGCCGGAGCTTTTTGCACGACCCAATACACCCATCACGATGGGGGCCAGAATGGGCATCAATTTCATAATTTGTCCCATATTCAGGCCGGAACTTTGGCTGATGTGTTCAGCCGCTGCTTCCTGACGGTCGCCCAGGATATGTCCCAGAATTCCAGTACCGTTCAAGGCACTGGCAGCTGGCGCCGCAGCACCCTCCGAACCGCCTTGCAGCATGCCGCCTACCATACCCATCAAATCATCCAGCATGCTCCCGTCGTGGTCGCGGTCGAGTGCGCTGCCCAGGGATGCCAGTCCGGTTTCAGAGCTGGCGTTGTTGGCAAGTCCACCCAGCAAGGTGGCGAAAATACCATTAGCAGCCGTTGCCGTCTGTTCCTTATCTGCCCCGATTTGTGCACTGAGGTTGTTCAATACGTCGTCGGAGAGTTGGCCTTGGAGTATTTCCATTAAATTCATGTGTCAGAATTTTTGTATTGTTTGGAAAAGTTTGAAATAAAAGAACCTGTTGATGCTTTGCAGGCATTACTTTCGCAAGCCGGGTTCTGACGAAAGTTATCAAAAAAGATACGAGATTCGGGAGATTTTTTTTAAACTAATTCAGATTGCGGCACAAAATTGGATTGTTCAGCAAATTATTTCGCTGGGAGCGGGTTAATTTTAAGAAAATCATGATTTTTACGCTGCCCGCTGCCAACAAAGCAATTAGTTACAGCGTTCACCGAGACACCGAACAGCTTAGATGGATTATCGCGCCGCCAAACACTTTATCCTGGCCAAATTGCGAGCGGAGCTTTCTGACAAACTCCACTACCATGGCCTGCACCACACACTCGATGTGTTGCGGGTATCGAAGGCCTTGTGCGAAAGCGAAGGCGTGCAGGGGCGGGCTATTACCCTCGTTAAAACAGCGGCGCTATACCACGATTGCGGGTTTGTCAAAAACAAACACGCCGGGCATGAATACGAAGGCTGTTTGATTGCCCGGGCCTCCTTGCCCGGTTTCGGATACACCCACGAAGATATTGAGGCCATTTGCGGCATGATCATGGCCACCAAAATACCCCAGTCGCCTTCCAACCTGCTGGAAGAGATTATTTGCGACGCCGATCTCGACTATTTGGGCCGCCCTGATTTTTATCCAATCGGTCTTACGCTGTTTGAGGAAATGATTGCCTATCAACTGATTGGTGGCGAACACGCCTGGAACCGCTTGCAAGTGAGTTTTCTGGGCGCTCACCGGTTTCATACCCGCACCAACCGGACACAACGGGAGCCGGTGAAACAACAGTTCCTGCAGGAATTGAAAGGCCTCGTCGCTACCTACGAAATTTGAACAGGCCCCTTATTCGGCGTTCAGCACCTCCAGTACTTCCTCGATTTCCTTCAGGCATTGCTCAAACTCCGGGTCCTCTACGCCGGTATCGCCCTTTTGAATGGACTGGATCAACAGCCCGTATGATTTTTTTCGCAAAGCACTGTAGCGCTTCAGGTTTCGGGTCAGGTTCAAGACCCGCTCGGGCATTTGCGTCGTATCCTGGGCTTCCAGGTTGCTGATAATTTCGTCCCATTGCTCAAGGCCCTTGCGCAAGGTCGCCACTTTCGTCGCCGGGTCGCTTTCTGTTTCCAATACCTGCAGTGTTTGCAATGCTTCGTGCTCTTTTTCAGAGAAAACCTGAATCTCCCGGTCGAATGCCAGCGAATCAAAGGTCTTGCGGTAGGCCAGTGGCAAGGCGACCAGCAGCACCGCCAACGCCGATATCACCAGGGTGCGCATATACGATTTGAGATCAAACGGCCGCCGCAGGCTTGGCAAAATGATATAGCCGATGGCCAGGCCACCGAGCAATCCGCCGATGTGGGCGGCATTGTCAACGCCGCCGCGCAGCCCCAAAAACAAGTTGTAGCCCACAAACAACAGCACGCTTTGCAGCAACTCGTTGCGAACCGACTCGTGAATGAATTTGGCAAACAAAAGCGCCAAAAAGAAACCATAAAGTCCGAAAATTGCCCCTGAGGCGCCCGCGCTCACCGTTTCCGGGTGCACATACAAACTAAGCGTACTGCTCGTAATGCCACACAGGAGGTACACCGCTACCAGGCGAAACCGCCCCAAGATGGCTTCCAGCGCATACCCCACCTGCACAAAGGCATACATATTGAACAACAGGTGGACGAGCCCAATGTGTACGAAGCAACAACTGAGCATGCGCCACCAGTCGCCGCGGAGGGTCAGCGGCCCGTAATCGGCGCCCCAGGCTACCAGGGCCTCACTCGTTGGTTGCATAAAATGCACCCCGTTGAGCACCATCAACAGATACACCACTACATTGGCCGCCATGATGCCCAGCGTAATATACGACCGGCTCAGGGTATGCTCCTGACCCGGCCGGTCTGGTACAGGGCTGGTCG
Organism: Saprospiraceae bacterium; assembly: GCA_020846655.1. Lineage (GTDB taxonomy): Bacteria > Bacteroidota > Bacteroidia > Chitinophagales > Saprospiraceae > M3007. The sequence continues at coordinate 23,958 of JADLDL010000062.1, read as the reverse complement.
CTGTGGTTTCGGCTTTTTCGTCGTCGGGCGGTATCTGGGCATTCGCGTCGTTTTCCATATCGCTATTGCTTAAAAAATGGAAGGTAAAAAATTGGCGGCCGAACCTGAACTATTATTTCACCGAAAACACCTTTTTCTCCAGCCCTACCCCACTGATCGTCAAACTTTTCCAACGTTTGGGCAACTTGGTGTTCAACTGCACCACCCCTGCCGGCGTAATGTCCAAGCCGCCAAAACCCATGAGCGTGGCTTGCAAAAATCCACCGGCTCCGGTAGCAAAATACGGATTGGTGCCACCCGCCGTTTCGGCCAGCACCCCAAAAGGCGGTACTTCGTTGGGTTTGAAACTTTTGGTCCACAGGCCATAGGCGCGTTCGGCGTCGCCGCTGCGGGCAGCCAGCACGGCCAGAATCGCGTGCCCCATCGCCGGTCCGTCTTTGGCCATCCGGGGCTCGTAGTAGTCCAGGTCTTTTTTCACCAGCACAGGGTCGGTCACTACTTTGAGCGGATACGCCAGCAGGTTCACATCGGCTTGTTTGATCGGTACCCCATCGTAGGTCGCGTTTTCGCGGGTAGTGCCATCGGGGAATTGCAGGATCGGGATATTATTGGCCACCAACATCCAATCGGGGTCAGGGCTGAGGCCCAATTCCCGGGCCGCATCCGTCGCGTAGGCCAGCGCGGTTTTGGCCATGCCGTTGGTGAACGCGTTGTTGTCGATGTTTTCCTGCCATTCGTTGGCCCCGATCACGTTGTTGATGTCGTAGTGGCCTGGCCCGTTGCGCTCCACCCGGCTCGCCCAAAAATCGGCTACTTCGCGCAGGATCGGCCAACCCCGGTCGCGCAACCATTCTTTGTCCTTGGTCACCAGGTAATACTGCCAGGCCGCCCAGCCCACGCAGCCGCTGATATGCTGCTGAAATGGCCCGGTAAGCGCCCACACGGGCGTTTCTTCCTGTCCGGTAGTAGTGCTCTCCCAAGGGTACATGGCGCCCTTGTAGCCGTGCTCAAAGGCATTTTGCTTGGCTTCATCCAGCAGTTGGTACCTGAACTCCAGCAAAGAGCGGGCAATCTCGGGGTGCAGCAACAGGAGCGGCGGGTACATCCAGAGTTCGGTGTCCCAAAACACGTGGCCATTGTACCCCAGCCCGCTCAGGCCCATCGGCGAGAGGCTGAAGGCGGTACCCTCCCGGGCAAACGAATACAAGTGGTACATCGCCGAATGTACGGCGCGGGCATCCTCCACCGGGCCGTCGATGCGAATGTCGGCACTCCAGAGTTTGTCCCAATCGGCACGATGCCGTTTCAGCAGGCGTTCGCTGCGTTCGAGGGCGGCGTAGATCGTGAGGCGTTCGGCTTCGTTGTGCGCATCGGCCGTGTGGGCGGAGGAAATGACGGAACCCACCACGCAAAACCGGTATGTTTCGCCGGCTTTCAGTTTTTTGTTAAACTTGAGCAGGTGCCGGTTGTAGTCCCAATCTTCGTGGATCAGGGCGGGCTCCTCGCCGTGTTTTTCGTCAAAGACAAAACTCGTGCTCGCCGCTACAGTATATCGGCCGGTGGGGCTTTTGCCCACCGAAGTCAGGAGTGGGATCAGGACGTGTGGCCGGTCGATCTGCGCGTAGTAGTTGCGCACGTCCTGGAGCATGTCCGGCGCTTCGATGACCGACATAGGCGTGATCGTTACGTCTTTTTTAGCGCGAATTTCGACGATGCTGAGTGCACAAAACGGCAAATGCCGCAGGGCCATGACGCTGTGGCTTACCGCCAGTTTGTCCCCCACATCAAACGTAGTAGTGAGTTGGGCCTGCCGCATGTCGAGTGTTTGGCGGTAGCTGGAAATATCCTTGCGGCCAATCCGACGGCCATCCACATCGAGGTCCATGTTGACAAAATTGAACCCTTTGAGAATATTGCTCACCCGGCCCCGCTGGTAGTTGTCGTAGGCGCCGTTGAGCACCACGTCCTTGACTTTCATGGGCTCGGGGCTCGATACCAGGCCAATCATGCCGTTGGCCACCGTAATGCCATAATAATTCGAAGGGTCGATTTGATCGGCCTCGATGTGCCAGGTATCGGGCGTGGTTTGGGCCAGGCCCTGGTAGGAAGCAGCCAGCAAGCAGGCAAAAAGCAGAAGGGAAAGCGTTTTTTTCATAGCCGGTAGGTTTAGCAACGGGAAAAATAGAAAAAGCCTTTTGTACCTGTTATATTTCCACCCTATTTCCTGTCCGGGCAAGGCTAAGGTTCCGGCCGGCCCGCCAATAGGCCAATGAAAAAACATTCCATATGCCAGATTTAAATTTCGAGAACCTCGATAATCATTCCAATACGGAATTGATTGAAAGTGCCCAACGCTGGTTGCACAACGAATACCTCCCCGTCGATGCCGTTAAAAAACTGGCCAAAGAACTGGAAAACCGCCGCCAGTTTTCGTTTTCGCGCCGACTGTACGAACAGTTGCTGGGCGACGACAGCTCGCGCTGGGACCAGGACTTGGTCAAAAACCTGGCCCGTTCCACCTACAAAGATGATGAACTGCCCAGCGACCGGCGCTTTGATTCAGCAGCCAACATCCTCATCGGGTGTTTCCTGCCCGATGCGACAGGCAAAGGATTTGACCTGAATAAATTTGACCCCGCCCGCCTCAAAGACCAGGAGGTGCTGGGGCAACTCGGCTCCATTTATAAACGCAAGTGGAAATTCGGAAGCCAGTTGGCCGACCTGTACCGCTCGCTCGAGTTTTACGAAACCGGGTATCATCTCTGGCGCTCACACAAACACTACGACCAGTTTTATACCGGCATCAATGCGGCATTTGTGTACGACCTGCTAGCCGTTACGCTCGAACGGATGATTAGCCCTTTTGGCAAAACCGGCAAAACGGCTGCCGAATTTAGAGCCAAAGCCGATGAAATCCGACAGGCTATTTGTGTCGAACAGGAAAACCGCTTGTCGCCGACGCAGTTCAAATACTGGGAAGCCGTCACCCTCGCCGAGGCCTATATCGGGCTGGGACAGCCGGCCCAGGCTACCACCTGGCTTCAACGGGCATTGGAACCGCAACCGCCGCACCCCAAAGAAAACCGAAAACCCAAGTCCTGGGAAATGGAAGCCACGGTGCTGCAACTGGCCGAACTCGCGCAAATGAAATTTGCCAGCCAAGAGGCTGTGTACAACGAATTGCTCATGGCCATCGAGGCTTTTTTGGCCAGCCAAAACCCCGATCGCCATGACTCAAATAAACAGGTTAAACCGCTTTTTGGCGAAAACCTGAACCGGAAAATCGGCCTGGCGCTGTCCGGCGGTGGATTTCGGGCCTCTCTGTTTCACATCGGTGTGCTGGCCCGGCTGGCCGAACTCGATCTGCTGCGGCAGGTGCAGGTGATTTCCTGCGTATCGGGGGGCTCTATTATCGGGGCATACTACTACCTGGAGTTGCAGAAACTGCTCGAATCCAAACCAGACCATGAGATTGGGGCCGGCGACTATGTGCAGTTGGTGAAACGAATTGAAAGAGAATTCCTCGCCCGTATTTCCGGCAACCTCCGGATACAGGCGCTTAGCAACCCCTGGTTCAACCTGCGCATCGCGCTGTTCCCGAAGTACACCCGCACCACCCGCCTGGCCGATTTGTATGAAAAAGAATTGTACGCCCCTGTTTTTGATTTTAAGGCCCGGGCGGAAAAGCAAAAACGGAACCCGGGCGGCTCGGATATGGACCGGCGCCTGGATATTGCACCCGACGACCCCCATATTTACATGGATGACCTGCGCATCACCCCAAAGCGGGAAGCGGGCGACACTTCGGGGTTCAACCCCAAAAGAGACAATTGGAAACGCATCAACAAGGTGCCGGCCCTGATTCTGAACGCTACGTCGCTGAATACCGGCCACAACTGGCAGTTCACCGCGTCCTACATGGGCGAGGCGCCCGGTTCGATCAACAAGGAACTTAGCGCGATGTATGTCTTCCGGCGGATGTACTACTGGGAGGCGCCACCCAAATACCGCAAAATTCGCCTGGCCGATGCGGTGGGCGCCTCTGCCTGTGTGCCTGCTTTGTTTGCCCCAGTGCGTTTTGATGGCCTGTACCCCGACAAAACCGTGCAACTGGTCGATGGAGGCGTTTATGACAACCAGGGCATTAATGCCCTGCTGGAAGCGGAATGCGACACCCTGATCGTGAGCGATGCCAGTGGTCAGTTGACCGGCGCGGCTACTCCGCCCTCCAACGAACTGGGCGTATTTTTCCGCTCCGACCTGATCTTGCAGGAACGCCTGCGCGACAGCCAGTTCAGGGCCCTGTTCAACCGCGCGGCTTCCGGCGCTATCAAAGGTTTCTTGCTCATGCACCTGACCAAAGGCCTCAAATCGGAAAGCCTGGAATGGGAACGCTGTACCGATTTATATCCGGCCGACAGCCAGTTGGAATCGCAGGCCAAAAATCAATTGTACACGCCGTATGGCATTCGTTCCTCCATCCAGGAACGCCTCGCTCTCATCCGCACCGACCTCGATGCCTTTCACCCGGCCGAAGCCTATGCCCTGATGCACAGCGGCTATGCCATGACGAGTACCGAGTACAGCCAAAAAAGCAGTACCGGCGCTTTCCCGGATGTGGCAGAGGTAAAGCCACAGGAGGACTGGTTGTTCTTAAATATGGAGGAATACAACCGCGACGACGACAAAACCGCTGGCCTGGAAAAACTGCTCAATACCTCCGCCGAGATTATTCTAAAACCCTTTGCTGTTTCCCAGAGGGTGCGCTGGGTCAGTGGGACAATTGGTGGGGTGATCTTGGCGGGCTTGTTGTGGTGGCTGTCGCCAAACGGGGCCGAAGTCGGAATGGGCCTTGCCATACTTCTGGGCATTGGGTTGTTGCTGTACACCGGATTTTACCGCCTGCTCTTTCGAGTTGGCGGCACGATCGTTTTGTTGGTTTTTATGAGCCTGGCAACTCTTCCTCACCTGCTGTACAAATGGCTGCTTAACCGGGCGTATTTAAAAAGCGGCGAAATACGCATCAAGAAACCGCCGGTCGCCTAAAACGGCAACACGCGGGCGCTATAGCCATCCCGGGCGGCTTCCAGGAACTGGGCGGCGCTGTCCTGGATGGTTTGGTTCAGCGGCCGGTAGGAAAAGCCGGGCAGGCGCAGCGATTTGGCATTGGAATAATAAAATGAACTGACGCTGCTGCGGGCACTTTCGCGGGTCACGACGGGCTCGGCGCCCATGAGTTTTTCTTTCAGCCATTCCACCCGCCAGGCCACTTCGGCCAGCAAGGGCGTCACTTTGATAAACGGCCGTTTTACGCCCAAGGCATCGGCAGTGGCGAAAAACAAGTCCCTGAACGACATGTTTTCGGCGTTCAGGATATACCGCTCACCGTTGATGTCGCTTTCCAACAGTAGCAGCATGGCCCCGGCTACATCGCGCACGTCCACAAAACCCGTGCGGCCAATCGACCAGAATTTCAACCCCTGGTATAGTTGCTTGAACATTTTGGTGGCGCCAACATCCCAAAAACCGCTCCCCAACACCACAGAGGGGTTTACAATGGCCACCGGCAAGCCTTCGGCGTTCCCGCGCCAGACTTCCTGCTCCGACAGGTATTTGCTGATGGCATACTGCGAATTGCTTTTGCTGGATACCCAGGCGCAGGATTCGTCGAGTTCCGGGCGTTCCTTGACCCTGCCCAGGGAAGCAATGCTGCTCACGTGTACCAACTTTTGAATACCAAAATCCAGCGCCAGGTTTACGATATTGGCCGTGCCTTCCACATTGATTTGCATCATGCGCCGGGTATCCTTCGGGTGAAAAGATACCATTGCTGCACAATGGCAGACGTGCGAAATGCCCCGAAACGCATCTTCCAGGGCCACAATGTCCGTCACATCGGCTTCCACCCATTCTACCTGGTCGGCTACGTCTTGCACCAGGTCCATCGGGCTACCGGCGCGGCGCAGAGCCCGCACCCGGTAGCCGTTCCCGACCAACAGGCGCAACAAATACGAACCAATAAAACCGGTACCGCCGGTTACGAGGATCAGGGCATTCTTTGGATCAGGCATATCTATTTTTTCAGACTGAGGGTGTATTCGGCTACGGCTTTGATTTCCTCCGGGCTCAGCACCTCGGCAAAGGGCGTCATCATATTTTTCCCATTGGTGATTTGTGTGATGCGCTCCTGGAGGCTAAGGGCCGATTTCGTGAGGTCTTTGGCGCCGTTGAGCGCAAGTTTGCCGTCGACGCCGTGGCAGGTCACGCAATACTTCCGGAAAACAGCCAAGCCGTCGGGGGCTGTCCCGCCTGCTTGCCTGCCGGATTGTGCAGCGGCGGTTTGACGCTCGATTTGGTCTTGTGCCGATTCACAGGCCAGGAGCAACCCAGCCAGTAAAACAGGCGTCAATCGGATAAGCCAGTTCATTCGATGCATGGTAAAAAACAGAGTTGATAACTAAACAACAGAGGAATATTTCCGGCCTCAGACCAACGAAGCGCCGTGGGCCGGTGTTTATCTAAAAATAAGTGTTCCGACAAATGTTGTGTTGGGAAATAATCGACCCCAATTGTATCTTTGCCTGAGCCTCATAATTCCGAGAATAAAAGATAGTGTTTGTTCATAGTGTTTGTTTTTTGTTTTGTCCCTGTCAAGTAGAAATATTTGACAGGGTTTTTTGTTTTCCGGAATGAGGATTATTAATTAAAAAAAATATTGATAAAAAGGTGAAATTTTTCTGATTTGGCACACGTTTGGTTGCTAGTATTGTAGCTTCATACAATAGAAACGGTTTAGTGAAAAAGCCCGGGGCAAATGTGCCGCCGGGCTTCTTCTATTTTTAAAACCAGGTTCAGGGGGGAGATCAGCGCAACAGCGTCAGGCTGCCGGCCTTTACTTTTTCTGTCCCGTCGCACCGGTACCGAAGCCGGTACAAAAATACGCCAGCGTTGAGGGCCTCGCCCTGGAAACTGCCGTCCCAGCGGTCCAGCGGCGTTACGGCGTTGAACACCCGCCCGCCCCAACGGTCAAACACTTCGAAAGAGATAAATTCATCCACCGAGTAGGGGTTGCTGATCGCAAACCAATCGTTCCGGCCGGGCGACCCGCCGGGCGTAAAGGCGTTGGGAATGAATATTTTGTTGCAATCCAGCGTATCGGGGTCAATTACTTTCACCAGGATCGTATCCGACGAAACACAGCCGTCGGAGTAATAAAACTCTACCTTGTAGGTGGTCGTCGCCACCGGCGTGATGGTCGGGTTAGCATCCATTACGTCCACGACGCCGGTTCCGGGCGTCCAGAAATAATCCACCGCACAAGTGGAACTGGTCGTGATGGGCAGAGAATTGCCCAGGTATATCACGGTATCGCCGTTCAGGATTTTATCCGGCCGCAGCGAAATAAGATCAATTTCGTCCGGCTTGAGGGCTTTGCTGTAAATCCGCAGTTCATCAAAAGCGCCTTTGAACGAACGGTCGAGCGTACAAACGGGCTCACCGGCTTTGAACACAGCGGTGGAACTCAAGTCGATGCGCGCCACAGTCGTTTTGGTTTCCTGTAAAAAACCGTCGACGTAGATGGAATAGGCGGTGTTGTTGCGCACCAGGGTGATATACTGCCAGCAAGCCTCGGGATTGAGGTCGGCAGTGACGTTGACAAACAGCGTATCGTTTTGGCTGAGCCCCGACGATATTTTTCGCGTTTTGGGGTTATAGCGGACCCAAAAGGCGCGTTTGTTGGCGCAACTCTCCTGTTTGGAAAAAATCACCTGCGAACCACCGGCGCTGGGGTTGTAGGGGTCGGGTTTGAAATAAAAACTGACCGTAAAATCGCTGGTGGTAAATACATCGCTCAAGGGCCCGACAAAGAACACCGCGTCGCCGTCGCCGTCGAGGTAAATCGCCGAGTCGCGCACCCCGCAGGTGCAGGACGCATTGTCGATGAGCGCGCCACTGGAGCCGTTGCCGCTTTCATCCGTGCCTTTGCACTGGCTGAATGAAAAATAAGCCTCCAGTTTGTCGTTGGTATTTTGGGCGGCCAGTCCGCTGACGAGGCAAAGCAATAAAAAGAGTGTAAACGATCGCATTCGTAATCCGAATTTTAGGACAAATAAACGCCTGGAAATGGGGTAAAGTATGCTGTGCCTGTCGTTCAGGGCTTTAAAAGCTGATCTATGCCGCCAAATGGCAACATATCCTTCAGCAATTTTTGTGTTTCCACTGCTGCCGTCTCGCGCGCCTTATCCAGCGCCCGGTTGACGGCTACCACGAGCAGGTCTTCCAACTGTTCAGGGTCGGCCGGATCGATGTGGCTGGGCTCAATTTTGATGTTTTCGATATGCATATCGGCGCCGGCCTGCACCGTTACGGCGCCGTCGCCCGCTTCTGCTTCGACCAGAATGCCAGCCAGTTTTTGCTGGAGGCCAGCCTGCTGCTGCTGAATGTTTCCGAAAAGATTGTCAAACATGGCACGATGGGTTGTTGAACGATTGGGTATGCTCAGATCTCAAAATGAACAAGATCGGAAAATTGTTGCACGCGTTTGCGAATCATGGCCGGGGTGAGGCCCTGAAGCCGTTCGACGCTGAATTTTTCCACACAAAAGGAGGCCATGGCCGATCCGTAGATGATGGCCCGGCGCATGTTGCTCATGGACGTGTCGCCGGTTTTGGCCAGATACCCCATGAACCCGCCCGCAAACGTATCGCCGGCGCCGGTGGGGTCAATCACTTCAGCCAGCGGCAAAGCCGGCGCAAAAAAGACTTCTCCCCGGTGAAACAACAAGGCGCCGTGCTCGCCCTTTTTGATCACCAGGTAGCGCGGACCCATTTGGTGGATTACTTTCGCGGCCTTCACCAGCGAGTGTTCGCCCGACAATTGGCGCGCTTCCTCGTCGTTGATGGTCAGGACATCCACTTTCTTGATCACCTTAAGCAGGTCGCTCATGGCCGTGTTCATCCAGAAATTCATGGTGTCCATAGCGATCAGTTTGGGGCGCTGCTTGAGTTGGTTCAATACCCGGAGTTGCACCTGCGGCGTGAGGTTGCCCAGCATCAGGAATTCCGGCCGGCGGTAGGCCTCGGGCAACACAGGGTCAAACGTGGCCAGCACGTTTAATTGCGTGTCCAGGGTATCGCGGGTGTTCAGGTCGCGGTAGTATTTGCCGGCCCAGAAAAACGATTTTTCGCCGGGTCGGATCTGCAAGCCGTCCAGGTCTACCCCGCGTTTTTTCAGGTAGTCCAGCATTTCTTCCGGAAAATCATCGCCAACGACCGAAACAATCCGGACAGGTTTGACGAAATACGAGGCGGCCAGCGAAATATACGTACAGGCGCCGCCAATAACCTTCTCGGCACGGCCAAAAGGGGTTTCAATATCGTCGAAAGCAACGGTTCCAACTGCAACTAAACTCATGTGGTCAAATATTCAGGTGAGCATAAAAAAGCGCGCAAAGATGCGGCTTTATCCCGGAATCAAAAAGCCGCCTGGAAGGAAGCCGTTCTTTTCGCCGCTGGCGCCGCCAGAATTAAAATAAATTTTTTCAGCGGCAGGTCTTGCAATTCCTCAAAACGGATTTTACCTTTGCCGCCGCTTTTACAAAAAGCATTGCCTCATTAGCTCAGTTGGTTAGAGCGGCGGACTGTTAATCCGTAGGTCCAAGGTTCAAGTCCTTGATGAGGCGCTAAAGCCACCGCAAGTCGCGGTGGCTTTTTTTATTGCCCTCGCTGACCCTTTTTTGCAGCCGCTAAAACATTCCCAATGCAACAGGTACGACTCAGCCCAGTCATCCAAACGGCCCTCCGCGAAGGCCGGCCGGTGGTCGCTCTCGAAAGCACCATCATTTCGCACGGCATGCCGTTTCCCAAAAATGTCGAAACCGCCCTGCACGTCGAACAAACCGTACGCGCCGCCGGCGCCGAACCGGCTACTTGCGCGATACTCGGCGGCCAACTCTGCGCCGGACTCAGTGTCCCCGAGATCGAACACCTGGGCCGGGGCGGCCAAGCCATTCCCAAAGCCAGCCGCCGCGATATCCCCTACCTCGCCAGCCAGGGGCTGGACGGCGCTACCACAGTAGCCTCTACCATGATCATTGCCCAACTGGCCGGTATTCCGGTGTTTGCTACCGGTGGCATCGGCGGCGTACACCGGGGCGCAGCCACCACCTTCGATATTTCCGCCGATTTGCAGGAACTGGCCCAGACTTCGGTCGCCGTGGTGTGTGCCGGCGTCAAAAGTATCCTCGACCTGGGCCTTACCCTGGAATACCTCGAAACCCACGGCGTGCCGGTACTGGGTTTTCAAACCGACGAATTTCCAGCCTTCTACACCCGCAAAAGCGGCCTCCCGGTCGACTACCGCCTCGATTCGCCGGCCGACATCGCCCGCCTGCTCCGCAGCAAATGGACCCTCGGCCTTCGGGGCGGCGCCGTCATCGCCAACCCTGTGCCCGAAACCTTCCAAATGGACCCCCAACAAATAGAAGCAGTGATCGCGGCGGCCTTGGAAGACGCCGAACGCCAGCACATCAAAGGCAAAGCCATCACGCCCTTTCTGCTGGCCCGTATCGAACAACTGACCGGCGGCCAAAGCCTCGCCACCAACATCGAACTGGTGTGCCACAATGCCCGCCTGGCGGCGGAAATAGCCACAGCCCTGGCCCTTTAAATTTTGCGTTTGGCGCCGTATTCGCTTGGGTTTACCTTGAATTGTTTGCGGAAACTCTCGCGGAAGTACTTCAGGTCCTGAAAACCCACCTGGTAGGTCACCTCCGCCACACTAAAGCCTTTTTCCAGGAGTTGAGCGGCGCGGTTCAGGCGAATGGTGCGGATAAAATGGTTGGGCGAATCGCCCGTCAGGGCTTTGATCTTCCGGTACAATTGCATCCGGCTCATAAACAGCGTTTTGCCCAGTTGCTCCACGGAGTAGTCGGGGTCGGCCAGGTGCCGCTCGATGTAGTCCATACATTTTTCCAAAAACTGCTGGTCCAGGTGGCTGATGTCCAGCTCCTTCAGCGGCAGGTGTGTGCCATGCTGAAAATGCTTCTGGAGCCGCTCTTGCGCCAGGATAAGGTTGCGGATGCCAGCCAGCAACAGTTCCGGATCGAAAGGTTTGGCCAGGTAGGCGTCGGCCCCGGCTTCCAATCCATCGATTTGCGTACTGGTGTTGCCTTTGGCAGTGAGCAACACCACCGGGATGTGGCTGGTCAGTGGGTCAGTTTTGATGTTCCGGCACAAATCCAGGCCGTTCAGATCGGGCATGAGGATATCGCTGATGACCAAATCGGGCACCAGTTCTTTCGTTTTTTCCCAGGCCTCCAGGCCGCCGCCGGCTTCCTCCACCGCATAGGCGCCTTGCAGCCGCACCCGAATGTAGGCCCGGATGTCGGGGTGGTCATCTACCACCAGTACCAAGGGCAATTCTTTGCCGGCGGCGTCAGGATCTGTTCCACTGGAGGGTACTTTGCTGCTCAAGGCCGGCAGGGCTTCCGCTTCATCAGCCGGCGCCGGCTGTACCAGGTCGTCCGGCTTGAAATGCGCGTTGCCCAAAGGCAGCAATACGGTGAAACGGCTTCCGGTGCCAACGCCCTCGCTCTCGACCTGGATGCTGCCGCCGTGCAGGTCGACGATGCTTTTGGTCAATGCCAGGCCAATGCCGGTGCCTGGGTGGTGGGGGAGTGCAGCGTTGGCTTTGCCGGTGTAAAACAACTCAAATACGCGCGCCTGCTCCGCCGGGTCAATGCCCTTGCCGTCGTCTTCCACCACGATACGGGCTTGCTGATCACTGGTGTCCAGCCGCACCGTGATGCGGCCGCCCTTTTCAGTAAATTTGAAGGCATTGGACAGCAGGTTGTACAACACTTTTTCCAGTTGCTCCCGGTCGTACCACAGCACGAGGGTTTCTTCGGTCGACAAAAACCGGAAGTCAACGTGGTGCGATTGGGCCAGGTCGCGAAACGCGACACAGATGTCGCGCAAAAACAACACCAGGTCCCGCTGCTCAACGCTCAGTTTCATCAAACCTTCTTCCGTTTTGCGCAGGATCAGGATTTGATTGATCAGTTGGTGCAGTCGGTTGGCATTGCGGTGCATCACTGCGTAAATGTCATGCGTATCGGCCGGCGGGAGTTTGCCTTTCAGCAGGTCTTCCAACGGACTGAGAATCAGGGTGAGCGGTGTTTTTAATTCATGAGAAATATGCGTGAAAAACCGCACTTTCATGCGCTCCACCTCTTCGGTTTTTTCGCGGCGCAGGGTTTCGAATTTGACCTGGTTTTTTAATTCCACCCGGGCCAATTCCATACGACGGTACCAGTAGACAACGCCGGCTATGGCCATGCCATACAACAAATAGGCCCATATGCTGCGATAAAAAGGAGGCATCACCGAAATGGTCAGGCGCTTGGGCTCGGTGCTCCACATGCCGTCGTGGTTGGCGGCTTTTACCTCCAGCGTGTAATCGCCTTCGGAAAGATTGGTGAAATGCGCCTCGCGGTTGCCGGCGTCCACATACACCCATTCGTCGTGGAAACCCAGGAGCCGATAGGCATAGCGATTTTTGCGGGGCTCCAGGAAGTCGAGCGCCGCAAACTGGATGGAAAACACATTGTCGGCATACGCCAGGTTGATGTGCCCCGCAAAATTGATGTCTTTGCTCAAAATGGGCGCCCCATCGGCGCGTGGGCCAATATCCACCGCTTTATTGAAAACAGTCAGGCCCGACAACACCACCGTGGGCGGCTGGAGGTTTTCCCGAATTTGCGCGCCGGGGAAATAACAAAGCCCCTCATAACTCCCAAAAAACAACCAGCCCTCGGGCGATATCCAGCCCGAACCATCGTGAAACAAATTGGTGGGCAAACCGTCGGATTGGTCGAAACTGCGCACGTTGAGCAATCGGCATTGCTCGTTGAACAGGAGTTGCGCAATGCCTTTGCCCGTACTGATCCAGGCTTTTTGCGGCCCGTCGAAGCAAATCGTTTGGATGATCCGGTCGGGCAAACCTTCGGCCAGGGTCCAGGACACAAATTTTTGCGTGGTCTTGTCCCATTGGTTCAGGCCATCCTCGGTAGCCACCCACAAGCGGCCGTCCGGGCCCTGTTTGATACACGTGATGTTGTCGCTACTGAGGTGCCGGGCGCCGGGCGCCGCCAAACTGTACTGGTTTTCGAGCTGGGTCAATTGACCGTTTGCATCCACTCGGACCTGAAAGAGCCCACCACCCCGCGTCCCAATCCAAAGTTCCGTTTGTCCGCCGGTGCCTGGCACGGAGTAGATCTCTACGAGCGGAAAGTCGCTCAGACGCAAATCGGTGTTGGGAAGGGTTTTAAAATTACTGAATTGCCGGGTTTTGCGGTCAAAACACATTAGTCCGCCTTCCCAACTACCAAACCACAGGCGGCCGGCAGCGTCTTCGTGCACACACATCACAAAATTGTCGGCCAGCTGATGCGAGCGGCTGCTAAACCGCTCCCAGGCCCCATTGCCTCGCGTGGGGTACCGGATAATGCCGGCGCCCCGGGTGGCAATCCACAGCCAGCCTTCAGCGTCCAGGTGCAGGTCGTAGATAAAATTGGCCTGTGGCTGGCCGGTCAGTTGCGTTAGCGAAACAGAGCGGGCCGAAAATTCCTTGCCGCGCGCGGTGATTTGTTTTAACCCGCCACCGGCGCTGCCCGCCCAAATCTCCGTGCCGTTTCGGCTGCTGCCGGTCAGGGCCCAGAGGTTGTTTTCGTTGGAACTTCCAAAATTCAGGTGCCGGAATGGTTTGGGCGCCGGGTTGATTTTGTTTACGCCTTTGTTCGTACCCACCCACACGAGGCCGGTGCGGTCGGAAGCCAGGGAAATGACCACGTTGTCGTTCAAACTTCCGGGATCGCCCCGCCGGGGCAAAAACGTGCTGAAGGTGCCGCTGGCCACTTCCAGGCGGCACAAGCCGTTGTAGGTGCCGATCCAAAGGATTTGATTCGGGCCCTCGGTGGTTTCCAGTACGGTTTCCACAAAATTGTCGCTCAAGCCGCCGGGCTGTGCCTTGAAATGGCTGAGCCCGGCCGCCAGCGAAGGCTGGTTGACATCCAGCCGTTTCAAGCCCCCCTTGGTGCCGATCCAGAAAACGCCGTCGTGGTGTTTGTCTTCCAGCAGGGTGAAAATAAAATCGTCGGGCGATTCCACTTCCGGCACTGCGGAGTCCGCCGCCGGTGTCAAAAAAAAGTGCTGCACAACAGACGCCCCGGAGGCCGACACCTGCATGCGGGCAAGGCCCCTGTAGGTACCCACCCAAAGCGTGCCGTCGCGGCCCACACAAAGGGAGCGGATCTGGTTGTTTTGCAAGGCTGCCGGATTGCCGGGCTGCGCCCAAAACCGTTGGACCCGGCCGGTGGCGGGATTCAGGCAGTTCAGGCCTTCTTTTGTGCCCACCCAGATGTTGCCCTGTTGGTCTTCAGCCAGGCAATGCACCGTGTTGTTGGAGAGGGTGGCCGGATCGTTTTTGCGCTGCTGGTACACCCGGCTCTCGCCGGTCACGGGGTCAAAACGGAATACGCCGCCGGTATACAAGCCTATCCAGAGGATGCCTTTGCGGTCTTCAAACAGGCAGGAAATTTTGTAGGCATGCACCGGCTTGCCGTCCCAGTCGGCCCTGGGCAGGTATTCTTTCAGGGTGTAGCCATCGTAGCGGTACAACCCAAACCAGGTGCCAAACCACATAAAGCCGCTTTGGCTCGACAGGATGGAGGGCACCGGCAACTCGGCTACCTCCAGGTTGGCCGGCAGGCGTTCGATCTGCGGCGCCTGTGCCGGCAACGGCATCCACAGCAGCAGGAGCAGCCCAAGGAGGGTGTACGTTCGCATTTTTTTCAAATCCATTTAAACCTACACTAGTCCAGGCCCAGCAGCACCTTGCCGCGCCGAACCCGGGCGTCTTTTTCCAAAACCACAACATACAAACCACCCGGCAAACCGGCGCCCGACAGGGCCACCGGCGCATCTTCGCTCACCACAATGCTTTCCTGCCGCACCAATTGGCCCTGGGCATTGAACAGCCGCGCCATCCAGGGGCCGGGTTCGGCTTGTTCGGCCGACCAGAAAAACGGCCCCCCTGCCGGCGCCGGCGAAGGATAAAAAGTTTCTTCCGCCGTTTCTGCGGCGGCCACTTCCGGAGCGCCAACGGTTTCGGCAACGGCCGTGAAGGCCAGGTCCCACTGGAAGGCCGGGCAAGGCAGCACCAGGTTGCCGGCGGCATCGGCAGAAGCCGTGCTGGTCTGCAAAACCGTGCCGGTAGCGCAGTTCCACCAGTTCAGGGAGTAAGTGCCGGGCGCCATGCCTGGGATGGTGACCGAAACGCCGGCAGCGGCCGCCGGCGCGCCATTGGCTTTCAGGTATTGCCAGTTGTATGTTTTTTGGTGCATCCAGCCGGCCGTTTTTTGACTGTTGCCAGCCTTCAGCGTAAAGGCCTGTACCGAAGTGCCTAGTTTTTCAAATACATATTCCATGATCTCGATCCAGTCGGTGCCCAGGTTGTCCACTTTGATGGTATGGGTACCGGCCGGCACGTCGATGCTGTAAACCGTATTGATTTGGCCGTTTTGGTTGAGTTTTTGTACGCCGTCGAGGCTGATGACCACCGTGGGCGCCTGGCTGGTATTGGCGCCGGTGCGCACCCTGAATTTGGAGGCGGTGGGGAAGGTGACGGTAAACGAAGGCGGATTCCGGTACTGGGTGTTCCAACTCGCGCCGTACAAAAACTGACCGAGTTGCGTGACGCCGGGGTTGATGTTGCCGCTGGCATCTACCGTGAATTGGGCGGCAGTGGCGGAGCCCCAACCCGCTACCGGGGAGAAACTCGCGTCGCTGGCCGGCCCGCCATTCACGCTGGGCAATACGGGCTGGTACTGGTCGGAGGCAAAGGCCAGTTGCCCGGCCACGGCGGCGAGAGGGGCAAAATGGGGGTAGAGGTTTTTGGGTTCCACGTAGTTGTCCCACCACCAGGTCATGGCGGTGCCGGCGCTGCCCGAAAAGAGTCCGGCCCACATGCCGTTGTGGAAGTGGATGCCGCTGGGGTCGTCGACAGCGGTTTGCGTACCGGAGCCGGAGAGGCCAAACTCGCCGATCAGGGCGGGTTTGTCAAAATTGGTGAGCAGGGCGCGGGCGGTTTCGGCGATGGGTACTTCGATGTTGGCGACGTTGCGGTAGATGTGCTCCTGGGTGAAATCCATGGCACTCAATTCCCAAATATCGTCGAAGGCACTGGGTTTGGAGCCGCTGGTGCTGACGAGGTGCTGGTAGGGGTCGATGGATTTGAGGTAGGTCGACATTTCGTCGTGCCAACTGACCACATTGGCGGCGTTGGCGTCGAAATTTTCGGTGAGGTCCACTTCGTTGAACAGCTCCCAGCATTGCAGGTTGGTGGAATACCCCCAACGGGCCACGATATAGCGCAGCCGGTTTTTGTGCAGAGCTTTGGCGGTGGCATTGCTGAAAAACTGCTGCGGCTGATTCAAGGGGCCGCCGAGCAGGCTGCTGTAAGGATTTTCATTCCAATTGGGGTTGATGGTGCTGCTGTACTGGCCGTGGTGGTTGATGCAGAGCATCATGTACAGGTTGTTCTGGGCGCAGTAGTCGAGCATCCAATCGAGGTAAAAGGCCGCCGATTGTTTGTATTTTTTCAAACCGGCAAAACCCGAGGAGCCGTTTTTCCACTCGATACCCAGGCCCCAATGGGCCATCCAAAGGCGGAAAAAATTGGCTTTGTTGGCCGCCATGTCGCCCAGCCAGTTTTTGTAGTCGAGGTAGATGTTGTTGTTTTGCCAGCACACATTTTGCCCGATGGGAATGTACTGCTCGCCGTTGTCGAATTGAAAATAGCGGCTGTTGTTGCGGCGCACGAAGCCCTTGGTGGCGGCTGTTTTGCAGGTAAAATTTTGGGTATTGGTGGTGGCGGTGCCGCCGCTGGTGTTGGCCGTCACGAAAAAGGTCCAGTTGCCGGCCAGCAGCGGACAAAACCGGATTTTAAACTGGCCGTTGCCGAGGGGCGTGAGGGCGCCGGTACTGGTGTTGAGGCTGTGGTCCTGCATGAAAAAACCATCGACCGTCACGCTTTGGCCATTGGGGCCGGTGAAGGTCCCCTGAATGGAGGCCAGATCGTAGTCGTAAGGATTGGACACAGCGGTCTTGAGGTACACCGTGCATTCAAATTTGCCGCCTTGCGGCACCTGGTACGATTGGACGCTGACGGAGTCGATTTCCGGCGCCTGGGCCTGGCTGTTGGTCGGGAGCATCAGTAGGATGGTTAGCAGGGGCAAAAATGAACGAAAACCAGGGGTAAGCAATTTCTTCATGCGTTCTATTTTAAGTTTGCCCAAAAGTACGGCGCTGTGGGGCCGGGCTTCAGGGGGCCAGTGTTTCAAACAGGCGGGCAGTTTGCACATTTTTGTTGAAAAACCCAATGCAGCACGCTGTTCCCGGCGATTTTGACAAATTTACTTTGGAATTCGGAATGGCAGTCGTTTTCGCCGGTTACATTTCCCCCTCTTGTTTGTGCGTTCCTCCAAGTACAGGCGCTGCTGTGTCGTAAGACATTTGTTACACCTGTTTATCAAGCATTTTGGTATGAAAATCACCGGACTCGACCTGCTCATTATTTTCGGTTACCTGGCCGCCACGGTCATCATCGGCCTACTCCTGCGCAAACGCGCGCGCCAGGACAACGAAGCCTACCTGCTCGGCGGCAAAAAACTGCCCTGGTACATGCTGGGGCTCTCCAATGCCTCCGATATGTTCGATATTTCGGGTACCATGTGGATGGTGACGATCTGTTTTGTGTACGGTATGAACTCGGTGTGGATTCCCTGGCTTTGGCCCTGTTTCAACCAGATTTTCCTGATGATGTATCTCTCCCGCTGGCTGCGCCGTTCGGGCGCCTCTACCGGCGCCGAGTGGCTGCAAACGCGCTTTGGCACCGGGCCGGCGGTGCAGGCCTCCCACACGGTGGTGGTGGCGTTTGCCGTCATTTCCTGCCTCGGCTTTATGGCCTATGGCTTTGTGGGCCTGGGCAAGTTTATCGAGATTTTTATCCCCTGGGAAGCGGTGGCGCCTTATTTGCCCTTCGACATCCCGGCGCAGTATGTCGGCCATTTTTACGGCATTTTGTTCACCCTGTTCGCGGTGTTCTACTCGGTGCTGGGCGGTATGTCGGGCATCGTGCTGGGCGACGTGATCATGTACAGCCTGATGACCATCGCGGCCTTCAGCGTGGCCGGCATCGCGATGCACCACCTGTCGTTGCGACCGCTGGCAGTACCAGAGGGCTGGTTGAGCCCGTTTTTTTCCTGGAACTGGAGCCTCGACTGGACGAACCTGATTGCCGAAGCCAACCAGAAAATTACGGCCGACGGCTTCTCTCCTTTCGGCTTCTTTTTTATGATGATGTTGTTCAAAGGCGCGCTGGCCAGTTTGGCCGGCCCGGCGCCCAACTACGACATGCAAAAAATCCTCTCCACGCGTTCGCCGGAAGAAGCCTCCAAAATGTCGGGCTTCGTGTCGGTGGTGCTTATGCCCATCCGCTACGCCATGATTATCGGCTTTACGGTGCTGGCGCTGCTCTACTACGACCAACTGAACCTGCGCGACGCCACGGGCGCCGTGGATTTTGAAAAAATATTGCCGGCGGCGATCAACCAGTTTATCCCCGTCGGGCTCATGGGCATCGTGCTCGCCGGCCTGCTCGCGGCCTTCATGGGCACCTTTGCCGGCACGCTGAACGCGGCGCAGGCCTACATCGTCAATGATATTTACCTGAAATACATCCGTCCGCAGGCCTCGGCCCGCACGACCGTCAGCATGAACTACATCGTCGGCATTTCAGTGGTGGCCATCAGCATCGTGCTGGGCTTGTTTGCCGGCGATGTAAACACCATCCTCCAGTGGATCGTGTCGGCTTTGTATGGCGGGTATGTGGCCGCCAACGTGCTGCGCTGGTACTGGTGGCGCTTCAACGCCAACGGCTTTTTCTGGGGTATGCTCACGGGCACGGTCGCGGCGCTGATCCTGCCTCTGGTGACCGATGGTTTGCCTTTGTACTGGTTTCCGCTGTTGTTTCTGGTCTCGCTGGCCGGGAGCATCGCAGGCACCCTGTCGGCGCCGCCGACCGACATGGAAACCCTCAAAAAATTCTATCAAACCGTGCGGCCCTGGGGCTTTTGGAAGCCCGTGCACGAGGCGGTGGTGGCCGATACGCCCGGTTTTCAGGGCAACCCGGATTTCAAACTGGATATTTTCAATGTGTTCGTGGGCATTGTGTCGCAGATCGGCATGGCCTTGTTGCCCATGTACCTGATCCTGGGACAAACGCGGGCGCTGCTGGTCACCGTCGCGGTGCTGCTGCTTTGTGCACTGATCCTGAAACGCAGCTGGTGGGACCGCCTGACGCCGGATGCTCCGGCTGCGCCGCCACCAGCCGGGCCGGAAGGGGGAGAGAAGGTGTGGCGGACGATTGTGTAGGGTATGGCTTCTAATCAAATACCGGCAATTGTTCCCAACCCCGGGCAAAGCCTCGAAGGCGATTTTGGTTTTCAGTGCCAGCATAAACGAGATAGGATTGCTCTGGCGGTGTGTCGGATAATTTTTGGAAAAACTCGAGATTTTTAAAAAAATCGGATTTTAAGGTTTGGCTGGATTTAATTTCAATGGGATACAAACGGCCAGCCTGTTCCACGAGCAGGTCGATCTCATTGCCGGTACTGTCGCGCCAGTAGTAACAAGGGATGCGAAGCCCCCGGTTCAGGAATTGTTTCATACACTCTACGACGATGAAATTTTCAAAAAGAGCGCTGCGCATAAAATGGTTTTCAAGTTCGGCTGCAGAACGGATACCCAACAGTGAGCAGGCCAGGCCGGTATCGTAGAAATACAGTTTTGGGGTTTTGAGTAGACGTTTGTTAAAATTCCGAAAATACGGCGGTAGTAAAAAGGCTACAAAACTGGTTTCCAAAACAGAAAGCCAACTTTTGACGGTAGGCTGAGAAAGCCCGGTATCGTTGGCCAATGAACTTTGGTTGAACACTTGCCCGATATGCCCGGCGCACAACCGAATAAAGCGCTCAAAAGTGGCCAGGTCGCCAATATTTTTCAGCAAGCGTACATCGCGTTCGAGGTAGGTGAGCAGGTAGGATGGGTAAAATACACCCGGTGGCGTTTGTTGATCGTAAACACGTGGATAAAACCCCTTCACAATATACTCAAAAGGGTTGCGGAGTTGGTATTCCGTGTCCGCCAGTTCCCGTGCCGAAAACGGCAAGAGATTAAAAACAGCAACCCGTCCCGCCAAACTCTGCGTAATATTTTCCATGAGCAGGAAATTCTGAGAGCCGGTCAGGATATAATCGCCGTTTCGGCGGGTTTTGTCCACTTGTACCTGAATGTAGGAAAATAACTCGGGCACATACTGGGCCTCATCCACGATCAGCCCGTTTGGGTATTGCTCCAGGAAGCCTACCGGGTTTTCACGGGCATATTGCCGCGTGGGCAAGTGTTCCAGATTCGCGTAGGCGTGTTCCGGAAAGGCTTCCCGGACCAGGGTTGTTTTGCCCGATTGCCGGGGGCCGGTCAGGCTGATGACGGGCATCGTGCGCGCCGCAGCCCGCAAGTATTCGGATAAGTGCCTGGTGATCATTTGTTTTGCAGATTAAAAATTGAATTTTTAATCTGCAAAACAAGGCGCCCTCAGCCCCCATAGCCATCAACTTAAACGTTTGAAGGCGCTTTTTTTACTTCGACATTCGATATTCTGCGGTTCGATATTCGATATTTTTTAAGCCATTTACGTTGGAATATCGAACCGCAGAATATCGAATGTCGAAGTAAGTAAACCTTAAGTTGATGGTTATGCCCCTCAACCCCCACTCAACTGCGCCATAATCGCCTGTACTCCCTGTCGGGTGCCTTCGAAATAGGCGCCGTTTTTAAACTGCGGAAGAAAGTATTTCCCGATGATCATCCCGGTTTGCCCGTCGCTGAGTTGGCGCTCAATGCCGAGGCCGTTTTGAATCCGAATCTTCCGCAAGCCGGCCGAAATGCCGATCGCGATGCCGTTGTTTTTGTCTTTTTTGCCCACGCCCCAGCCGTTTCCGATGTCCAAAATCAGTTGGTCAAACCCTGCTTTGGTGCTTTGAGTGCTGTCGAGCGTCACCACCACAATTTCAATGGACGTGCGGGTTTCAAAGTCCTGGATCATCGCAGCCAACTGTTCCTCCTCCTCCTCGCTGAACAACTGCTCGTAGTCGTTCACCGGGCCTACCTTTTCGGGTATCCGAAGTCCTTGGCCCGCCGTGTTGCGTTCGGTTTTGGCCGCCGCCGGAGCGCTTGGGTTGGTTTGGCCACAGGCCAACAAGGCAGCCCAGCAACCGGCCACCAGCATCAATACTACGTGTTTCATGGCTGAAAATTACGGCTTTCCCGACCATTCCAAAAATGCTTCCACCACTTCCTGCCAGTGCATGTGGTTGAAATCGGACCGGCCCTTGTCGTCTTTTTCTTCAAAATTATGCCCCCAGCCGGGATAGGGTTTCAGGGTCAGGTTGCGTTTGCCCTGCCGGATAAACTCCAGGGGCAGCAGGTCGCAGGGCTGCGAGCCGGTGTCGCGCGTGCCATAGGCGACGTAGACGGGAATGTTGAGTGCCAACAAATCGTCCACAAAATTTTCTGAAAATGAAGTAGTTGCCCGGTTCGTGTCGCCCGAAGGCTCCGAATTGTCCAGGGGATTTTTGTACAGCTCCTCCCAGTCGCGGTACAGCTGGTCAATGCTTGCCTGCGCTTCCGCACTGCTCATTTCCCCTTTGTTTTCGGCCAGCCGGTATTCGCGCACAAACTGGTCAAAACGCCCCAAGGGGTTGCCGCTAAAAAAGCCCAGGCGGCTGATTTTCGGGCGGCTCAGCGCGACCTTCAGGGCTACTTTGCTGCCCTGCGAATGCCCCAGTGCGAGTATCTGCTGCTTGTCCACCCAGTCTTGTTTCAGCAAAAAATCCACCACCGCCTCCCCCCGGGCCACATAGGTGTCCAGGTAATTGGCCCGCAGATACCGGGCGTCAAAAACATCGGGGGCTCCTTTCGGGTCGGGCACATAGCAGGCATTGTTGTTGGTCGCACTGAGTTTGCACACCGCCGGCGTAAAAGGCATGGCAATCGTAACCAGGTGGTAGTGGCCGATCAATTTGGTGTAATCAAAATTAAAATTGACCAGTTGCAGGGCGCCGTTTTCAAAATCCAGCACCAGCGGCCGGGGCAATGAGCCCTGGAAAAACAAAAGCACAGGCTTGGGCGTCGTCAGTTGTTCGCCGGTCTGGATAAATTCAATCGTGTCGGCCCCCGCTACAAGTTCAAACAAACGGGAATGCAGGCTTGTCAAAGTACCTTTCTCCTGGGAAAAGGCAAGTGTGGGCAGCAAAAGCCCGATAACAAAAATGAAGTTGTGCATACTACAGGTTTTTGAATTATAAAATCGCAAGGCTACCTAAAAATCCGGAAAATGGGTAGCAACGCCCGGCGCTATTTTTTGTATCCGGTACTGATAAACGAGGCCTGCCCGGGCCGTGTCGGTCCAGTGGAACACCGCCCGCCGCCGCACCATTTCCTGTTTGGTATTTTTCAGGTAAAGGAATCGGATTGGGCAAGAAACGCGCTTCAGATGAGGTAGCCGGACAGGCTACCGGTCCAAACTTAGGTAAAAAGTTTGGACAGGGGAAGGATGGAAAGAGAGTTTTTGTCCAGTGGGTTGGTGCCTGAAGGAGGGGCTTCGAAGCAGCAATATCCTTTTTTGATCGAGAGCAGAGTGTTGCTTCGATGAAAATTGGTGTTAATTTTGTTTTTTAAGACAGTACTACACCGTTTTTTGTTGAAAGAAAAAGATATAAAGTATGACTGAAAATATTTTAGGCCGGAGGATGGAAGATATCGATATTGCTTTCTTGACAGCCTTTTTTAAAGAAGAAAGAATAGAAAGCGACACTCTTGAATTAAAGTCCTTTGGCGAACATGAAAAAGATGCAAAAGATTTTAAGTCTAAACAAAATGATGTGTTGAAAGCAATATGTGCTTTTTTGAATTCTAGTGGTGGTGTTATCATTTGGGGAGCTCCGATCGGAAAAATGAAAGGAAGTGATAAGTCTAAGGTTTTTAAGGGCGATCTTTCTCCAGTTGACCGAGAGATTGAGAAGGATAGTTTTATTAGCAGCTTATCTGATAAAACCATCCCTTTGCCAAATAATATTAAGTTTTGGCCACTTAAAATTGCTGATGGCAAATTTGTTTATGTGATCGAAGTTATGGAAAGCCTCACTAAACCTCATCAGTTTGACAATAGGTATTATATGCGATTAGATGGTCAAACGAGAACTGCTCCACATCACTATATTGAAGCACTTTTCAAGCAGGTAAGGTTTCCAAGGATTGAAGGATTTATTAAAATTAATAAGCGTAGCGAGCACATTACTAATAGATTGATAGGAAATAATAGTTCTCCTGTATCCTATATTTATCTAAATTTGACACTGACTATTTGGAATTTCTCTCCTTTTCAAAATGAAGAAAACATATCTTTTGTTCTAAGATGCAGAGATGGCGCAATCCAAGTCCAGCCTACTCCGAATTATGTGTTTGAAAATAGAGTTACAAAAAACGTGTTGCGAGGAAATGAAGTTGCCCCAATTCTGTACTTTGGATCTCCGTATTCTAAAGATATAAAAATTAGGTACTCAAAAGACTTAATTACGGGCATTAACGGTATCGTAGATATTGAATTTGTCTTTTGTGGTAAACTCTCCCCACAAAAATTTTCATTTTACAAACTTGACCTGTTCAAACAAGTTGAAGAACATAAAATGAATGAATTGCTAGTAGAATACAGGGAAAATAAAAGTCACTATGAAGTACAATTAGAACAAGGGCAAAATAGGGAGTCATTCCTTAAATT
>JADLDL010000061.1 GCA_020846655.1 Saprospiraceae bacterium | reverse complement strand
TGGTGGCAGAGCTGGTGGTTTTACCTGCTCTGCGCAGGCACTGCGGGCGCCCTGATGTACGGCTGGTTCTGGTATCGCCTGCAACAGGCCCTGCGCCTCGAGCGCCTGCGTGTGAAAATATCTAGCGACCTGCACGACGATGTGGGCACCCTGCTCGCAGGCCTGGCCATGCAAACGGAGGCTTTGGCCATCACCGCCTCCGAAAAAGACAAGGGCAAACTGCAGCGCATCAGCGAAACCAGCCGCAACGCCATGGCCTACATGCGTGATACGGTTTGGGCCATCGATGCCCGCAAAGACAAATGGGAAAACCTGCTCGACCGCATGCGCGAACACGCCGAGGAAACCCTGGTGCCCCGGGAGATACGCTTCGATTTCAAGGTGGAAAACATCGCCGTCCAACAGAACATCTCCGTTGAGCTGCGCCAAAATCTCTACCTGATTTTTAAAGAGGCCATCACCAACGCCGCCAAACACTCCAACGGCGACATGCTGCACATCCACCTGAAAAAAACGCCTTCCGGCGGCCTCGAGATGCGCATTTGCGACAACGGCACCAGCGCCGAAAAAAGCTACAAAACCACCGGTTCCGGCACCTCGAACATGCAAATGCGGGCCAAAAAGATTGGCGCTACGCTGGAAATTGGCCGGAAAGCGGAAGGCTATTGTGTGCTGCTGCAGGTAGGATAGGCAGAACGCCCGGATGTTGAACCACTGTACACCAAGCGGATCGTCAGAAAATCGGATATCTGTAATCGGAAATCCCCATCCCCCATCGCCCCCATGCTCATGGGGTTGTCCGAGCTTCCCCTTGCCCCGACCTTTGTACCATAACAAATGAAACATTTAACAACAAAAGTTATGGCAAGCAAACACCAATTAAGCGGAATCGGAATCCTCCTTGGAACAAACACCCTGTCTGCACAAGTACCGGCTGTCCGGCACAGCCTGGAAATGCAAGCGGCAGAAATGGCCAACACCGTCCAACTGCTCGAACAGCACGCGCTGACAGGTTTGATCGCTTTAGTGGCCCTGGCGGGCCTTACGTGGATCGCTTATTTATGCCACACGTGTCTGCGATTGAACAAATCGCAGCAGCCAGCGCACACACGCCCCAAAAACATAGTGCTTTTTGTATTCGGGCTAAGTGTTCTGTGCTGCCAGTGCAGCCCGGCACAGTTGGCAAGAGCCTCAGCAATCCAAGCGGCACACGTCGTTGAAAGCAAGGCCTGTCCCTCGTCGCACCACGCACAACATCGGGAAAACAAAACGATGAACTACCAGCCGCTGACGCGAAGCCAGTATTCGTTCGGCCATTTCATCACGTGCAAATATTGCGGCCAACGCGTCTTTGTTCGCCAGTAATTCTCCATACAATTCACCCCATTGCGGGTTTAAAACTATAGACCATGTCAAAAATATTTTCAGTTTGCCTGTTCGCCCTGATCGCCGTTACCTCGGCATTTGCCCAAAAAAACAATACCTGGCGCGGTGGCGCTCCGGGCCATGAAACCGAATGGTCGTACTTCAAAAACTGGAGCACCGGGCGCGTTCCCAACGAATTTGACCGGGTGCTGATCCCGGATGTATCTGCATCGAGCAATGACTATCCGGTGATCAAGGCGGAAAAAGTTGAAGTATTAAGCCTCCAGATTCAGCCAGGCGCGATGCTTACCCTGCTGCCCAATGCACTCTTGCTGGCGGAGGAAGTTGACCTGCAGGGCTTCTGCATCGGTTGCGACCGGCGGATTGTGCTGGAGGGAAGTGCAGATGCCGCAACGAATTAGAGCATGTTGGGGATTTTCCCGCCAGGCCAAAAACGGTTCTTTTCTCGCCATTTTTCACCTTTTTTCAGTTACAGAGTACCCACTATGCTCCTTCAAAAACGCGAAAATTGACGAGAAAAGCCCTCGTTTTTGCCTCTGGCAGAAAACCCCCAACATGCTCTTAACCTAAAAGAAAATAACCCGGTTCGAGCCTCAAACACCGCCGCCACATCCACGGCTAGGTTTGGCTTGGAGTGGTTCCACTATTTCACATCATACCTTTCACTTTCCTCTAACATTCCTATGAAAAATTTCATTTTTTTAGTTGTCCTGGCACTATTTGCCAACAATGCTTTTGCACAATTCCGGTATCCCGCCACCAAAACGGTGGATGCCAAAGACACGTACTGGGGCGTCACCTACAGCGATCCCTACCGCTGGCTCGAAGACATGAAAGATCCGGAGGTCAATGCGTGGTTCAAAGCACAGGCGGAGTTGACCAATACCACGATGAACAGCATCACGGGCAGGGACGGCCTGATTGCCGAGTGGCGCACCCTGGACAAATTGCAACCGCCCCAAATCTATTTCCCGATCAAAGAAGGAGGCCGTATTTTTTATCAAAAAAGAATGCCCGGCGAAAAGGTGAGCAAGGTTTATTTCCGCGAAAACATGGCTGCGCCGGAGCAATTGCTGTTTGATCCTTTGACATTTCAGGAAGGAAAAACCCTCTCCGTCCAGCAAATTGCACCGAGTTACGACGGCAAAAAACTGCTGATCGGCTACGCCGAAAATGGTGCGGAAGTGCAAACCATACAGGTGCTGAATGTGGATACCAAACAGTTTCTGCCCGATGTGATACCCGCCACCGCCGGCATCGTCGGCTGGACCTTCGACAACGAGGCGTTCCTGTACATGTGGATAAAATCGGCCGACAATACCGACCCGACGGCGCGCCTCAACCCCAAAACCAAATTGCACGCTCTTGGCGCCGACACCCAGGCAGACCTTGATTTTTTCAGCAATGCAGCATACCCCGAATTAAAAATCGAAGAAAAAGTATATCCCTATGTGACCCTTCGAAAGGATGCCAAAGCATACGTGTTTGCCGGCGAAGGAACAGTGCAAAACGAACAGAAATGGCACTTCGCACCCATTTCGCAATTTTACTCAGGCAAAATACAATGGAAAACCTTGTGTACGCCCGACGATAAATTGGTAAACAGTTTTGACATCGTCGGTGATAACGTCTTTGCTATTACGCACAAAGGGGCTGCAAAACGCAAACTCATTTCCACCGATTTGAAAAACCCCGATTGGGCCAAGGCCAAGGTGATTGCACCCGAAAAGGCGATGGTACTTGAAAATTTTGCCCGCTGCAAGGATTTCCTGCTCCTCCGCTACAGCGACGGCATCAACAACTATTTTTACAAGTACAACCTGGTCACTGAAAAAACGATGGAAGTGAAGTTGCCCTTTTCGGGTTCGGCGTTTGCTTTCTGCATAGACACCAAGACCAATGAATTTTTGGTGGCCATTACGTCCTGGAACCAGCCTTTTACCGAGTTTATATACCATGCAGAAACGGATCAGTTTACGCCCAGCCCTTTCAACGCCGCGCCGGTTTATCCGGATGCATACAAAGACCTCGTGGTGGAAGAAGTGGACGTAAAAGGGCACGACGGCGTGCTGGTGCCGCTTTCGATTATCTATAAAAAAGGCATCAAAAAAGACGGCTCCAACGTCTGTTTGATGGAAAGTTATGGCGCGTATGGCTATGGTATGTTGCCCTATTTTAGTGCCGAATTGAATTCCTTGGCGACAAAAGGCGCAGTCATCGCCATCCCGCATGTGCGGGGCGGCGGCGAAAAAGGCGAAGACTGGTACAAAGCAGGTTACAAAACCACCAAACCCAATACCTGGAATGACTTCATCAGTTGCGCCGAATACCTCATCAAAAACGGCTATACCCAAGCCTCTAAATTGGGCGGGACCGGCACCAGCGCGGGCGGTATCCTGATCACAAGAGCCATCACGGAGCGCCCCGATTTGTTTGCTGCGGCCATCTGCAACGTGGGCTGCGCCAATGCCCTGCGCCTGGAATTTTCATCGAACGGCCCCGTCAACATCCCCGAATTCGGCACGGTCACCGATAGCGTGGAGTGCAAAGCCTTGTACGAAATGGACGGGATGCAGCACGTGAAGAAAGGCGTGAAATACCCTGCCATCATGGGCGTGGGCGGCTGGACGGACCCACGCGTGGTGGTATGGCAGCCGGGCAAATTTGTGGCAGCCGCACAACAAGCCAGCAGTTCCGGCAAACCCGTATTGATGAAGGTAAACTACGACAACGGGCATTTCACTGAAGACCGGGAAGTCACGTTCGCCAATTTCGCCGATCAATACGCTTTTGTCCTATGGCAATGTGGGCACCCTGATTTTCAATTGAAAAAGAATGCTGTAGAGCAAAAACCCTAAGTAATAGCGCTGTTAGTATTTTATCACATAGTAGGGCGTAAAAAATAAAGTCACGAATACCTCCTGCCCCGTACCGCTCGCGAGCCAACCCCACCCCGGCCCTCCCCAGGAGGGAGGGTGCCGAGGGCAAACGCATCAAAATCTGTCGTCAAAATGAAATGGCAGGCGTTTTTTCAGATCCCTCGCGTTGCTCGGGATGACAAGGCAAGTGTTTAAACGATTTCTTTTTATCAGATTTCTCGCCTTGCTCGAAATTTCCACCTGCACTGGCCTAATTTCGAGCACGGCGAGAAATCTGAATAACAATTTAACAGCCAGGCACTTGTCATCCCGAGCAACGCGAGGGAACTGATTAAAACCTGTACAACCCATTTTACCAGCAGAGTTTGATGCGTCGGCCCGGCGGTGCGAGGGAGCGTGCA
>JADLDL010000060.1 GCA_020846655.1 Saprospiraceae bacterium | reverse complement strand
TCGATCAGCCAGCCCATGCCCGCTCCGGCAGCCGCGAGCCAGCCGGCCTGCTCCACCTCGGCCAGCCAGCCCGGTCCTGGCACAATCTCCAGGCTGGCCGCATCGGCCGGATTGCCCAACACCAAATTGGCCAGGCGGTGGCTATCGGCGTCGAGCGCACCACCCACCGGCACGCCGCTGGCCTGCCAGCCATAGCGCCCGAGATCCTGCCCGGTCGACAGCAGCCCGGCACGCAGCACGCGCAGCCGCATCATACCGGAACAAAAGTTACGCGCTGCCCCGGCTGTAGCAAGGCCGGCGCCGGGCGCAGCGGATCAAAAAGCCGAAACTCAGTGTGCCCCAGCAGATGCCAGCCTCCCGGCGAAGCCTGCGGATAAATACCCGTTTGCCGGCCGGCAATGGCCACACTGCCGGCTGGCACCCGGGTACGGGGCGTGGCCCGGCGCGGCAGCACCAATGCCTCCGGCAGAAAACCCAAATAGGGAAAGCCCGGCAAAAAACCGATCAGGTATACCGTGTATGCCTGCCCGCTGTGCAACTCGATGAGTTCAGCCTCCGTCAGGCCCGCATGCCGGGCCACAGCCCTCAGGTCGGGGCCCAGCGCACCGCCGTAGCGGACCGGAATTTCTACCGGAGCCCGTGCCGGCAGCGCCGGCGACGGGGACAGCCATTCGAGCCGACGGCGAACCGCTTCGGCCATCGCCTGCAAAGGCGACGCTGCGTGCGGCCAGTGGGCGCGCACCCGCGCGGGGTCAAAATGAAGGCTGAGGGTGGTAAATGCCGGCACCACATCGCGCTGCCCGGCCAGGGGCTGTTGCCGCAGGCTGTCGGCGAAGGCCCAAAGCGTAGCCCCCGTGGCAGCGTCGGGATCGGCGCCAAACCGGATGGCAAGGGCTTGTTCGCTGAGGGGCTCTATGCGGGGAAACGATTCCATATGAGCCGGATGAAGAGGATTGTTGGAATCAGGCCTGGTCCATCGGACGGTCTTCGCTGTACGACATGATCCAAAGCCCGCCAAACGTGAGCAGGCCGTTGAGCAAAATGGTCAAAAAGCCGACATCGAACCATTGCTTGCACCCCACTTCGATGGCCCAGGTCAGGCTTGGCGCCGCCAGGCAAACCAACAACACGCCGGGTACCGACACATCGCCGTAGCGGGCCGACACGCGACTCAAGGGGATGCGCAACGACCAGGCATGCAGGTGCAGGTTAGTAAACAAACCGAAAGCAAACAACCCGAGCAAGGGCCCGTAGGTGTAGCCGGCAATTTTGAAAATCAGCGAAATAACCGCGCCATTGCTGAAGGCATTGAGCAACAGAATGATGACGACAAATACTCCGGAGAACCCGAGGTGTACCAGGGTTCGGGCTCTTTTCAATTGGCGGCCGGAGACTTCTGCGTATTCCAGTTTTTCAGCCTCCGTGGCATAGGCGTCGGGGTGTTGTTGCTTTTTTTCAAAATGCAAAAAATCCACGCAGAAGGAGGTCGTGAGCGCGGTGAGGGCGCTGTCGGAACTGGCAAATGTGCTGGCGATCAGGCCCAGCACAAAAAAGATACCGGCAGCAGTGTCGAGGTGTCCGAACGCAATTTTGGGGTACAACTGGTCGGTGCGGCCAGGTATTTCGATACCGAGCGAGTTGGCGTATAAGTACAACAGGGCGCCCAAAACGAGGAACGCCAGGTTGATCACAATCAGATACAGGCAAAAGACAAACATGTTCTTTTGCGCTTCGCGAATGTTTTTGCAGGCCAGGTTTTTTTGCATCAGGTCCTGGTCCATCCCGGTCATCACAATAGCGATGAGCGCCCCGCTAATGAATTGTTTGACAAAATGGTTGGGATCGGAAAAGAAATTGTCGAAATAAAACATCTGCGCATAGCGGCTGCTGGTCACCGCCGGCCAGATGTCGCCGATACCCAGGTTGAGGGCTTTGCCGATACTCACCACCGTCCAGGCCACCGCTGCGATAAAAAACGTGGTCATGATGGTGTCGGTCCAGATGATGGTTTTCAGGCCGCCTTTGTAGGTGTAGCCGTAAATGAGCGCCAGCATCAGCACAGCGGTGATGGGCAAGCCCAGCCGGCCGGACCATAGTCCGGCATCGGAGACAGAAAAATGAAAGGCCCAGACCAGGAAATCTTGCAGCAGCGGGCCAAAAACAAAGGCCTGGAGCACCAGTGCCGCCAAAAACATGCGGGCTGCCGAGCCGAGGGTACGGGACAACAGGAAAAAGGCCGCCCCGGTTTTATAGGACCAATACCCGAAGCGTTGCTCCAAATAACTGTAAATGGAGGTGAGGTTGAGGCGGTAATACAGGGGCATCAGCACGGTGGCGATAAACAGGTAGCCCAACATATACCCCATGACCACTTGCATGTAGCCGAAGCCCCGGTTGAGGCCGGCGTCCTGCCCCACAGCGCCCGGGATCGAGATAAATGTGACTCCGCTGATGCTGGTCCCGATCATGGCGTACGCGACGACGTACCAGGGAATTTTGCGGTTGGCGAGGAAAAATCCTTCGTTGCTCACATTGCGGCCAGTGTACCAAGCGACGCCAAGTAACATCGCAAAATACATAAAAAGTATAGCCAGTACTAACGCCGGGGTGAGATGTCCTGTCATAATCTTGCCTTAAAAGAGGGGCTGGCACCGGCAAATATAGGAGCATTTTCGACATTCCCTATGGTTGATGGGCCGGGGCAATCGTTTTGCAGCAGCAAAGAGAAGGGGCCGGCCCTTTCCGTTGCGCGGCCTGGAGCAGCGCAGCAGAAAAGACCGGCCCCTTTGACCGATACTACCGGGCCTTAGTGCCGAAGCCGCTGTTGTTGTTCCGGGCTCAGGATTTCCCGCATGTCTTCGTGCCATTGGTCCCGGAGTTGTTTCCAGTCAGAGCGGCGGTGTTCGCCCGATTTCCAGCGGGCTTCCATGGTTTTGACTTTTTCCAGGTTGAGGGCGTACACCCGGACCTTTTGTGTGTCGTTCAGGTCAAAGCGGCGGGCCATTTTTTCGGTGATGGTGCCGGCCTTTTCTTCGGTGGACAGTTGTGACCAGCGGTAGTGCGCAATGCCTTTGCCGGCCAATACGAGCAGTAGTACGGCAGCGATGCCGATCATCCATTTTTTGCGTTTCATAGCGTATAAAATTGTAGTGTGAGGTGGTTACTCAGTGCCCTTCGTGCCCTTCGTGGTTTTAAAAATTGAAGCACTAAGAGCACGGAGGACACTGAGGGTTATGCTTTTTCCTGCGTGGTTTCGGCTTCCGGTGCGCAACCCGGCGCCCAACGGCCCCAGCGTTTCGAAAACTGCTGGCGTTCCTCAGCGCTCATCTTCATCCAGCGTTCCTGCATGTGTCGCCGGCGTTCGTGCCCGAAGCCTCCGCCTCGAGGCCGAAACCCGCCGGTGAGCAGGCGGCCCAGGACCATCAGGCCCAGGGTTTGGAAGAAATTGATGGCCGGAAGGCCGAATATGGCCGTTGCCAGGTTGTTCCACAGCAACATGGTGAGGCCGGTGATGGCGGTAATCGCCAGGGCGCCAAAAAATATGGCTTTAGCGATCCATTTCCCTTTCATATTGATACGTTTTAATGGTTGGTTGTAAAAAATGGTGGTGAACACTCAGTCCTGAAGCAGCTCGCTTTTCGAGAAATACCGCCGCAGGTGCAACACCGCATAGCGTTTGCGGGAGAGCAGGGTATTCATCGGCAAGCCGGTTTCTTCGGCCAGTTGTTTGAACGGAATATCGTAGAGTTCGTGGGCCACAAACACCTCGCGTTGCTCGGCGGGTAGCTGGTTCAGGGCTCGGTCGAGTTCGTTCCAGAAATCGCGGCTTTCCACCCAGGCATCGGGCAGGTTTTGGTCTACCCAGGCATCAAAAAACAAGTCGGCAGTAGAACCTTCTTCGTCACTCGCTTCCTCAGCGCCGGCCGGCTGGAGTTGACTGAAGGGGATGTTCTTTTTCTTCCTGTAATAATCCGTGACGCGGTTGCGCGCAGTGGTAAACAACCAACTGCCCACCTGTTCGATCTCTTCCAGGTCGTCTTGCCGGCTGAGTTGCAGCCACACGTCCTGCGCCACGTCTTCGGCGGTTTCGAAGTCGCTGATGCGCGAGCGGATAAAAGCCAGCACGCGTTTGCCGTACTGGGTAAACCACCCGCTGATCATACTATTTCGTTGCCCTTGTGCCAATTCGAGTTCCACGTTTTTGTCCGTTTATACCTGGGTTGACGGACGAGCCAAAAGAATATTGTTAAGTCAACAGAAATGTAAAATGTAAGATGTAAAATGTAAAATGTAAAAGGGTGTTGGCGGGCGCGCATGGCCAGCTGTCGGCTGGGACAGGTTAAAGTCATAAACAATTGATTTTCAACAAAAAACTGTTTAATGCTGGTCAAATCTCCCTCAAACAACATTACTTCCCCTCCCCACCAACACCCTTTTACATTTTACATTTTACATCTTACATTTTACATTTAAAAAGATCCATCATCGCGGCTGTCATGGCCAGCACGCCCGTGCGGATGGTCCGGTCCGGGTAAGGGTCAAATTGTTCGTGGTGCAGGGGCGGCAAAAAAACGGTCGGTTTGCCTTCGGCGTCAAATTTGTCGGGCTGCACACAGCCCAGCCAGCCCAGGTGAATCGGGATTTGCCGGTCCAGCCCGAACGATGAAAAATCTTCACCAAAGGTGTAGTACGGCTCTTCCACGACGTTTTCTGGCCCCAATATTTCCGAAAACAGCGTTTCCAGCCGCGTGGCCAGGGCCACGTCGTTGTACAAGGGTTCGGTGAAATAGGGCCGCTCTTCGATCTTTGGGTATTTCTCCGGCGGCAAGCCCGAGGCTGCGGCTTCGGCCCGGCACACCCGCCGGATGGCCGCCATGATCTGGTAGTATAAGGCCTTGGTCTGGCTGCGGATGGTGAGTTTCAGTTCTACTTTTTCCGGAATGATGCTGTGTTTGGTGCCGCCGTGGATGGCGCCTACGCTGATGACGGCCACGTCGGTGGGTGCAATTTCGCGTGCCACGATGGTTTGCAGGCGGGTAATCAGGTGGGCCGCCAGCACAATGGGGTCCACGCTGGTGTGCGGGTAGCCCCCGTGGCCGCCGATACCGTACAGTTCGATGTCAACAAATTGCGCCAGCGCAAACGCCCAACCCTTGCGGATACCCACCGTGCCCGCCGGCAAGGTGGGCGATACATGCCAGGCCAGGGCCGCATCGGGCCGGCCGAAGCGCTCGTACAATCGCCCTTGCTCCAGCATGATGTTGGCGCCGTTCCAGCCTTCCTCGCCGTCCTGGGCCACCAGCAGGGCGGTGCCCGACCAGTGTTCGCGCAAGTGGTGCAGGCAAAAGGCCGTAAACGGCAACATCGCGCTGTGCATCGAATGGCCGCATTGGTGGCCGTTTTGGCCATCGGTACAGCGCCAGGGCGCCGGGCGACGATCGGGGATGGGCAGGGCGTCCATGTCGGCGCGGTAGAGCACCGTAGGGCCGGGGCCGTTGGCCAGCACGCCCACCACGCCGGTACTGCCCACCTGCTCTGCGACCGTACAACCCACCCGCCGCAATTCCTCCGCCTGCCGGGCCGCCGTGCGGTGGCAAGTCAGGCCGATTTCGGGGTGGCGGTTGTAGTCGCAAAACAGGTCGAAGTAATGCGGGTATTGCGCTTCGATGAGCGCGCGGAGGGTAGGGAGGTAGGACGCTGACGTTTGTGCAGTTACCATTTCAGAGTAGGTTTGAACCGCACGAAGGTCTTATTTCGGAGGCGCAATTCAACCGAAGAAAAGTTAATTCCGGTTAAGCGGCCCTGACGGATATGTACCGGCTGTCCCACACCAACCAAGTTACACCCGGATGAGTTTTCCTCGTCCATCCGACCACCACGAATACCCTAATACTGTATTTTGACGGCCCTAAAGGGCCTTGACCAGGGCGGCGTAAACGCCGCGCTACCAGGGACATTCCCCCACATTGACCACATTCATACGGCCCTAAAGGGCCTTGACCAGGGCGGCGTAAACGCCGCGCTACCAGAGACATTCCTCACATTGGCCACATTCATACGGCCCTGAAGGGCCTTGACCAGGGCGGCGTAAACGCCGCGCTACCAGGGAC
>JADLDL010000059.1 GCA_020846655.1 Saprospiraceae bacterium | reverse complement strand
GCCGGCCTGTCTTCCTGAGCAACCGTCTGAAAACCCCTTGCAGGGTGGGTATTTTTTGCCGGCCGGCCGGCCAACTTATTCGGCTACGGCTTGTTACAAAATACAGACGCCAGCAATGCTGCTGCGTTGTGTTTTTATCGGCCTCAACACGGTTTTTATGTCCCGAATTGTACTGCTTGCCGGTGGCACCGGATTTATCGGCACTCGTTTGACTGCCCTGTTGCGCAGCAAAGGTTATGAGGTACGGCTGCTGACCCGGCGCCCGCGCAAGGCCGGCGAATACGCCTGGGACCCGGTGGCCGGCAGCATCGACGAGCAGGCCGTGTTGGGCGCGCAGGTGGTTATCAACCTGGCGGGCGCCGGCATTGCCGAGCGGCGCTGGACGACGGCCCGGAAACAACTGATTACCGACAGCCGGGTGGAGAGTGCCCGTGTGCTGCGCCATACGTTTCAGCGCCTGGAGCATTTTCCGGAGCTGTACCTGTCGGCTTCTGCGATTGGTTTTTACGGCAATTCGGGCGAGCGTTGGGTGGACGAAACGGATCCTTCGGCCGACGCCAGTTTTTTGCCGCAATGTTGTGCATTGTGGGAAGGGGCGGCTGAAGAAATTAACGCCCTGGGTATCCGCACCGTGGTGCTGCGTTGCGGTATTGTGCTGGGCAAAGAGGGTGGAGCGCTGCGCGAAATTGTCAAACCCATGCGCGTTGGCCTGGGGGTCTATTTTGCCGATGGGCAGGCCTGGTATTCCTGGATTCACCTCGACGATATGTGCCGCATGTTTGTGTGGGCGATGGAACAGCCGGGCCTGGAGGGGACCTTCAACGGTGTGGCGCCGCATCCGGTGCGCAACATCGACTTGACTAAGGCGGCAGCCAAAGCCTTGGGCCGGCCTGTGGCTATGGTGCCGGGACCTGCCTTGGCCCTGCGCCTGGTGTTGGGTGAAATGGCGGACACGGTGTTGTTCAGCAACCGCGTGTCGGATGCCAAAGCCATAGGAGCGGGGTTTACGTTCCAATACCCGGAAGTAGCCGGCGCATTGGATGCGATTTTTCGGAAGGCCTGATCGTCAAATCTGCCTATTTTAGCGCGACGTTCACCCTCGGCCCCTGAAAATCAGCCGAACCATGAGACAAAACTTCCTCTGGATACTTATTGCCGCCCTGGTGGCCGCGGTGGTGTATTATTTTGCCGACATCGTTTCCTACCTGCTCATCGCCTGGCTGCTTTCTATGCTGGGGCGCCCGCTGATGGTGTTTTTCCAGCGGAAAATTCGCTTCCGCGACTGGAAACTCGGGCCCACGGGGGCATCTGTACTCACGATTTTGAGTTTTTACTTGGTGATTTTCGGCTTGCTGATGCTGTTTGTGCCGACGATCATTTCCCAAACCCGGCACCTCGCTTCGGTCGACTACCCGGCCTTGGGTGAAAAACTAAAAGTGCCATTTACCAACCTCGATAATCGCTTGCACGAGATCGGCGTACTGGAAGCCACCGAATCGCTGGGTACCCGCACCCAGGAACTGCTGAGCAACTGGTTTAAACCCACCATGCTCAGCGATTTTCTGGGCGCTTTTCTGGCAACTGCCGGCAACGTCTTCGTCACCTTCGCCTCCGTATCCTTTATTTTATTTTTCTTTTTACAAGACAACCGGCTTTTTCTCGATATCCTGCATGCGTTTGTGCCCAACCATATGGAAAACAAAGTGCAACACGCGGTGAAAGAATCGAGCGAGGTGCTCACCCGTTATTTTGGCGGCTTGGCCCTCCAAACGGCGGCTTTCATCACGATGGTGTCGTTGGGCTTGTGGGTGCTGGGGGTGCCCAATGCCTTGCTGATCGGGGTCATGGGCGGCTTATTCAATATTGTGCCGTATGTGGGGCCAATCATGGGGATTGTGTTGGGCTGTTTTTTCACCATTTCCTCCTACATCGAATCCGATTTCGGGGTCATGCTCCCGCAATTGCTCAAGGTGGTGGCCGCTTTTTTTGGCACACAGATGATCGACAATAATTTCGTGGGACCGTACATCACCTCGGCCAGTGTGAAAGCCCACCCGCTGGAAATATTTATCGTGACGCTCATTGCCGCCAAACTGGGCGGCGTGGTGGGCATGGTCATCGGCGTGCCGGTGTACACCGTGCTGCGGGTGGTTGCCAAGGTATTTTTCAGCGAATTCAAACTGGTGAAATGGTTCACCGGGCAACTGCACGAAGAGCCGGCCAGCAGCTAAGCGCCTGCCTAATTTTCCAGCAACAAGTGCAACAACTCGGCTGCGGCTTTGGCCACTACCGTGCCGGGGCCGAACACCGCCGCTACGCCGGCTTGTTTCAAAAAATCGTAGTCCTGCGCGGGAATCACCCCGCCGACGACCACCAGGATATCTTCCCGGCCCAATTTTTTCAACTCTTCGATGGCTTGCGGCGCCAGGGTTTTGTGTCCGGCGGCCAGGGAGGAAATGCCCAGGATGTGCACGTCGTTTTCGGCGGCCTGCCGCGCGGCTTCGGCGGGGGTTTGGAACAGGGGGCCGATATCCACGTCGAAACCGAGGTCGGCAAAGGCCGTGGCGATGACTTTGGCGCCGCGGTCGTGGCCATCCTGCCCGAGTTTGGCGATCAGGATGCGGGGGCGCCGGCCTTCCTGTTCGGCAAAGGCATCGGCCAGGGCACGGGCCTTGTCAAAATCTTCGTTTTTCTTCATTTCTCCGGCATAAACCCCCGCGACGGTGCGGGTGGTGGCCGAGTACCGGCCAAAGGCGTTTTCCAGGGCCAATGAAATTTCACCCAGGGTGGCGCGGGCCCGCGCGGCGTCGATAGCCAGGGCGAGGAGGTTGACCCCAGCCCCGGCCCCTCCCTCCAAGGGGGGGAGGGGAGCGTTGGAGTCGCTGGTGCGACTCCCCTCCCCTTGGGGTGGAGGTGCGCCCAGTTCTGGGTTTTGATACTTCGATGTTGGATATTCGGAGTTCGATATTCGACCCTCCTCGACGTTTTTCCTTTGAAAAATGTCGAACGTCGAACTCCGGATATCCAATATCGAAGTATGTTCCATAGAACTGATCGGCCCTCCCTCCAAGGGGGAGGGGTTGCGTGCGGCCTGTTCCAGGGCCTCCAGGGCGGCTTGCACGCGAGCGGGGTCGCGTTGGGCTTTGATGTCCCGGAGCCGGCGGATTTGGGCATCCCGCACGGCGGAGTTATCGACTTCCAGGATATCGAACGACACGTCATCCGACACCTGGTAAATATTGACCCCTACGATTTGTTCCTGGCCGGCGTCAATGCGGGCTTGTTTGCGAGCGGCGGCTTCTTCGATGCGGAGTTTGGGCAGGCCTTCCTCGATGGCTTTGGCCATGCCGCCCAGGGCTTCCACTTCCTGGATCAGAGCCCAGGCTTTTTCGACCAGCTCTTGCGTCAGGTTTTCCACCACGTAAGAGCCGGCCCAGGGGTCGACGGCGCGGCACACATCGCTTTCTTTTTGGATAAACAACTGGGTGTCGCGCGCGATTTTGGCCGAAAAATCGGTGGGCAGGGCTATGGCTTCGTCAAAGGAGTTGGTGTGCAGGCTTTGCGTGCCGCCCAACACGGCGGCCATGGCTTCGATGCAGGTGCGGCCTACGTTGTTGAACGCATCCTGTTCGGTGAGGCTCCAGCCGGAGGTTTGGCAGTGGGTGCGCAGGGCCAGGCTTTTGGCGCTTTTGGGGTGAAATTGCTGCACCAGTTTGGCCCAGAGCAAGCGTCCGGCGCGCATTTTGGCGATTTCGCGGAAATGATTCATGCCAATACCCCAAAAAAACGACAGCCGGGGCGCAAACTCGTCGATATCGAGCCCAGCAGCCAGTCCGGTGCGGATGTATTCCAGGCCGTCGGCCAGGGTATAGGCCAGTTCCAATTCGGCCGGCGCGCCGGCTTCGTGCATGTGGTAGCCGGAAATGGAGATCGAATTGAACTTGGGCATTTGGCCGGCGCAAAAGGAAAAAATATCCCCGATCAGGCGCATGGACGCCGCCGGCGGATAGATGTAGGTGTTGCGCACCATGAATTCCTTGAGGATATCGTTTTGGATGGTGCCGCTCAGTTGAGCGGGCGCTACGCCTTGTTCTTCGGCGGCCACGATAAAAAAGGCCATGATGGGCAGTACGGCGCCATTCATGGTCATGGAAACGGACATCTGGTCGAGCGGAATCTGGTCGAACAGGATTTTCATGTCCTCCACAGAGTCGATGGCTACGCCGGCTTTGCCTACGTCGCCGGGCACGCGGGGGTGGTCGCTGTCGTAGCCGCGGTGTGTAGCCAGGTCGAAGGCGACAGACAGGCCTTTTTGTCCGGCGGCGAGGTTGCGGCGGTAAAAAGCATTGCTTTCTTCGGCGGTGGAAAAGCCGGCGTACTGCCGGATGGTCCAAGGCTGGCTGAGGTACATACTCGAGTAGGGGCCGCCCAAAAAGGGCGGAATACCGGCTACAAACCGGGCGTACGGGCTGCGCTGCGCAAGCCCCGGCAGAATGCCGGCATCGGCGGGCCGAAGGTTCAGGTCGAGTGGTGTGTTGGAAAAATCCGGAGTGGGCATGGCGTATGGCTATTGCGCTGCAATATCCGGCATTTTTTGCTGCCCGGGAACGAGCATTTTGCCAATTAATTTTTAACCAAATCCTGCGCATTCGCGCAAAAAACATTCATTTTGGCCCCGCATGTTGACCAATACTTTCTTGTTTTGAAAATAGCCGGCTTTACTTTTATCCGCAACGCTCTGCTCTACGACTACCCGGTGTTGGAAGCCATTCGCTCCATCCTGCCGCTGTGCGATTATTTTGTGGTGGCAGTGGGCCAATCGGACGACGAAACGCTCGAGCTCGTGCGGCGCATCGGAGATCCGAAAATTCATATCCTGGAAACGGTGTGGGACGACCGGTTGCGCGAGGGTGGCCGGGTGCTGGCCCAGGAGACAAACAAGGCTTTTGATGCCATTCCGCCGGAGTACGACTGGTGTTTTTATATCCAGGCCGACGAGTGTGTGCACGAAGCCGATTGGCCAGCCATCCGGGCGGGGATGGAGCGCTGGCTGGAGGACCCCGACACGGAGGGGCTACTGTTCAAATACCGACATTTTTACGGCTCCTACGATTATATCGGCGCCAGCCGCCGCTGGTACCGCCGGGAGGTGCGTATTGTGCGCAACAACAAGCAAATCCGTTCCTACCGCGACGCGCAGGGGTTTCGGATTGGCGCTGCCGGCACGGAAGGCCGCAAATTGAAGGTCCGGCTGCTCGATGCCTATATTTATCACTATGGCTGGGTAAAACACCCGGCAGCCCAGCAGCGCAAGCAACAGAGTTTCAACCGGCTCTGGCATTCGGATGAAACCGTTCGGCAAATGGTGGGCGACAGCGAATCGTATGGGTATGACGGTTTGGAACCGCTGGAACGACTTTCTGGCACCCACCCGGCAGTCATGCAGCCCCGGATTGCAGCGGCCAACTGGCGCTTTACCGGCGATCCGGTGCAGGCGCGCTGGTCGTGGAAAGACCGGGTGTCGCGTTTTTTTGAACAGCACACCGGCTGGCGGCCGGGCGAATACCGAAATTACAAGTTGCTCGACGACTAGAGGCCGGATGCGGGAACTATAGCGCCGCAGCCGCTGTTGCAAGCGCTTTCCTTCCCACCTCT